>JALZIF010000165.1 GCA_030860435.1 Gemmatimonadota bacterium | reverse complement strand
GAGTACCCCTCCGTGTCCTGCAACTGTTTCGACACCCGGGCCCGCTCGAGCGCGAACATCACCTCGGTGGGGCTCAACAGCGTCGGGAGCCGCTCGTCGAGTAGCGCCGCCGCCTCTCGCAACATGCCGCGCGATGCGAACAGACGTGCCTTGGTGAGGCGGTCGAGCGCGCATGCCAGGCACAGCGTGTCGGGCAGCGCGCCGAACTGTCTGATGGCCTCGGCCGAATCGCGGCGTGCCAAGGCGGCGTATGCCTGGATCGCGGCGGCATCGTAGCGGTCGCGGCTCCCGGTAACCGGGTTGTGGCCCGCGGAGGTGATCGCCGCGCTCCGAAGCGCGAGCGCGGCGATCGCGGCGGTGTCGCCGCGCGCCGCCCACCAGGGTAGCGCGAAGCTCGCTTCCCCGCGGTCGTCGCGCGTCCACGCCGCGAAGATAGCGGCGGCGGTATCGGGGGGCACCGCGCCGAGCAGCGCGAGCTCGGCCAGGAGCCGCGATCGAGGCGTGCCGAGCACGGAGTACGCCTCGGACGCGTGGCCGCGGTACGCGAGCTGCGCGGCGAGCCTCCGGCGCGCGAAAATCGAATCTGGGCGCTCCAGCGCGACCGTTCGCTGTGCCAGCTCACGCGCCAGCATCACCGCCATTTCGGCGCTGTCCGCCCAGCGCCGCACCCTCAGCCACGCACCGGCGATAACCTCGACATCGCTGGTGTCGAGCAGTCGCTGGACCACGTCGGGCCTGCGGTCGGCCCTCCCCGCGAGGTGCTCGACTAGCGCGATCCCGATTCCCTCCACATCCGTCGGGTGCAGCGCGAGGTAGCCACGTGCGTAGCGCAGGCCGAGCTCGCGCCCACCAAGATCGAATCCCAGTTCGACGGCGTGGATGTATGCCGGCGCGAACGCGGAGTCGAGTGCGATGACGCGGTCGAATTCGTCGAGCGTACGCCGTGGCCGCACCCAGACGCCGGGACCGAGGCCGAAGTGGTAATGCGCGTCAGCGAACGCGTACCAAACCTCCGGATCATCCCGATACTCGCTGGCCGCACGCTGGAGCGTGGCGAAGAGACGTCGCGTGCGTGGCAGGTACAGCGTGTCGCCTTCCACGCCGGAGAGCAGTGCGCGCACTGAATCTGCGGCAACCAGGAGGCTGTCGCGGGGAGAGAGGCCGTGATTGTACCGGCCCGCCCGCGCGAGGTACGACCGGGATACGGAGTCGATCACGTTCCGTTGCCACGTGATCACGAGGCCGATCCGCCTCAGCGCCAGCGCGAAGGTGGTGTCCTCTGCGACCGCGCGCTCGTAATCGAGGATCGCCGAATCCCATTCGGCGCGACGGTAGTGACGCTCCCCCTGCAGGAATGCCTTGAGGGCCGGGAGCGACGCCGATCCGAGCGAGCTGCCGCGGAACCCGGCGATTGCGCCCGCCTGTCCGACCCTTTGCAGCAGTGAGACGGTGAGAGAATCAGTGAGGACGTCCATTCGATCGCTCGCGCCGACTCGCATGATCTCGGTGCCACGCAGGACGTCTCCGCTGGCGACGTCGAGGAGGCTGGCGGTGAGTCGCACCGAATCGCGCCCCGTGCTGATCACGCTTCCGAACACGACGTACTCGGCTCTGGTACGCCGACCGAGTTCGCTCGCGCCGGCGGGGTCGGAGCGCGCCCCCTCCCCCCACTGCCGGACGATGATCGTCGGGGACACGGTGCGCAGCGCGCCAGCCCCGTCGAGATTGCGCGAGAGCAAGTCGACCAGCCCCTCGCGCCACACGGCAAGGGCCGGGTTGTATGCCTCGAAGGGGGCCACGGCGACGAGGTTGGGGACGAGCCGCGACCCGGTTTCCCACCGGATCCATGCTCCCGCGACGCCGGCACCGACGAACATGGCGACTCCGCCGGCGGCGAGCCACCGCCGCGAGCGCCAGCGCGGTACGCGGAGGGCGGCGTTCGACCGCGACACTGCGTCGTTGCGGGTGCGGGTAACCGATACGCCTTCGAGCGCGTCGTGCAGTTCCGCGGCCCACTGCCACCGGTCGGACGGCTTGGGTGCGAGCGCGACGGAGATCGCGTCGCTGAGCGAGAGCGGGACCTCCGCGCGCATCTCGTGCAGCGGGGGTGGGCTCTCGGTCAGCCGGGCGACGATGAGATCACCGCCGGACCGGTCGGCGAAGGGACGCTTGCCGGCGAGCATCTCGTAACCCACGAGGCCGAGCGAATAGATGTCGGCGCGTCCGTCCACGTCGTCCTCTGCCGCGAGCTGTTCCGGCGCCATGTAGGCGGCTGTCCCCACGGTGTGCCCGGCGCTCGTCAGGCGATCGCGTGGGGCGGAGGAGTCGGTCGGCCGGCCCTGAGCGGCCAGCAGGGCGCCCGCGACCCCGAAATCGGCCAGCACCGCGTGACTCCCCTGGAGGAGGATGTTCTCCGGTTTGAGGTCGCGATGAACGATGCCCTCGGCGTGCGCGAAGGCGAGGGCGTCGGCGATCTCGCGCATTAGGCGGCAGGCGTCGACGACCGGGAGGCGTCCCTCGCGCTCCAGCCGGTGACGCAGCGACTCTCCGGCTACGTACGGCATCACGTAGTAGAGGAGGTCGTTTCTCGCCCCTGCGTTGAGCACGGGGAGGATATGTGGGTGCTGCAGGTGTGCCGTGAGCTCGATCTCGCGCTTGAACCGTGCCGCGCTCAGCGCGCTAGCCAGGTCGGGTGGGAGCACCTTCACCACGACGACTCGCGCGAGCGCCGTATCGCTGGCGAGGAAGAGGCGGCTCATCCCCCCGGCGGAGAGCTCGCGCTCGATGCGATACGCGTCTCCCAGAGCGTCCTGCAACTTGGAGCGGAGTTCCGTCACGGCTCGGGCGATAGGGTGCCCGAGTAACTTATTGCGCGTTACAGCACATTCGCCACCCATTCCCGCCGCACAACCACCGCGGAATGCGCGACCGCCTGGCGGCCCGAGCCGGTGCCTCTTATCTTCGCGCACATCGGCTGGAGGGATGACACATGCTCACCACCGGACCGAGCGACGAGCGGAGGCTTGGCATGCGCTCAACGACAGCCACGTGCGCCTGACGGAACGCGTCGTTCCGTTCATGGCTGGCGACGGCTTCCCCTGCAACGTCATCCATGTTCGTGGCGAGCGGCCGCCGCATAAGGGTCCTGTGCTCCTCGTCCACGGCGCTGGTGTGCGCGCGAACATCTTCCGCGCGCCGGTCGAGACGACGCTCGTCGAGTACCTGGTTGCACACGGATACGATGTGTGGCTCGAAAATTGGCGCGCCAGCATCGACCTGCCGCCCAACGAGTGGACCCTCGACCAGGCGGCGCTGTACGACCACCCGCGCGCGGTGGCGACGGTCGTGAGCGAGACGGGAGCGGACGAGGTTAAGGCGGTCATTCACTGCCAGGGCTCCACGAGCTTCATGATGTCCGCCGTTTCCGGGCTCGTGCCACAGGTGACGACCATCGTCACCAACGCCGTGTCGTTGCACCCGGTGATTCCCGGCGTCTCGAAGGTCAAGCTGCATTACGCGGTCCCGCTTGTCGGTTTGCTCACTCCCTTCTTCAACCCGCAGTGGGGAGTGCACGCGCCGACGACCACGGCGAAGCTGATGACGCTCCTCGTCAGGCTGACGCACCACGAGTGCGACAACCTGGTGTGCCGGTACGCGAGCTTCACCTACGGCACCGGGTTCCCGACGCTCTGGCGGCACGAGAATCTGAACGACGCCACGCATGAGTGGGTGAAGGGAGAGTTCGCCAACGTTCCGATTCGCTTCTTCCGGCAGATGAGCCGGTGCGTCCGTGCCGGCCACCTCGTCGCCGTCGAGGGGAACCCCGAGCTCCCGGAAAGCTTTGTCGCGGTGCCACCGCGCACCGACGCGCGCATCGCGTTCCTCGCCGGCGAGCAGAACCGCTGCTTCCTCCCCGAGAGCCAGGTCCGCACTCACGCCTATTTCGCGTCGCACACGCCCGTCCGCGACCGGCACACGTTGCACCTCCTCCCCGGCTACGGGCATCTGGACGTGTTCATGGGTCAGCGCGCGGCCCGCGACACGTTTCCGCTCATACTCGCGGAGCTGGACAAACCACGCTGAGCAGGAGGCGTCATGGGGAACCGGAAGCGACTCGAGCGGCAAGCTGGCCGGCAAGCCCTGGTTGACGGGATCCCGTTCCACCTCCCGGTAAACTCCGAGCAATCACCGGCCCTGATGGCGGCGTTCCCCTTGGACGCCGACCGGGCGCGGTCGGTGCTCCCGGGGAACGAGCTTCACCCGGTCCGCTTCCGCGGGAAGGGGATACTTCTCATCACCGTCATCGATTACCGCGTCACCGATATCGGCAAGTACATCGAGTATAGCATCGCGATCGCCTGCACCCACGGCCGCCGGCCGGTGCCAACGCCGCTTGCCGTCCTCATGCCGAAGCGCTTTGGAATCGGGCAGTTCGTGCTCGACTTGCCGGTAAGCACCGAGATCTCTGTAAAGGGGGGAAAAGGCATCTGGGGGATGCCGAAGCACCGGGCCAGCCTGGATTTCGTGATCGGCGAAGACTGGGTGACCTCGCGCTACGATCTCGACGGCCAGCTCGCGATGCAGATCGAGGTCCGGCCCCGCCGGGCGTGGCTTCCGATGAGCATGGGGGCCGTGAACTACTGCCAGTTCCGCGGAATGCTCATGAAGTCGTACATCTATTTCAAAGGGAAGATCGGCTTCTCGCTGTTCTCGCCGGGATCGGCCCGCCTGGCGATCGGCGATCACCCGCGTCTACGCGGGCTGGCGGGCATGGGGGTGGAGGCAGACCGGCCGCTCTTCGCCGGCTTCTTCCCGGAGACGCGCGGGATGCTCGACGACCACTTCGAGTGCTGGTTCCTGAGTCACGACCGGGCGCCCACGGAGGCTCCTGAGGGGCTGGAGAGTGTCTTTTGGCTCGGGCTGTCGCAGGAGTGGCCACCCCCGCCGGGCGCCGTCAGCGCGCCCGCCGGCACGGCGCTCCCACCCGCCGCGGACCGGGAGCGGACCGCCGCACCCTGACCGGTCCCGCCAACCGACCGCGTCAGGCCTACACCGTCCCACATTCACCCGTTCCGCGGAGGACCGCGCAGATGGCCGATCTCGACACGGGCCCTACGGGGCCAAATACGCCCGCCAACGTCCCGCCTGACGCGCCTCCCGACGCGCGCCGTACGCCCAGCTTCTCCGGGCCGCCGAGCCGTGTGGCTCCTCCGGCCGAGGGCTCGTCGCTGCGCGCGAAGCTGTTGACCGTCAACCACGCGTACAACTTCTTCGGCGCGTCGCTCTACGTCGGAGTCCTCTGGGCGCTTCACTTCTTCTGGTATCCGACGTGGACGGTAATTACCGCAGACAATTACTACGACCAGTTCATCCCGCCGACGGATGCGGCTACCCGCTTCTTCACCATCGTCGTGCCGCTGATGTTCCTCGCCTCGGCAATCATGATCTGGAGCGAGTGGCGGACGCGGTTTCGGTGGGTCGCGGTCCTCACCTTCCTCTGCATCGCCGGCGCGACTTACGTCGGCACCGCGCACATCATCCCCATCAACCGCATCCTCGCCACGCGCATCACCGACCAGGCGCAGCTCACCGCGCACTTCCGCGATTGGATGATGCTCAACGACATCCGGATGGCGATCGTGACCGTGATGTGGCTGACGCTCATGTACTTCTTCGTCGCGAAGGGGCGGCTGCTCAGGGCGATCGACGAGGACCGGCGATCATGAAGCGCGGTGTGTTGCACGCCGCGCTGGCGGCGATCGCCGCCGCCACCGTCGCCACCGGGTTCCTGCAGATCGTCGCCCCCGGGTGGATGCTCGCCCTCCTCCGCGCCGAGGTGACTTCGACCAGCCGCCACTTCTTCGCTATAGTCGGGATGTTCATGTGCCTCTTCGGTGGCGCGCTACTGCATGCGCTCTTCTCTCGCACGGTAGATCGCCTCGTGGTCCTCTGGGCGAGCCTCCAGAAGCTTGGCGCGGCGATCGCGGTTGCGCTCGGGGTTGCGAGCGGGGTCTTCTCCTCGCTGGCGCTCCTCGTCGCCGGCTTCGATCTGTTCTCGGGCACGCTGGGGATGCTCTACCTGTGGCAGCTCGGCCGCGGGCAGGGGATCGGCGCGAGGCCTGCCGGCGCGTGAGCGACACGACGGCCACGCATGTTCCGCACGGAGCGCCGCGCGACGGCGGCGGGGGGGAAGGGTTGCGCCGTTCCCTCATCCTCGCCGGCGGCGGCATGCGGGTCGCCTACCAGGCGGGCGTTATCCGCGCGCTGCTCGAGCATGGCTTGACGTTCGCCCACGCCGACGGCACGTCCGGCGGGACGATCAACCTCGCGATGCTCCTGTCGGGACTCTCGCCTGACGAGATGTGCGATCGGTGGCGAACGCTTCGCGTGCGCGACTTCGTCTCGTTCGTTCCCTGGCACGAATACCTCAGGGCGACCGACATGCTAGCGTGGGGAGACGCCGATGGAATCCGTGGAAAGGTGTTCCCGCACCTCGGCATCGACCCCGAGCGAATCCGCGCCGCGCGCGGGATGAACGGCACGTTCAACGTCTGCAACTTCACCCGGAAAGCGAACGAGGCGATTCCGCACGAGCGGATCGACCTCGACTTCCTTGTCGCGGGAATCTCCCTCCCGATGTTCATGCCGCCCGTGCCGAAGGGAAACGCGCTCTACCTCGACTCTGTGTGGATCAAGGATGCGAACTGCATGGAGGCTGTGCGCCGCGGCGCAGACGAACTTTGGCTCGTGTGGTGCATCGGTAACACGCCCAAGTACCGGAGCGGCGTCTTCAACCAGTACGTCCACATGATCGAGCTGAGCGCCAACGGCGTGCTATTCGAGGAGTTCGATCGCATCGCCGAGATCAACGAGCGCGTTCTGGCCGGCGAACACCCAGGCGGGCGCACGCGTCCGATCGTGCTGCACGTCATAAAGCCATCGACCCCGCTACCGCTCGACCCCGACCTTTACTTCGGGCGCATCACCACCGCGTCGCTGATAGACATGGGATACGCCGATGCGAGCGCGTACCTGAGGACGATGCGTCCCGAGGGACTCCCCTTCACGCCGGAGGCCACCAGCATGTCCGACGCACGTCCAGGAATCACCTTCCGCGAGACCATGGCTGGCGCGTTCGCGCTCGGAGAAACCGATCCGGAGCTCGGTGTGGCGCGCGGCAAGGCGGACGGGACCGAGCTGAGTATGCACGCCACGATCACGATCGATGACATGGAGCGCTTTGTCGCCGACGCCAATCACGTTGGCGCGATCGATGGGCGGATCGACTTCGCGCCGATGGGCGCCGGCATCCCCGCCCGGGCGGGGCAGTTCAACCTTTTCTCCCCGACCGGTGATCCCAAGCACAAGCGTATGGTCTACGAGCTCGCCTTCACGCACGACGGCCAGGAGTATTATCTGGCGGGGCGAAAGGAGGTCCACGATGATCCCGGCTTCGACATGTGGCGGGACACGACCACGCTGTACACGCGCCTGCACCGCGGCGACGCCTCCGGACCCGTGGTTGGCGCAGGCATCCTCAGCCTCGGCGCCGCCGAGCTCCTCAAGCTCGTTCGGAGTATGAGTGTCACGAACGCAGACTCGATGACGGACAAGGCCGAGACGGTGGGGCAGTTCGGTCGCTTCTTCCTAGGCGAGCTGTGGGGCTCTTACGCGAAGATGGTCGGGTGACCCGCGCCGACCGGCCGCGCCGGCGGCCCACGATGCCGAGGGCGAACGATGACTGACCACGCCCCGAAACCGCCGCAGCCTGGCACGCCGGAAGCCGCGCGCTACACGAGCCAACGGATGGTGGACTGGTTCAGTCCGGGCGAGCTCGTTCACTCGGGCATCAAGGCGCTCCTCTCGAGCACCTTCGGTGCGTATGCCGACCGCCGCGAGATGCAAGCGGCGCTGAACGAGCCGACGGTCCGTGATTACTCTGGTGAGAGTGGCGACTTCTGGCTCGATTTCGTGGCCGATCTCGGGGATGGGTGGAACTCCACTTACAGCGTCGCTTACCTGATGGGTCGGGACACGCTCGACCTCCCACGCTACGATGCCAACGGAAAAGAGAAGGGTCGCGAGCGGACGGGGCGCGGGCGCATCCTCGTCATGGGTGGTGACATGGTCTACCCGACGGCGACGCGCGAAGCGTACGAGGCTCGCCTGGTCGCACCGTACCGTGCCGCCCTTCCCTACGTCGAGCGCGACCAGCCGCATCTGTACGCGATCCCCGGAAACCACGACTGGTACGACGGCCTGACGAGCTACATCCGGCTGTTCTGCCAGGGACGATGGATCGGCGGATGGAAAACCCAGCAGTCACGAAGCTATTTCGCGCTCCGGCTCCCACGCGGTTGGTGGCTGTGGGGAACCGACGTGCAGCTCCACTCTGACATTGACGATCCTCAACTCCGATTCTTCCGAGAGGTCGCGCGCGACCGGGTGACGGCCGACGAGCGTATCATCCTGGTTACGGCGGTTCCGAGCTGGGTCTGGGCCGGGAGCGGCGAAGCCGCGGCGTACGAGAACCTCGCCTTCTTCGAGCGAGAGGCGATCCACCGTCAGGGGCGCACGCTCGCCGTGACGCTCACCGGGGATCTGCATCACTACAGCCGCTACGTCGGCGCCGACCGGAGCCAGCAGAAAATCACGGCTGGCGGCGGAGGCGCGTATCTGTATCCCACGCATCGCCTGCCGCGGGAGATCACCCTACCACGGGGGGAGGGGAAGGAGGACACCGACACCACCGAGACCTACCTCCTCCCCCAAAAGGAGGGAGGCGTGGACGACGAGGGCGATGAAGCGCTGTTCCCCGGGCGGGAGCGGTCAGCGGGGCTGGTTTGGGGCAACGTGAGATTCCCCGTACGCAACTGGCGCTTCGGGATCCTGCTCGCAGCGATCTATCTGCTGTACGCCTGGCTCTTGCAGAGCGGCAGCAAGTGGATCTCCGCCACCGGGCTGATGGAGCGTCTCGCCACGCTCGGCGTGGGGGAGGTTGCCGCGGCGCGGGATGCGTTCGTAGCCGCGCTCGTCCACAATCCCGCCGGGGTGGTTTTGTCGCTCGTCATCGTCGGCGGTCTTCTCGTTTTCCCGCGCCCCGCGACCGACCAGCGGCGGCACAAAGTGACGGCGTTGCTCGTTGGGGGCGCGCACGGAGTGCTCCACGTCGCGCTTTGTGGCACGCTGCTCTGGCTGTTCGCGAAGCTGAACCTTGTGTGGCTCCCCGGCTGGGTCGAGGTACCGTGGGCCAGGGCCGGGGCGTCAGCGACGACGGATAATTTGTGGCACGTACTCCTCTTCACGGTCGAGATGCTCGCGGCGGGTGCGCTCGCCGGCGGATTTCTGTTCGGGCTGTATCTCATCGTTGCAGAGCGGACCTGCGCTCTCCATGTCAACGAGGCATTCTCGAGCCAGTACATCGAGCACTGGAAGAACTTCCTCCGGCTGCGGATAGCCGAGTCGGGCGAGCTGACCATCTTCCCTGTGGGCATCAAGAGCGTGTGCACGCGCTGGCGGCTAGTGCCTGACGCGCGCGCTGGCAGCCCCTGGTACGAGCCAGACGAGGACGACGCGGAATTCCTGCGGCGCGCGCGGCTCATCGAAAGCCCGATTCGTTGCGCAGCGCCGCCGCACGCTGCCGCCGGTGCCGGGAGAGTCTCCCCGGCCCGCGCAACGCCGGTGCCTTCCGCCGGACGCGCCGCGCTATGACCGAGCATTTCGATGCCGTGGTCATCGGTTCCGGATTCGGTGGCTCAACGATGGGCTGCCGCGTCGCTGAGGCTGGGCTTCGCGTCTGCCTTCTCGAGCGCGGCAAGCCATACCCGCCGGGCTCGTTCCCGCGCGCACCACACGGTGTCAAGCGAAACTTCTGGGACCCGAGCGAGGGGTTGTACGGAATGTTCGACGCCTGGTCGTTTCGCGGAATCGAGGCGCTCGTCGCAAGCGGACTCGGGGGCGGCTCGCTGATCTACGCAAATGTCCTCATCAGAAAGGACGAGAAGTGGTTCGTGAAGGAGGACTTGGGGAGCGGCGGGTACGAGTACTGGCCCGTGACGCGGGAAGAGCTCGATCCGTACTACGATCCCGCGGAGGCGATGCTCGGCGGACAATGTTATCCTCTCGACCGGCCGCCCTACAACCGCACTGCCAAGACGTGGGCGATGGAGGCGGCTGCGCGTGACCTTCGCGCGAAGGGCTACAACGCGACTTGGCAGCTCCCGCTGCTCGCCGTCACCTTCGGCAATCGTGGCGACCCGGATCCCATCCCGGGCGAGCCGATCCGCGAGGCACATCAAAACCTTCACGGCCGAACGCGATATACCTGCCGTCTCTGCGGGGAGTGCGACGTCGGCTGCAATTACGGCAGCAAGAACACCCTCGACTACAACTATCTCTCCGCGGCGAAGCGCGCCGGCGCCGAGTTGCGCACGCTGTGCGAGGTGCGCACGATTGCGCCCCGGCAGGAGGGCGGATACACGGTGCGCTACGTGGAGCACTCGCTCGAGCGCGAGGGGAGGCCTTTCCACACGCGCTCGCTCCCGCACGTCACGCTCACGGCCGATCGCCTCATCGTCAGCGCCGGGACATTGGGTAGCACGTATCTCCTCCTCCGAAACCGCGAGAACTTCCCCGGGCTGAGCGCGCGGCTCGGTACCAGGTTCTGCGGGAACGGAGACTTGCTCGGCTTCGGCATCAAGTGCCATGAAACGCGGGACGGCCGCCGAGCCGGCCGGTTGCTCGACCCGACGTTCGGCCCCGTGATCACGAGCGCCATCCGCGTCGGCGACGCCGCGGACGGGGACGGGAGCGAAGGTCGCGGGTTTTACATCGAGGACGCTGGCTTTCCTGCGTTCGTGAGCTGGCTCCTCGAGTCCAGCGACGTTCCGGGGCTGGCGCGACGCGCTCTGCGCTTCGCCGGAACGCGACTGCGGATGGCGTTCTCCAAGAGCTACGAGGCCGACCTCAGTGGGGAGATCGCAGAGCTCTTCGGCGGCTGTAACCTGTCCTCGGATTCCCTCCCACTTCTCGGCATGGGGCGCGACATCCCGGATGGGACAATGACGCTCTCGCCCGAGCAATGGCTCGACGTCGACTGGCGCGTTCGCGGATCGCAAGAGTTCTTCGAGCGGATGCGGGGCGCGATGCGGGATGTCGTCGGCGCGTGGGACGGTACGTTCCGCGACAATCTGCTCTGGTTCCTCGACCGCGTGATCACGGTTCACCCGCTCGGGGGCTGTCCGATGGGGAGGAACCGCGATGAAGGGGTCGTCGACGCGCTCGGCGAGGTCTTCGGGTTCCCAGGCTTCTACATTGCGGACGGCTCGATCATGCCGGGCCCGGTAGGCGCGAACCCCTGCCTGACGATCACAGCGCTCGCCGAGCGTTCCGCGGAGCGGATCGCGGAAAGGGCTGAAAGGCGCCGCGGCCCACCGGCGGGCATGCCACCGCCAGCGGAGGCCTTGGATCCGGCAGCCGCCGGGCGGTCGCCGACCCGCGATGCGACGACGTCGTGACGCGTGGCAACCCTCCGCCACGCTGGTGGGTCATACCCGATAGACCGCAACCCACCACGAGGCACTATGCGAATCAACACTCTCCTGTCGAGCGCAGTCGCGCTTGGCATCCTGACTTCGCTCGCCGCCGCGCAACAGAGCGATGAAAGGCGCGAGCGGGACCGCGAACGGGGCCGCACCATCATCCGCACGCTTCCTTCGATCCGCGCGCGCGCGGATTTCGAGAATCGCGCCATCCTCGGCATCTCCACTCAGTCGAGCGGGAAGCGCGACACGCTTGGCCTGCTCGTAGTGAGCGTCACCCCGGACGGCCCCGCCGAGAAGGCGGGGATCGAGGAGGGGAGCCGGCTCGCCTCGATCAACGCCATCAATTTGCGCCTCTCCGCGGAGGACGCCGGGGAATCGGACATGCAGGGGCTGGCGACCCGCCGGCTCGTCCGCGAGCTGGGGAAGGTAGACCCGGGCGACGAGGTCGAGCTGCGTATCTGGAGCGACGGCGCCTACAAGCCGGTGCGCGTTACAACTGCCGCGCGCGAGGAGCTACCCGGCCGCGACAGCGTCCGCGCTGGCGAAAATATGCAGGACCGCGCGGTCGTCGGGATCAGCCTTCAGGGGACCGGAAGCCGGCGCGACTCGCTGGGCATCCTTGTCGTCCGTGTAACGGCGGACGGTCCGGCGGAGCGGGCCGGAATCGTGGAAGGTGACCGCGTCGCTGCGATCAACGAGGTGAACCTGCGGGTGGCGGGCGAGGACGCAGGGGACGGGTTGATTGCGAGCGCCAAGTCGAGCCGCTTCGCTCGAGAGCTGCGAGGCCTGAAAGCGGGGGACGAGGTTGAGCTCCGGGTTTGGTCAGGCGGCCAATTCAAGACGGTGCGCGTGCGGACTGCGCGCGCGGGCGACCTGTACCCTAACGAGCGTCGCGGCTTCCAGTTCTTCTTTGGCGACCGCTATTCCGACGCGTCATTCCCCACGCCGGCACCCATGGCGCCCATGGCGCCGCTGCCACCGATGACGCCCATGCCGGCTCTGGCGCCGCGGGCGCGCATGATGCTGCCGGAGATCGAGCTCGACGGAGAAGTGGAGATCGACCACGACCGGCTCGACGCCGCTCGCGACCGCGCCGAGCGATCGATCGATCGAGCTCTAGAAGCGATGGAGCGATCGATCGAGCGGGCCCGCGAAGCGATGGAGCGCGCCCGGCTCGAGGTGGAGGTGCGGGGATCGGCCTCCTTCGAGCGAGCCCGAGAAGCCATGGCGCGCGCCTGGCTGGAGGCAGAGGCGCGAGGAACGGCGGCCTTACATTCCCGGCCCCAGCAGCACCGCGTTTAGCACGAGCCGGTCGAGGGCGCGCCACCACCCGCGGAAGAGCGGCTCGTTAGTGAATACAACCACGTGTCCCTCGCCTAGCGGCTCTACGATCAGGAACGCCGTGCCGCGGAGCAATCGCTCGGTGTTGTCGGGCCAGACGAAGCCGGCGCGGTGCAGCGTTCCCGTCGTCGGGAACACCGCGACGTTGGCGCCCTCTTTCGAGAGCTTGTAGAAGGTGCCGCCGTCGAGCATGACGGTGGTGCGCGGCTGCTCGTAGCCTTGCGTCAGCCAATGGGTTCGGTCGAGTACGACGTCGAAATGACTGCCCGGCAGGCCGACCGGGGTCGTATTGCTCGCCGAGGGACTGGTGGCTGCGAGCAAGTCGTCCTGGACCCGTTCGCTCGCCTGCTCGCGACGGCCGGTAGCGGCAGCCGTGTCCGGCTTCGCGGCGGCGGCCCCGGTGGTATCGCGCCCTTCCTCGCCGACCGGGCGGGCGCTCGTCAGGTTTACTTCGTCGCGTGCCGCCCACGCCGAGGCGCCGCCCATCGTGATTAGCGTTCCTCCTGCCCGCGTCCAGGCGCGAATGCGATCGGCGCCCTCCTTTCCGAGTACGCGATTCATCGTGCCTGACGAAGCGTCCGGGACGATTATGACGTTGAAGTGCGACAGGTCGCCGAAGCCCAGCCAGCGAAGTGAGACTGGCGTGAAGCTGATCCCGTAGCGATGCTCGAGCGTCCACCAGGTCGCGCCGTACGCTGTCTGACTGACCCCCTCCTCCCCGACGAGGGCGATCCTGGGCAAACGGAGCTCCGCCACCGCCTCGGAGCCGATGCCGTACTGCGAGGCGTCCGTGAAGGCGGAGTTCACCCCGGTCACCTCTACCCCGCTCTCGCGTGCTAGTCGGTCGAGCTCCCCGTGAATGGACGAGTCGTTGCGTGCGACGCGCACGATGTACGTCCCGCGCGGCCACTGCCGGCCTCCTGCTTCGAGCGACTGCGTGGACGCCGACACGCGATAATCAGCGGCGAGCAGGTGGTAGGCGAGGCGCGAGGCGCCGTTGCGCTCGGCGCTGAATAGGTAGGCTGAGCGAGCCGGACGTCCGGCGACGATTCCGCCCGCAACCGTGACGGCCAGACCGTCGCTCCCGTCCACGCGAACGCTATCACCACGCGGGTAGACCAGAAGCTCCCCCGTAACGGGGGCGGCGTCCTCGGTCCAGTACGCCTCGACGCCGAAGGTGACCGGAAGGGACCATGCTGTCGCGTCGTAGAACTCGTAGCCCTCGCGCGATACGTTGGCGCCGCGGCGAATGTTGCGCCGGTACTTCTCGATCTGAGTGCGGGCGAAGGCGGTGTCGAGCGTCGGGTTCGGCTCCAGCACTGCCTTCGCGAGCCTCCCCTGCGGCTGCGCCAGGTCAACGACGTACGCACCAGCGTCGAACCGCCGCCCGCCCGCGCCATCGTCGGCGTACGAATGGGCGCGGCCGGCCGAAAATGCCGCGCTCGCGCGGCGCACTTCGATCCCGGAACGCAGCAGGGTCGTGACCAGCTCGGCGGCGCGCCCGGGGTCGGCGCCGGGGAGGAGCACGATGCGCTTCATCCGACCAGCGCGTCCGTCCGCGATCGCCGCCCGCCGGAACGCGAGGAAGTCGCGCACGCGCTCGGCGCGGCCCGCCGCCGTCGCCTCGATCGTGGCCATCGCCGTCACGTAGTGCTTCGCGATTCCATCCCGGAAGGAAAGAAGCGAGCCGTCCTCGCGGCGCCAGAGAATTCCCTTCCATCCGCCGCCGTCGGTCTCGTACGTCATGCCGATCGCGCCGGTGAACGATGGCCAACTGTCCCAGTAGAACGGGCCGTAGAAGTCGAAGATGTCACGCGAGTAATACATCCAGCCATAACGATCGAACGCCGCCGCGTTCGCTCGGCCATAGATCTCCATCCACTTCTGAAAGTCGCGCCCGAGATTCTGGTTCATCGGCGCGGCAGTTGGGGGAAAGAAGTAGTTGGTCGTCTGGCCGTGCTGGTCGATGGCGACCATCGGGTGCCAGCGGACGTAACCGCGCACGAGCGCCTGTACCTCGCGCTGCGTGGAGGTCATGACATCGCGGTTCATATCGAACCGGTAGTGGTTGTAGCGTCCCTGGATGCTCCACGGCTCGTTCTTCTCCATCGAAAACGGGTCGGGGCTGCGGACGTGTATCGAGTTGTGCCAAACGGTGAAACGCTCGTGCCCGTCCGGGTTGGTGGATGGGTTGAGGATCACGAGCGTGTTGCGGAGCGCCTCCATCGTCGCCGGCTCCTCGCTCGCGGCGAGCTGATAGAGCGTCTGCATCGCGGTTTCGAAGCCAGGGGACTCGTTCCCGTGCACCGACTCGTTGATCCATACCACAGCCGGGACTCGCGCCGCGATCGCATCCACGTCGCCGTCGGGCCCGCCTCGCGGGTCGGCAACCCGGTCGAGGTCGGCTCGGATCGCGTCGAGCCGGGCAATGTTCTCCGGCGAAGAGATGATGTACAGCCGCATCATCCTCCGCTCGCTCGTGGTGCCGATCTCCTCCACTCGCACACGGTCCTTAGCCGCATCGGCGATCGCCAGGAGCACGCGCTCCTGCAGCGCGAATTGCGAGTTCTGGTCTCCAATGTCGTATCCGAGGATGGTCTCCGGACGCGGGACGTTGGGACGGTAGGGACCCCGATCGTAGAAGGAGAAGGCGCGGTCGTCACGGATCGAGTCGAGCCGTGCGGCGAGCTGCGCGGTTCGGGCCTGTGCGGGAGTGGCGTGGCCAAGCATGGCGTCCGCGGCGACGAACGCGATGAGCACGAGAAGAGAGATTGAGCGCATGAGGCGGCGAAGGGGAGCGAATGGGCTCGGCGTTAGGCACGGGCCGTGAACTGAGCACGCCGGCGGAGGGACTGGGCGCGGGAGAACGGCGGGAAAGTGCCCCCGGCAAGGCGAGAGAGCAAGAGCCGGCGGCACCCGTATCTCCGGACGGGACGCTCAGCGGGCGCCCGTCGCTGGGATCCCGGTACCGAAGGCCGGCGTACGGCGCCCGTCGGCGCGCGCAAGAGTCACCGTGAAGGTGGAGCCGCGGCCGGGCGCGCTGACCACCGTCACGTCGCCTCCCATGGCGCGCGCAAGCTCGCGGCTGATCGCGAGACCGAGTCCGATACCCTCGGTCGGGCGCGAGAGCCGCCGGTCGAGCTGGACGAACGGTTCGAAGATCTCCTCGAGCTTGTCGGTCGGGATCCCGGGCCCCGTGTCGGCGACCGTTATCCGCACGCCGTCGCTCCCTCCTCCCCCACCATCCTCCACACAGTCAACCGTGACGCGGCCGCCAGATTGGGTAAAGCGGACCGCGTTCGAGAGGAGATTCAGAATTATCTGTCGCAGCCAGTCGGGGTCCGCCCACGCCTCCACGTCGCTCGTGCATGGGACTCGCTCGAAGTGCACGTCCTTCGTGCGCACCTGAGATTCGATCAGGACTGCCGTGTCCTCCAACAGCGGGTCCAGCGCGACCGCGCCCATCTCGAACTGTATGTGGCGCGCGTCCGCGCGTGCATATGTGAGGATGTTGGTGATGATGCCAAGGAGGTGCTGCTGGTTGCGCCGGATCCGCTGGAGGTCTTGGCGTTGCTGCTCGGTGACCGACCCTCGCAAGCCGAGATCGATCAGGTCCACGTAACCCCCGATAGCGTTGAGGGGCGTGCGGAGCTCGTGACTCATGACGGCGAGGAAATCGGCCTTGGCACGGTTTGCCTTCTCCAATTCGGCGGTCAACGCCCGCGACGCGTCGATCTGGCTCTCGAGGTCTGCGCGCGCCCGCTCGACCCGACCGGCCATCATGTTGAACGTGTCTGCCACGCGGCCCAGCTCGTCGCCGCGGCGGATGTCGACCCGGCGCGAGTAATCACCCCCGGCCACTGCCTCCGCTGCCGCGTTGAGCCGCGCGAGTGGGACTGTGACGTGCCGGCTCACGAGCCACGCCGCGCCGCCGCCGAGGAGGACGATGATCAACGCGAGGAGAGTCATTCGCCGCAGGAAAGCCCGCGGCCGCTCCTGCACGGCGCTGAGCGGTCGCTCGGCGATCAGCACCCACGAGGTACCTGCGACCGGGTTCGCCGCGGCGATGTGCGTGACGCCGCGGGGGCGCTCGTATCGGAAGAGCACGCTGCTATCGGGGGTGCCCACCACACGCTGCACGGCACGGCCGCCCAAGTCGACCCAGAGGTCGGCCGCGGGATCGGAGCTCGAGAAGTAGATCGTGACGTCGGTTCCGATCAGGTTGCGGACCTGCTCCTGCGCCCTCGGTGCTGTCAGCATGCGGCGGCGCTGTGCTAGCCAGCCGGCCGTCGCGCCGCGATCGCTAACGGGGGCGACCACCCAGTAGAAGACGCTATCCCCCTCCGTGTAGAGCGCGCCAATGAGGGCGATGTCACGGCTGCTCCCGCTCACCACCGCGCGTCCCCGCGCGCGCGACGCCGCGGAGATCGGCCGGCCATCGCTGGCGAGCGGTTCTGCCCGCGCGCTCCATACCTCCGTAACGGCCGCCGTATCCGCCGCGACGCGAAGCCGGCCCAACGCGCTGTCGGCGGGGGCGCGCGAATGCATGGTCGGTGCGCGGAGCCAGGCGCGAAGCGCCGGATCGGCCGCGATGCGCCCCATCGTCTCGAACCGTGCCGTGGTCTGCACTTGGATGAGACCGGCGAGCTCCCGCGCGACGCGCTGGAGCCGCTCGGTCGCCGCGAGCATCGCCGAGCGTTCTACATCGCGATACGCCACCCACGAGGTCGCCACGAGCACGAGTACCAGTAACCCCGAGATGAGCAGCGGCAGCTTCTGCTCCAGCGAAAGCCTTCGCGCGTGTGAATTCATCTCAGAACTCTATCTGAGCGCCCAGCTCGACTACCCGGTTCGGCGGAATGTCGAAGTATTCCGTCGCCGAGCGAGCGTTACGTGACATCAGAGCGAAGAGCTTCCTGCGCCACATCGACATCGGCGCTCCCGGGTACGACGGCTGAAAGGCCGGCTGGTCCCCCTTCGCCGTCTTCCGATACTTGAGCGGGATCAGCCGCTCGCGGCCGAGGAAGAAGCTAGTCTGCGGCAGCGGAACGTTGAGGCCCTTCTGCGCGCACCAAGCGAGAACTTCGGGGACGTCCGGGGTTTCCATGAAACCGTATTGCGCTACTACCCGATAGAAGCCCTGGCCGAGTGGCGTCAGCTCGACGCGCTCGGCGTGAGGTACCTCGGGGACCTCCACGAAGATCACCGAGAGCAGAACGACCTGCTCGTGCAGCACCTTGTTGTGTTTGAGGTGATGCAGGAGAACTACCGGCGCGCCGGCTGCGTCGGACGTCATGAAGACAGCGGTCCCCGGCACGCGCGGCGGTTTGGTCTGCTCGATGTCGGTGAGGAAAAGGTCGAGCGGGAGACTCGCGCGGGCGAGGATCGCGTGTAGGACATCTCGCCCTCGCTTCCAGGTCGTCATCATCAAGTAGATAATGGCCCCGAGCACCAGCGGGAACCAGCCGCCGTGGGGGATCTTGATGAGATTAGCCGAGAGCAGGGCCAGCTCCAGCATGAGGAAGAAGCCGAGGAAGAGCCGCGCCTTCCACGCCCCCCACCGGAAGCGCATCCGCGCGATCACGTAGAACAACACGGTCGTAATCACCATCGTCCCCGTCACGGCGACGCCGTACATTCCAGCGAGCGCGCTCGCCGAGCCGTAGGCCAGGACGAGCCCGATGCAAAGAAGCATCAGCGCCGTGTTGATCTCGCGGATGTAGATCTGCCCGGCTTGCCGCGCCGAGGTATGAGTGACCGTCACGCGGGGACTGTAGCCGAGCTGCATTGCCTGACGCGTGAGGGAGAACGCCCCGGAAATGAGCGCCTGTGACGCGATCACCGCCGCCATCGTGGCGAGCGCGATCATGGGGTAGAGAAGCGGCTCGGGGACGAGCCGATAGAACGGATTGTCGGCCGCCCCCGGATCGCGGAGTAGCAGCGCGCCCTGCCCGAAATAGTTGAGCAGGAGCGACGGGAAGACGATTGCATACCAGGCAATCTGAATCGGTCGGCGTCCGAAGTGCCCCATGTCCGCGTACAGCGCTTCGCCGCCAGTGACGACGAGTACCACGGCACCGAGGATCACGAACGCCGAGTTCGGGTTGTCGATGATGAAGCGGAGGCCGTACCACGGATTGATCGAGAGCAGGATGTCGAAGTGGTTCCTGATCTCGAGCGCACCGAAGATCCCGATGCTGACAAACCAGAGCATCGTCACCGGACCAAAAATGGTCCCGACGCGTGCCGTGCCGTGGCGCTGTACGAGGAAGAGGCCGATGATGATCCCGATAGAGCCCGGAATGACGAATGGCTCGAGCGCGGGACTCGCGACGACGAGGCCCTCCATGGCGCCGAGGATCGAGACCGCTGGCGTGATGACGCCGTCGCCGTAGAGGAGCGCCGAGCCGAAGAGCCCGAGCGCGACGAGCAGGATGTATGTCTTGCGGTCGTCGCGGCGGTGGAGTCGCTGCTGAATGAGAGCGAGCAGCGCGAGCACGCCTCCCTCGCCGCGGTTGTCGGCCCGCAAAATGAAGAATATGTACTTGACGCTGACGATGAGTGTGAGCGCCCAGAACACGAGTGAGAGCACACCGTACACGTTAGGCGGCGTTACCGGTACCCCGTATCGCTCACCGAAGCACTCCTTCACCGCGTAGAGGACGCTCGTGCCGATGTCGCCGTAGACGACGCCAAGTGCGGTGAGAGCCAGGACCGCGAGCCGCTTTCCGGTCGGATGCTCGGGGGGGTGCTGTCGTTCCACTGCGCGGCCAGGAGAGGGCGGCGTGCGCGGCGGCGGGCTGGCGCCGGCCGCGTCGGTCGATCGCGCGGGGTCAGCGGTCATCTAGTCGGACAGTATCGCGCGGCCGAAGGAAGCGGCCGAGGAAGCGAATCGTTTCCCGCCAGCTCTCGCGCCCCTGCGGCGTGTCCATCACGCTGAAGGAGTGCCCGCCGGGCGGGTTGCGCCACTCGCGGTAGGTGTAGAGCCCGGACCGGTCCATCCCTGCCGCGACCATCGAGTCGCGGAGGATGTGGTTCTCGATAATGAAGACGTCGTCGTCGTTGTCCGCGGCGTGGACCAGAAGGGGCGTCCGGAGTTTCCGCGCGTGCGTCGTGAGCGAGCGCTCGACGTACGGTGCCGGGTTCGCCTCCAGCCGGTCGCCGAAGCCGGGCTGCGTGATGAAGAGTTGGTGGTACGCCTCCGAGTGCGTCCGGATGCGCGCGGGCAGGTCGGCGACCGGAACGTGCGCGACCGCGACGCGAAAACGCTGCGGCTGCCGCAGCACAGCATGGACGGCGATAAACCCGCCATGACTCCACCCGAAGATGCCAACGCGGCTCGTGTCGGCGTACGGTATCGCGGCCGCGAGCCAGTCGATCGCCGCAATGCAATCTTCCACCTCGAGCCCACCGTAGTCGATCCCGTCGTAGTGAGCGCGGCCGTAGCCCGTGCTCCCTCGGTAGTCCGGTGCGACGACGATGTAGCCTCGCCTGACGAGCGCTCGAACCGTCCCGGCGTACCCCGCCGAGAAGTCCGCATGAATGCCGCCGTGGATGAGTAGGACGACCGGGCGTCGCCGACCGGTGTCCAGGGGGGAGAAGAAGTACGCCGGAACCGCCATTCCCCCCGGGCCGGAGTACTGAACCTTCCGCGCCACCATCTCCTTCGCGGTAAGCGCGAAGAGCGTGAGATCAGAGACCGCCTTGCGCAGCCGGTCCCGCTCGAACGCGTCGAGCGTCGCCGGCGCGCTTCCCCCCCCCCGGGGAACCGCGGACTCGATTGGCCGCTGTGCGGCCAGCGAGCCGTTGGCGCCGCAGGCGGCGAGGACCGCGAGGATCGCGATGACAGGAAAGCGCTGTCGCATCCCTGAGGACTCCAGAGAACTCGGGGGGATAGGTTTGGCGTGGGCGCGCGTTACTTCACCGAGGCGCGTTTCAGGGAAGGGCACGCGAGCGCTGCTCGCGCTGTTTCGCGTAGAGGGCCTCGTTTGCCTCCGCCATCAACTCATCGAGCGCGGGCGTGAGCTCCCCCGCTGTCCCCGAGAGGCCGACGCTGAACGAGAGCGACCATTGCGCCCCGTGCGCGGTGTTCCACGCGTCGAGTCGTGCCTGCAGCCGTTCTAGCACCGTGTCCGCGGCATCGGCCGTCGCCTCGATAAGCAAGAAAACGAGCTCGTCCCCGCCGAGTCGGGCCACAATGTCGGAGGTGCGGAAGGCGTCGCGCATGATGTGCGCCGCGGCGACGATAGCGCGATCGCCCTCCGCGTGCCCGAACGCGTCCTTGATCCCCTTGAGCCCATCCACGTCCACGCAGCCGACGAGCAGCCCGCGGTGCTTCCGCTGGGCAAGCTTGACCGCGCGCTCGGCGTGGGCCCTGAATCCCCGCCGGTTGTAGAGGCCCGTCAGCTCGTCCACGAGCGATGCCTGCTGCAACGCGGCCTCGAGGCGACGCCGCTCGATCGCGTAACGGATCGACCGGTGGACGACCTCATAGTCAATCCGCTCCTTCACCAGATAGTCCTGCGCTCCGGCCTGGAGGGCGCGCACGCCGATCGGCTCGTCGTCCGTCCCGGTGAGCACTACCACGGGAACGTCGCGCGAATGCTGCCGGAGCCGTGTGAGCGTCTCGAGCCCGTCGCTGTCGGGGAGGGACAGGTCGAGGAGGACGACATCGACCTGCCCCTGCTCCAAACGCAGCAGCGCCGGCGCGAGCTGCTCGGCGTGAACCAGTTCGAAAGGTTCTCCGATTGCGACCGCCGCTGGGTCCGGTCGCGACACGGCATCACGAACGAATCGCGCGGCGATCGGGTCATCCTCGATCAGGAGGATCGTGTGAGAGACGGTGGTCATGCACCTCTGGTCGGCGGATGCTGGCTCGGCGGGTGCCGCATAGGCGCCGCCATTCGGAAAATCCGCCGGGCGCACTGACTTTGCAAGCGCGGCCCAGCGGCTGGGAGGGGGGGGGCCGGAGCGGCGATGTCACACCGCCGGCCCAACAAGGTCCTGCAACGCACGACGCACGTAGACCCGCACCATCTCCTTGCGCCAAGCGAGCGGAAGGTCGGTGTTGTCCATCGGTTTGGCCGGCTGGTACGCGGCCTCCGCAGCTGCCCGGATGGACTCGGGCTCCAGCCGCGTCCCGCGAATCGCGGCCACTGCCTCGGGGACCTCGAGCGGGTACGAGGCGATGGCTCCGAGTACGATGCGGGCGTCGCGCACGGTTCCATCACCTGCCAAGTCCACGCGCGCGGCGACGCCGAGCACCGGGAAGTCGAACGCATCGCGGCGGCGCAGCTTACGATAGGACGCGCGCCACCCGACGGCGGGCGGCAGGTGGTAGGAGACCAACAGCTCGTCGGGTGCCTTGGCGAGGTAAGCGATGCCGTCATCGCGGTAGAGGTTGGCGGCGGGGATGCGCCGCGTACCGCGCACGCTCACGAGCGTAGCTTCCGCGCCTAACGCGACTGCCACCGGCACGCCGTCAGATGACTGCACCGCCCAGCAGCGAGGGCTCGACGGCGCCACCCAACAGATCGCGCCATCCCGCTTCGTGCAGAAGTCGATGGCGCGGCGCCACTCGTACGTCTGGTTGTAGTAGTTGCAGCGCGTGTCGAGGAGCAGATTCCCGCCGATCGTTCCCATGTTGCGCAGCAACGGCGTCGACACCAATTCTGCAGCGTGAGCGACCGCGGTATAGTGCGCGGCCACCGTGGTGTGCCTGGCGAGGTTGCTTAGCGTCACGCAGGCGCCGATAGTGACGCCGTCGCGCGCTGTCCCAACCACCTCACCGAGCTCTCGCAGCCGGGCTAGGGAGATGACCGTCGTCGGGGTCTGCTGCCGCCGCTTCATGTTGGGGTATAGGTCCGTCCCACCGGCGACGAACATCGCCTCGCGGCCGGCCTCCTCCTGGATGCGGAGAGCCTCGTCGACCGAGCGAGGCTCGAAAAACCGGAAGCGAGGGAGGCGAAGCATCGGCGCGTCTAATCGCCACGCTCGGGGAGAGTCACCAGCGGCGCGCCTCCCACTTCGGCGTGCGCCCGCCGATCCACCTCCCGCCCGTCCCCGCCTTGCTCCGGCGTCAGCACTCGCGCCGGCTCGGGAAAGGTATACTCGGGCATCCGCGCCGGCCCGTAACGCCCAATGCCACCCTTTGCTTTCTCTTTCAACGCCTTGAGCACCTTGTGCGGAGAGCACGGCACCTCGTCTACCCGTACGCCGATAGCGTCGTACACGGCGTTCCCCACCGCCGGTGGGATCGGGAGAAGGGGGCCCTGGCCGACCTCTTTCGCGCCGAACGGGCCGGCCGGATCCGGCTCCTCGATCAAGATGGTCTCGACGTCGCACATCTCGAGCGTCGTCGGGCTCTTGTACTCGAGCATGCTCGGATGGTGATGCACGACGCGTCGCACCCGGTCCCGGTACGTCATGTCCTCCATCAGCGCTTCGCCGAGTCCCATGTAGACGGAGCCCTCCACCTGGCCGACCGCGAGGAGCGGGTTAATAGCGCGGCCGATGTCGTGAGCGATCCAGACCTTCGGCACACGGACCACTCCAGTTTCGGCGTCCACCTCCACCTCGGCTACCGCGCACGAGTACGAGTAGGCCGGGGAGGGCCCGACGCCGGCCCCTTTATAGCGACCGGGTGAGCGCGGCGGCGTGTACGACCCGGTGCTCCCGATCGTTCCCCGTTCGGCTTCCGCGAGCCGGACCGCCTCGGCGAATGGCATCCCGCGTGATGGATCCGTTGCGTCGAACACCCGCCGCCCGCCGAACTCGAGCCGTTCAACAGGTACTCCAAGCCGTACCGACACGGCGTCTGCCACCTGGGCGCGTGCCCGCTCCGCCGCCTCGATCGCCGCGTGACCCGTCATCAGCGTCACGCGCGACGAGTACGAGCCCAGGTCCACGGGAGTCAGATCAGTATCCCCCGTCACGACTCGGACGTCGTCAGGCTCGATACCCAGCACCTCCGCCACGATGTATGCGAGCACCGAGTCCGAGCCCTGCCCGATATCGATCGAGCCACAGAAGCAAGTGACCCCGCCGGACCGGTCAAGCTTGAGCTGGACGCCCGAGTGGGGCATCTGGTTCCAGTAGATCGGGAGCCCGGCACCGGTGATGTACGACGAGCACGCAATCCCAACCCCGCGTCCGTGGGGGAGCCGGCGGAACTTCTCGCCCCACCCACTCGCGCGCACGGCGGCGTCGATACAGGCGCCGAGCCCCATCGAGCCGATGCGCAGCCAGTTGGCGGTGACGGAGTTCGGCGGCTGGAGGATGCGGCGCCGCATCGCCGCGGGATCGAGCGCGAGGCGCTCCGCGATCTTGTCCAGCTGGACCTCGACCGCGAAGCGTGGCTGTGGCGTCCCGTGCCCGCGCTTGGGGCCGCACGGCGGCTTGTTCGTGAAGAGTCGCGCGCCGCGGAACCGGTAGTGCGGCACCCGGTAAGTCACCGTCTGGAGGGCACCCGTGTAGTACGCGCTCGCGACGCCGTACGAGCCGTACGCGCCGCCGTCGAGGAAGGAGGTGAAGTCCATCGCCACGATCGAGCCGTCGCGCTTCACACCAGTTCGGATGCGCATGAGGACCGGGTGGCGCCCGCGGTGGCAGTAAAACACCTCCTCGCGCGTGAGGGTGATCTTCACCGGGCGCCCCGTCTTCCGTGCCAGCGCCGCGACGACTATCTCATGGCTGAAGGGGTCCGACTTCCCGCCGAACGCGCCTCCGTTAGGCACGGCGATCACGCGGACGCGGGCCGGGTCCAGCTCGAGCACCTTCGCGACCGCGCGGTGCACGTAATGAGGCGTCTGCGTGCTGCTCCAGAGGGTGAGCTTCCCGTCGGCGCTCCACTGTGCGAGAGCCGCGTGTTGCTCCATCGGAAGGTGCGTGCTTCCCTCGTAGAAGAATACGTCGTCCTGGACGTGATCAGCGTCCCTCATCGCCGCGTCCACATCGCCGAACTCGAGCGCGATCTGTTTGTGGACGTTCCCGTCGTCGGCGTACTCGTGGAGCCGCGGCTCGGGCGTCGTGAGCGCGTCGGCGATCGAGGAGATGGCGCGTAGCTCCTCGTACTCCACCTCGATCAGCTCGCACGCCGCCGCCGCCGTCTCCTCGTCGAGGGCCGCGACCGCGGCCACGGGATCGCCGACGAAGCGAACACGGTCCGGGCAGAGCGCGTGCTCGTCCTGCGATACGGGGAGGATTCCGAACGAAATCGGCAAGTCGCGGCCGGTAAGCGACGCCGCGACGCCCGGCAGCGAGTCGGCGCGCGACGTGTCGATCCGTACGATGCGCGCGTGCGGGAGGCGC
This sequence comes from Gemmatimonadota bacterium, assembly GCA_030860435.1. Lineage (GTDB taxonomy): Bacteria > Gemmatimonadota > Gemmatimonadetes > Gemmatimonadales > Gemmatimonadaceae. Next base: position 1,084 of record JALZIF010000165.1, on the reverse strand, counting down.
GAGCGGAGCAGCTTGCAGGCGAGCATCCGCGGGAGCGCGAGATCGTCCGCGAATCGGAGCTCGCCGGTGACCTTCGCGATAGCGTCAACTTTGCGGCGCGGCGTCCCGACGACGGCGAGGGAACCCGGATCGCGGAGAACGCGCGTCGGACTTTTCGCGAACTGCGCGTCATTCATGGTCGGCTGCCGTGGACGCCATGCCCGGTGGCACTCGTGACGTTCCGCCCGCCGTCAGGGATCCGCCATCCGATGCACGCATTCGCTCAGCCGCCAGCTCCACCGCTTCATAGATCTTCAAGTAGCCGGTGCACCGGCAGAGGTTTCCGCTCAGCGCCAGTGCGATGTCGGCTCGGCTGGGGCTGGCGACGGCGTCGAGCAGCGCTTTCGCGACGAGCAGGAAGCCCGGGGTGCAATAACCGCACTGTGCCGCGCCCAGTTCGGCGAACGCCTCCTGAAGCGGGTGCAGCCCGCTCGCGCGCGCCATACCCTCCACGGTTTCGATCCGTCGGCCTTGGTAGGCCAGAGCGAGGGCGAGGCATGAAAGGACGGGGAGGCCGTCGGCGAGGACAGTGCAGGTGCCACACTCGCCAAGCTCGCAACCATGCTTGGTCCCGGTAAGGTTCAGGTCCTCGCGCAGTACTTCCAATAGCGTCTTGTTCGGGGCAAACAGCGCCTCGCGGGACTCGCCGTTGACGATGAACGTCGCTCGCGCGGTCGCGCGCAGCGGCGGCTCGAGCGGGACGGCAGACGACACGCGCGACCTCGACGCAGGAGGACGAACCGGGGGTGGAGGCACCCGAGGGGAGGATGTGGCCGACAGCCGAGCGGCCGCAAGGCTGCCGACCGCCACCGATCTGGCAAAATGTGACTTCGGTCCTAGCCTGGCGGCCGAGAGGAGCTTAGCAACGAAGGCTTGGTGATCACAGAGGCTAGGACCTTTCAAGATGGGAAAGACGCTGGATGAACCGTTTCTTTTTACGATTCGCGACGATTGTCGCGGGTGTCGTGGGCGCCGGGGCCTGCGGCGCCGACCGGATGACCGCGCCCGAGTCGATCGCTCCGAGCGCGGCGGCCCCGGGCATGTC
>JALZIF010000164.1 GCA_030860435.1 Gemmatimonadota bacterium | reverse complement strand
GGTGGCACGAGCGGTGCTTTGCAGAGCGCGCCCCCGACCGTTCCGGGGGCGTCAAGTCCCCGACCGTTCCGGGGACTGTTTGCCGGAGGAGACCGCATGTCCGTTTCGAGTCGGAGAGTTGTCGCCGAGGAGCCGATCGGCATCGTTATCTCGCGCGGGAAGCGAGAGGCACCGTCGCCTGCGTTCGCGGCGTACGTTTGGGGGCCGGCACCGGAGACGGATGAACAGTGCGCCGAGCCCAAGGCGGCGTAGACGCGGTCTGACATACATTAGATGGGTGGTGGGTGGCGCGGGGCGCCGGCGATCTCGCCGACGCCCCGTGTCGTTGTGACCGGTACAGGGATTGCGACCGAACCCGGGCGTGCAAGAGCCATTCGAGGAGTGGGAGGGGGAGCGTCGCTCGCTGCTCTCGCGGCGCATCTCGGAGCTCGGGCTGTCCATCAAGGGAACGCTCGTGGAACGGCTCGTCACCCAGCTCTACGACGAGCTGGCCGCAAAGCAGCTCGCGTTCCGTCCTCCGGTCTACCTGAGCGACCAGTGGGGGTGCCCCGATGACACGCCGCTGATCGGGATCCCGTTCTACCTGGCGGACCCGCGGCTGGCGCGCATCGAGGAGGAGATCGCGGTCGAGGTCGAAGGCGAGCCGGACGTAATGCGCTATCTTCGGCACGAGGCGGGACACGCCTTCAACTACGCGTATCGGCTGTACGATCGCGCGGACTGGCGCCAGACATTCGGGCCCTACTCGCGTCCGTACCGCGACCGTTTTCGCGTCGATCCTTTCTCGCGCGACCACGTGCGCCACATCCTTGGTTGGTACGCGCAGAAGCATCCCGATGAGGACTTCGCCGAGACGTTCGCTGTGTGGCTGACGCCGGAAGCGGACTGGCGCGCGCGCTACGCGGGCTGGCCGGCACTACGAAAGCTCGAATACGTAGACCGCGTGCTGACCGAGGTCGGCGCCGACGCCCCCGAGGCTCTCGCGCCCACGGCTGACGACTTGCCGGTGGAGGCGATGGACTATACGGTCGAGGAGCACTACCGGACGGTGGACGCGCCACTCCCGATCGAGGATGAGACACATTTCGACGGCGATCTGCGCACGATCTTCGACGCGAGCTCCGTCGACCGTGGGTCGCCTGGAGACTCCAGTGGCGCCGGCGCGGGTCTGGCACGATCGGATGACGCCTCCCAGGCGACAGACCCGCGCGAGCGCGCAGCCGACTTCCTTCGCGCGCACCGGCGCGAGATCGTCAGGCGAATCTCGTACTGGACGGGAGAGAGCGCACCCGCGGTGCGCCAGTTCGTGGACTTGCTCGCGCAGCGCGCCGAGGCGCTCGACCTCAGCGTGCGTGACCGGGAGTCGTCGACGCTGATCGAGCTGGCCGCCTTCGGTACGGCGGTGATGATGAACTTCCGATATACGAACACCCTGGAGGGCACTCCACCGGAGGAACCTGACGCGTGAGGGTCGTGCTGCTGCACACGAGCGAGGCGGCGGATCCGCCCGAGGACCCGGTGCTGGCGCAGCTCGAGAACGCGCTCAGCCAAGGCGGCCACCAGACGGAGAGGGTGGCGGTGGGGGATGACATCGAGCCGGTGGCGGCGGCGATGCGGCGAGTCCAGCCAGAGCTCGTGTTCAACACCGCGGAGGCGTTCGGGGGGAAAAGCTCGCTCGAGTCGAACGTCGCCGCACTACTCAACCTCCTCGGCTTGCGGTATACCGGTTCGAGCCCCGCTGGCCTCCTGCTCGCCGGGGACAAGATTCTGGCGAAGCAGGTACTCAATTTTCACGGAATTCAGACGCCCAAGTTCGCCTCGGTCTTTCGCGGCTCGCTCGAATCGACGCAAGACATCACCTTCCCGCTGATCGTGAAGCCGCCGCAGGAGGACGCGTCAATCGGAGTAACCTCGAAATCCGTGGTGAACGATATCTCCGAGCTGCTGGAGCGAATCGCACTGATCCAGCACGAGTTCAAGCAGCCGGCGCTGCTCGAGCAGTTCATCGACGGACGCGAGTTCTACGTCGGCGTGCTGGGGAACACCGATGCGGAGGCGCTGCCGATCATCGAGCTGGACTTTTCAGGGTTCCCCGCTGGCGTGCCGAAGATCGCGAGTTGGGACGCGAAGTGGGGCGAGGACGGGGCCGGTCCTGATAAGGGGGCCGAATTCGAAGGAACGCGGTCCGTGATTGCGCGGGGGCTGGATGAGGCACTGGCGACACGGATCAAGGAGGTGGCGGTCGAGTCGTTCCAGGCATTGCGCCTCCGCGATTACGGGCGCATTGACCTGCGAGTCACGGCCGCGGGGGAAATTTACGTGATCGAGGTGAACCCGAACTGCTACCTCGAGCGCGAGGGCGAGTTCGCGCGGGCGGCCGCCGAGGCGGGGATCGCATACGAGTCGCTCGTTACGCGAATCGTGGAGCTAGCGGCGGCGAGGTATTCGCGCTAGGGGACAGAAACGGGCCGGCAAACGTCGCCGACCCTTTCTGTCTTCTGATACGTAGTTCCGATCTACTGCTTACATCCCGGCCTAACGGCCGGACTTCCTCGCGCTGCTCTTACGCGCGCCGGCCTTTCTGCCCGACTTCTTCGCGCCGGCCTTCGCGCCCGCCGTTTTCCGCCCGGCCTTGCGAGCCGTGCCGCGCTTTTTGGCGGCGCCCTTCTTCGCGGATGACTTCCTGGCGGAGGACTTTCTGGTGGCTGCCATTGTCACGTCTCCATTGAAGGAGTTTGACGGCCAGGCGATCCCCCGGTGGATCGCTGACCGAGTGGCGGGCATCGCGAGGACGCTCGCACACACTTACACAGCCTCGGACAGGCTGGTGAAGTTGAAGTCGCGCACCTTGATCGGCGGCATCATCACTGCGCCTCCCGCTTCAGTACCGCCCAAGCGTACCGAGCGACCGATCGATTCCAGGTTGTTGAGCATGAACAGTGGCGACTCGTTGAACCGCAGGTTCCGCACCGCGCGGCTGATCTTGCCGTTCTCGATGAGAAAAGTGCCATCGCGCGTGAGCCCGGTGTAGAGCAGCGTTCGCGGGTCCACCTCGCGCAGGTACCAGAGTCGCGTCACGAGGATCCCGCGCTCCGTACCAGCGATCATGTCTTCGATGCTCTCGGTGCCGCCGAGCATCTTCATCGAGCTCGGAAACCCCGTCGCAGTCTTTCCCTTCTTCTTCGCCCAGAAGCGCCCGTAGATGAGCTGCTTCAGTGCGCCGTTCTCGATCCACACCTGACGACCGAGCGGCAGTCCCTCTCCGTCGAACGGCTGCGCGAGCAAGTCAGGATCCGCGGGATCGGAGATTATCGTTACCCGCTGATCGACGATCTTCTCCCCGCTCTTGTTACCGCCGCCTTGTTTCGTGAACGGGCTGCGTCCCTCGTCCGCTGCACGAGCGTTGGCGTAATAGCCGATGAGCTGAACCAGATCGCCGACCGCCTGCGGCTCGAGAATGACCGTGTATCGCCCGGGCTCAACGGCCACCGGATTGCGCGAGAGTCGGGCCTTATCGATCGCGCGCTGGCTCACGGCGCGGGCATCCAGCTTGGACCAGTCGTTATGATCCGCGCCCGCCCACCCGGAGCCGGTACCGTCGGTCGTGCGGACGGTGACGGTGTAGTTGGCGTTCGTGTTTCGGTGGTAGGCGGAGAGTCCGGCGTTGTTGGCGACCGCATTGGTCGAGGCGCTCGTGACGATGAAGCCAGCGGCGGTAAGATCCCTTGCGTTTCGAGCCGGCTCGAGGGCCGTGAGGGCGGCACGCGCGCGGTCGGCGGCGGAGAGCGCGACGGTCGCATCGAAGAATGCGTTGACGGGGGCGTACGTCTGCGACGGTAGCTCTGGCATCGACTCCGGGTCGTCCGGGGCCAGCCGCGCGAGCGCCTCGGACTGCTCGACGGCGCGCCGGAGCCCCTCATCACTGAAGTCGTTGGTTGTTACCGCGGCGTGCTTTGGTCCGAAGGCGCTAAGTACCACGAGCATCGCGTCGACCACCGCCCCTGCCGTGGACATCTGGTTGGCGGCGAAGCGGGTGTTTGCGGTGTAGTTGCTCGTCAGGCTGACCCGGACTGCGTCGGCCTTGGAGAACCGCATCGCTCGCTCCAGGATAGCATGCGACTCCTCGCGCGAGAAGATGCGGGAGTCGTCGAGGAGCGAGCGCGGCACGTCCACGGACCGGGTCACGCTTTCCTTCCCGTGTTGATGACGTTGACGCCGCGGAAGCGGCCCGGGACGCATCCGTGACTGACCGCGTTGATCTGCCCCGGCTGGCCCTTGCCGTCGAAGAACGAAGCGCCCATCTCGTAGCTTCCGCGCCCGCCTATCATGTCCATCGAGGCCCAGAAATCGGGGGTGCGGATCTGGTAGGCGACGTCCTTGAGCATGCCGACGATCTTGCCGCCCCTGATCTCATAGAAGAGCTGGCCGCCGAACTGGGCGTTGTAACGCTGCTGATCGATCGAGAACGAGCCGTCGCCGATAATGGCGATCCCGCGATCGGTGTCGGCGATGATGTCGTCCCAACCGATATCCTGCTCCCCCGGCAGCAGCGACACGTTCGGCATCCGTTGAAACTGAACGCTGCTCCAGTTGTCGGCATTGGAGCAACCGTGGGAGCGAACGGGCAAGCCTTGCTTACCGTACCAGTCGCGCAGCCAGTTGGCCTGTTCGCGCGTGGTCTGGTAATCGTTGAAGACGCCATTCTTGACAATAAGGAACTCGTCCGGCCGCACGCCCTCATCATCGTAGCCGATGGTCGCGCAGGCGCCCTCCTGCGTGCGATCCCCCTGAACGTTCATGAACTCGGGGCCGTACTTGAGGATTCCGAGCTGTTTCTCCGGCGGCGCAATGAACGAAGTACCCGCGTAGTTGGCTTCGTACCCCATGGCCCGGTCAAGCTCCGTCGGGTGCCCGATGTTCTCATGGATGGTGAGCCAGAGGTGTGTCGGGTGAAGAACGAGGTCGTACCTCCCGACTTCGACAGGCTTCGCCTTGAGCTTCTGCGCAGCCTCCTCGCCCCATTTCGGGGCGTTCTCGACCACGTTCTGCTGTTCGATGTACTCGTAGCCGCGCCCCGCCGGCTGAACGACGCTCGCCCGCGTCTGAAAATCGGAGAAATCGGGAGCGACGGCGGTGATCTGCATCGGGAGCCAACTGCGGACGATCGTCTGCGCTATCACCGAGCCCTCCGACGAGGCGAAGCTCCGGTCCTCTTTCACGAAGAACATCGAGGAGTTGACGAACTTCACCCCGGGCACCTTCATCGCCGCCGCGTTGGCCTCGAGGAGGAGGCTCACCTTCTGTTCGATCGGAACATCCCACGGGTCCTTGGTGAAGCTGCTCTTCCACGTCGCGTTCGGGTACGCTTCCGCGGGGGCGAGCTCCACGGCGCGGTCGCGGGCGATACGGCTCGCCTTGGCGATCGCCGCCGCCTCACGAGCCGCCGCGGCGACGCCCTCGCGGGTCAGTGTTCGCGTGGCGGCGAATCCCCAGGTGCCGTCCACGAGCGCACGAATGCCGCACCCCATGGAATCGGTATCCACGACCTGGACGATCTGCTGCTCGCGCGTGACGACAAAGTTGTTCCGGTAGCGACCGATGCGGGCGTCCGCGTATGCCGCACCGGCGCTCTTCGCCGCATCGAGCGCCACCATCAAGAGCTCCTTCGTGGAGCCGTCCATGTCTCGATCCGGCCCCGCGCCGGCGACCGGAGCGGAGGGCTGCGCGCCCGCGCGCCGCCCTGTGAGGGCGAGCGTCGTCGCCGCGATCCCCGTATGCCTGAGGAATTCTCGGCGGGAGGTCATCAGATAGCGTCGCTGAGGCTGGTGAAGTTGAAGTCGCGGACCTTGATCGGTGGAACCACGACCGCGAAACCCGGGCTTCCGCTTTCGCTCGCACTGACGCGCACCGGGCGCCCCATCGCCTCGAGGTTGTTGAGCATGAAGATCGGCGACTCGTTGAAGCGCAGGTTCTTCACCGCGCGCGTGATCTTCCCCTCCTCGATCAGAAAGGTTCCATCGCGCGTGAGGCCCGTATACAGAATTGTCCGGGGATCAACGGCTCGGATGTACCAGAGGCGGGTAACGAGGATGCCGCGCGGCGTCGAGGTGATCATCTGCTCCATCGATTGCTCGCCGCCCGTCATTCGGAGCGTGCCGGAGATCGGCGTCGGCTGCTTGCCCTGCTTCTGCGCCCAGAACCGGTCGTAGGAGAGATTCCGTACGACACCGTTCTCGATCCAAACGATCTTGGCGACAGGAAGCCCTTCGCCGGTGAAGGTGTTGGCGTACGCCTCGGGGTCGAGCGGGTCGGACAGAAGCGAGACGCGTTCGTCGATGACCTTCTCGCCGATCTTGGTACCGCCGCCCTGTTTGCTGAAGAAGCTCCGCCCTTCGTCGGCGTTGCGCGCGCCCATCGCGAAGGCGACGAGCTGGACGAGGTTGCCGACGGCCGTCGGCTCGAGAATCACCGTGTAACGGCCAGGCTCGACCGCGACAGGGTTGCTCGACCGGTTGGCCTTGTCGATCGCGCGGGCGCCAAGGGCCGCCGTGTCGATCTTCGACCAGTCGTGATGGGCGGCGCCGGCCCAACCGGAGCCAGTACCATCGGTCGTGCGGACGGTCGTTGTGAGCGCGGCCGCGGTCTGCCGACCGTAAGCGAAGAGTCCTTTGTTGTTCGCGACCGCGAACGAGCCGCCGTTGCTCTCGATGTACCCCGTGGCCTCGAGCCCGCTCGCGAGCGACGGTTCGGTGATCGTGCGGACGGCCGCGGCGCGGGCGGCAGGGTCGAGCGACGCGGTTGGATCGCTCCAGCCCTCGCCAGACTGGTATGTCTGCTGCCCGAGCTCGGGCATCGCCTCGGGATCCTCCGGCGAGAGCCTGGCGAGTCGCTCCGACGTTTCGACTGCCGCTTTGAGCGACGCGTCATCGAGGGCGTTCGTGGTGACGGAAGCGCTACGCTTGCCGAACGAGCTTCGGATTGTGAC
>JALZIF010000147.1 GCA_030860435.1 Gemmatimonadota bacterium | reverse complement strand
CTCGTAGTCCCGCGCCGACCGGGCGGCGACGATCGGAACGCGCGTCGAGTCCTGTGCCGTCAGCGCGAAGAGGGATGTATCTATCGATTGGCCGGGATCGATGGCGCGGTCGAATGAAACGCGCAGTGTGATCGAGTCACGCACTTCCACGGTCGTCACGCGCGGCCCGATCGTGTCGTGGGCGAACGCGTACAGCTCGGCGCGCGCTGTGTCGGCGAGGGTCACGCTCGCGCTGTCCCAGATCTCGCGCCCGTCGAGCACGCGGTTCCGGTTCGCATCCACAAAGGCGCGGACAGTATAGCGTGAAGGCGGCAGATGCTGGAGCGTGAACCGGCCTGACGAATCGGCGACCGTGACGAACGTCGTGCTGTCCGGAGCGATCGCCTCCACGCGTGCGGCCGCCGCCGGCCGCCCCGGAACCCAATCGAACACCACTCCGTCGATCCGCGTGTCCGGAATCGTGCCACCGGTGGAGAAGATGATCTCGCTGCGCTCCCGAACGACGTTCCCGCGTAGGTCCGCGACCCCGGGCAGAAGCGTGACGGTGTACACGGTGTTCGGACGCCAGTCCCCTCGCGCGCGGACGGCGATCGCCGAGCGGCGCCAGCTGACGCGCGGCGCGCCGGTCTCCGGGGATACGAGGACGAGGTCCGCGAGCGTCGCCCCGCCCTGTGGCCGCTCGGCCACGACCTCGTCGAACTGGAAGACGGCCGTCCGGTTGCGCGGGACGTTGACGGCGCCGCTATCCGGCGACAGGCCGACGAGCGCCGGTGCCGCGCGGTCATCGGGCCCGCCAGGCGGTAGGCCGGGCGACGCGCAGCCCGCGACGAAGGCGATGGCGCCGGCGCCGATCGCCGCCGCGCGGATCACGAGCCGGCGCACAGCGCCGCGACCTTCTCTGCCAACTGATCGCACTTCGCGGCAAGCTCTCGCTCCTTCGAGCGCTCGGCATCGACGACGTGAGCTGGCGCCCGCGACACGAACCGGTCGTTCGCCAACCGCGCGCCAACGGCCTCGAGCAGCCTGGTCGTGTGTGTGAGCTCGGCACTAAGCCGCGCGCATTCCTTCTCGACGTCGATGATCCCGCCGAGCGGCATCACGAGCTCAGTGCCGTCGCCGAGGAGGGCATGCGTCGCCGCTTCCCGCGGCGCCTCGGTCGCGGAGCGCAGCGTTGCTCGCGTGAGGCGGCCGATGACGTCCGCCTCCTCCACGAGCAGCGCGCCGGCGGGACCGTTGCCTCTCCTGACGATGACCACCTCCACCTCCTTGCCAGGTGGAAGGGCGTACTCGGAGCGGAGCTGGCGGATCGCCATCACCGCCTCCTGCACGAGCTCGAACTCGCGCCCGCGCCGGCCGATATCGGTACCGCGCTCGGGCCAGCGCGCCGTGGCGAGCAGATCGTCGTCGCGCCGGCCGGGCAGGCGTTGCCAGAGCGTCTCCGTGATGAACGGAACGATCGGGTGCAGCAGCCGCAACGCGGTGTCGAAGGCGTGGACGAGCACCGCGCGTGCGACGTCCCTGTCGGCCGCATTCGGGGCGAGCCGCGCTTTCGCCGTCTCGACGTACCAGTCGGCCAACTCGTTCCAGACGAAGCGCCGCGCGCTCTCGACGTACTCGTTCAGCCGGAGGCCTGCGGCCCGCTCGTCCTCGCGCCAGAAACCTTCCGTGGTGGGGCGCGCCGGCCCGAGCGCGGCGTCGCACTCGATGATCGCTACATCGAGGCGGTGAAGAATCCAGAGGTCGGCGCGCGTCAGGCGCGCCGTATCAAGATTTGCGATGGCGGCCACAGGCTCACCGCCGATGTTGCCCAGCAGGAAACGGCCGATGTTCCATAGCTTGGTCGCGAAGTTGCGGCCAGGCGTGAACGACTTCTCGAGATCGTCCGGGTCGAGGATGATGTCCGCGCCCATCCCCATCCCCGCGATTACCGTGTAGCGCAGCGCGTCCGCGCCGTAGAGCTGGACGACATCCAGCGGATCAATTCCGTTCCCTAGCGACTTCGACATCTTCCGGTGCTGGGTGTCCCGCACCGTCCCATGCAGGTACACCGAATGGAACGGGCGTTCTCCGAGGAACTCGTACCCCGCCATGATCATCCGCGCGACCCAGAAGAAGAGAATCTCCGGTGCCGTCACGAGCAGGTCGGTCGGATAGAACGCCCGAAGGTCCGGCGCCTCACGGTTGGGCCAGCCGAGCGTCGAGAAGGGCCAGAGCCACGACGAGAACCAGGTATCCAAAACGTCCTCGTCCTGCCGCACCGGGCCGGCACAATTGGGGCACGCGGCGACATCGTCCCGGCTCACGATCGGATTAGCGCCGCACGAGTCGCAGTACCAGACTGGGATTCGGTGGCCCCACCAGAGCTGCCGCGAGATGTTCCAGTCGCGGATGTTCTCCATCCAGTTGGTGTAGACGCCGATCCACCGATCGGGAAGGATGCGGATTTCCCCGGCCTGCACCGCCCGTAGCGCGGGACGCGCGAGCGGCTCCATCCGAACGAACCACTGGTCGCTGAGCCGCGGCTCGACGACCGTGTCGCAGCGGTAGCAACGGCGCACAGAGTGGTGATGCGTCTCGACATTCTCGAGCAGCCCTTGCACCTGGAGCAGCTGCACGATTCGCGTGCGCGCCTCGGACCGATCAAGTCCTTCGAGCTCCGACGGCACGCGCCTCGGTTCGTTCCCCGGCGCGTCCTGCATCGTCGCTGTGGGCGACATGATCACCGGCGTCGGGAGGCCGTGGCGCAATCCGACCTCGAAGTCGTTCGGATCGTGCGCGGAGGTGATTTTCACGGCGCCGGTGCCGAACGCCGGGTCGGTGTATTCGTCCGCGATCACCGGGATCGGGACGGACGCGATTGGGAGCAGAACGTGTCGTCCAACGAAATCGCGGTACCGCTCGTCGTCCGGATGCACGGCGACCGCGACGTCTCCGAGCATCGTCTCAGGGCGCGTCGTCGCCACGGACACGCCGCGTCGCGGGTCCGCGTCACCGGTCGCGGCGTCAACGAAGGGGTACCGGATGCGATACATCTTCCCCTCGGTGTCGGCGTGCTCGGCCTCCTCGTCGCTGAGCGAGGTAAGGCAGCGCGGACACCAGTGGATGACGCGGTGCCCGCGATAGATGAGTCCGCGCTCGTGAAGCCTGACGAACGCTTCCCGAACGGCGCGCGAGAGCTCAGGCGAAAGGGTGTACGCGGTCCGCGTCCAGTCGCACGACGCCCCGATCGCCGCGAGTTGCTGGAGGATCGTTCCGCCTGTCTCCTCGACGAACGACGCCGTGCGCGCGACGAACTCCTCGCGGCCGAGGTCGAATCGGGTCATGCCCGACTCGTTCTTGATGAGTCGCTCGACGATGTTCTGCGTGGCTATCCCGGCGTGGTCCGTCCCCGGTACCCAGAGCGCCTCGTCGCCGCACATACGCCGCCAGCGCACGACGACATCCTGGACCGTGTTATTGAGGCCGTGCCCCATGTGCAGGATCGCCGTCACGTTAGGCGGCGGAATGACTATGACGTAGGGAGCCCGGTCCCCACCCACGCCAGCGCGCGCCGACCGCTCGGCGTGGGCGCGAAATGCGCCCGTCATGGTCCAGCGCGCGTAGACGTCGCGCTCGATCGCGCCCGGGTCGTACTGCGCCGGGAGCTCGGTGGCTCTCTGCGTGGTTGTCATGGAGAGCAGAAAGCTAAGGCGGCGTTGAGGGGAGGGGAGGGGGTTGCTGCTTGCTGGTTGCTGCTTGCTGGCGGCCCGTCTGCGTCGGCCGCCAGCTCCTACATAAGTTCTAACGACACGAAGGGCCGAACTCTGCTCGCCAGAGTCGGCCCCCAGTCTCAACCCGCAACCCGCAACCGCAACCCGCAACCCGCAACCCGCAACCCGCAACCCGCAACCGTCAGTCCCCCGGGTCGGCGACGTGGTCCACTTTGGGCACCCCCGTTGGCGCGACGGGACTACCGCCGGTGCGGTCGCCCTGCTTCGCGGCGTTCTTCCGTTGACGCCTACGCTCGGCGATGTTCGCCGAGTCGGCGGCCGCTGCGTCGACCGCGTGTTGCTCTGCCATCCAGCGCTCATTCAACTCCGGCTTTGGATCGGCGTGCCGGTCAGGCTCGTCGGACGTACCCTGACGCCGCCGCCCCGTCCCGACTCGATTTCCCTCCCACCGCGCATCGGTCAGCGCCGGATCGCCTTCCTCGAGTCGGCGGGCGTTGTCCTCGAGCAACTCCTCCTCCTCCCCGACCGCGAGCCGGTTCACCACCGTCACCACCCCCGGCACGCCGCGGGCGAGCGTCACCGCATGGTCCGCCTCGTCGTCGGCGTTCACCCAGCCGGTCAACTCGATCACGCCGTCACCGATCGCGCCGATGTCGACCGCGCGCTCGCACAAGATCGGATCGTTGCGGAACGCCTCCAGCACGCGCTCTTCTAGCGCGCTCAACTCCTCGTCATCCTCCATGTCGTCCTCATCCTCATCCAGCTCGTCTTCGGAGTAGTCACTGCCCTCATCGTAGCCAGCCTCCAACTCTTCCATATCATCGCGACCGGCAAGTCGCTCGCGGAGCCGGGTCGTGAGCCCCGCGATGCCTCCGACTTTCTGCGCCAATACGACCCCGACCGCGAAGCCGGCGACAGCACCGACCGCCAATCCGGCGAGCGTCCCGCCGAGCGAATCATCTCTGTCGTGATATCGGAAGGGTGACATAGGTGAAACCCGTGGCGGAGGTAGCTGGTCCTGGATAACTTACGCGAGCTCGTAGGCTGGAATATGTGACGTTGCCGCGGCGCGCGACATGGGTGCAAGAAGAAGGCCACCTACCGCTTCCGGATCGTACGCTTAAACGTCCCCCAGTCGGCGGCCCGCGGTGCGCGATCCGCGCATCGCGACGAGCCTTGCCCGACCTCCGTCTCCCCATGATCGATCGTCCCGAACAGCCCGACGTCACCCTCTCGCTTCCCGACGGCTCCACCCGTTTGGTCGCGTACGGCTCTCTCCCGCGCGACGTCGTGGCGGATATCGGCGCGGGGCTCCTGCGCGCCGCGATCGCCGTATCGGTAAACGGCAAGGTGCAGGATCTGATGACGCCGATCCGGGAAGCGGGGCCCTTCACCGTGCTCACCGAAAAGAGTCCGGACGCGGTCGCCGTGCTGCGCCATTCCGCCGCGCACATCCTCGCGACGGCCGTCAGGCGGCTGCGCCCGGATGCGAAGATCGGCTTCGGACCCGCGATCGACGAGGGCTTCTACTACGACTTCGAGGTAGCGGCGCCCTTCACCCCGCAGGACGTCGAGACGTTCGAAGCTGAGATGAGGAAGGTGATCGCCGAGAAGTACCCGTTCGTCCGCGACGAGGTAGACGCGGACGAAGCGCGTCGCCGCTTCGCTGACGACCCGCTCAAGCTCGAGCGCCTCGATGATCCAGAGCTCCAGGGGCAGATCATCTCGACGTATACAGATGGACCTTTCATCGATCTGTGCCGCGGGCCGCACGTTCCAGACACAGGCTACGTCAAGCACTTCAAACTGCTGCATACCGCCGGTGCCTATTGGCGCGGCGACGAGCGGCGGCAAATGCTCCAGCGCATCTACGGTACCGCCTGGCTACGCAAGGAGGAGTTGGACGCATACCTCCACAGGGTGGAGGAGGCGAAGCGGCGAGACCATCGCATCCTCGGTAGGCAGCTCGACCTCTTCTCGATCCAGGAGTCTGTCGGACCGGGGCTCGTGTTCTGGCACCCGCGAGGCGCGCTCGTGAAGTGGCTCCTCACCCGCGCGGTGGAGGACGACAACGTCCGATCCGGCTATGACCTCGTCTACACGCCGAACATAACGCGCGAGGAGCTGTTCCGAGTTTCCGGCCACCTTCCGCTGTACGAGGCCAACCAGTACCCGGCGATGGGTGCTGGCGCCGGCGAAGACGTGGACGTGCACTATCGCGTCAAGCCGATGAACTGCCCGATGCACGCCCTCATCTACCAGGGGCACTCGCGCAGCTACCGGGATCTCCCGGTGCGGCTCTCCGAGGTCGCCAACGTTTACCGGAACGAGAAGTCGGGGACGCTACACGGCCTCCTGCGCGTGCGCGGCCTCTCCATGGACGATGCGCATATCTTCTGCACGCTCGACCAGGCGGAGGACGAGATCTTTCTCTGCCTCGACCAGGTGGATCGCCTGATCCGGCAGACCTTCGGCTTCGAGCTCGATTTCGAGGTGTCGACCCGACCCGACCAGAAGCTCGGCGATGATGCAGCTTGGGACCGCGCGGAGGCGATTCTGCAGCGCGCACTCGAGCGGAAGGGGATCGTGTTCAGCGTCGATGCGGGGGGCGGCGCGTTCTATGGCCCAAAGATCGACATCAAATTCAAGGACGCGATCGGACGGGTCTGGCAGGGCCCCACGATCCAGCTCGACTTCCAGCTCCCGGACCGGTTCCGCCTCGAGTATACCGGCGCCGACAACAAGCCACACCGCCCGGTGATGATTCACCGCGCGATATACGGCACGCTCGAGCGGTTCATCGGCACGCTGATCGAGCACTTCGCTGGGGCGTTCCCGCTCTGGCTCGCCCCGGAGCAGGTGCGGATCATCCCGATCTCCGAGGAGAACGTCGAAGTCGCGCGCGCCGTGACGAGGCGGATGACTGACACCGGCATTCGCGCGCATCTTGACGCGCGCTCCGACACGCTCAATTACCGCATTCGGGACGGCGAGCTGATGAAGGTCCCGTACATGGCCGTGATCGGGAAGCGCGAGGCGGAGAGCAACACTGTGGCGTTGCGCGTGCGCGGCGCGGGAAAGAAGCAGGAGATCGTCGGCGTGGAAGAGCTGCTCACTCGACTGCGAGAGGAGATCGCCACGCGAGCGTTGCCTTGAGGGAACGCGTGTCCCTGTCCTCCTATTCGCGCCCGGAGTAGCTTTCACCGCTCAATCCTTCGAGTCACCTATTCATGGCCGATGCTTCTCGCCAACCCGTCATCGTCGGGGCCGCACGCACGCCGATCGGGAAATTCCTCGGCACGCTCGCCCCGCTCACCGCGCCCGACCTCGGCGCGATCGCGATTCGTGGCGCGCTGCAACGCTCCGGCGTGGGCCCGGGGGCCGTCGAGGAAGTGATCATGGGAAACGTCGTGCAGGGTGGGGTCGGCCAGGCGCCCGCTCGGCAGGCGATGATAAGGGGGGGAATCCCCTCGAGCGTCTCCGCGCTCACGATCAACAAGGTGTGCGGCTCCGGCCTCAAGGCGGTGATGCTCGCCGCGCAGGCGATCAAGGCGGGGGACGCGCGGGTGCTCGTAGCTGGAGGGCAGGAGTCGATGTCCAACGCTCCGTATTACCTCTACGGAATGCGCACCGGCGTCAAGCTCGGCGACCAGCAGCTCGTGGATGGAGTCGTGAAGGACGGGCTCTGGTGCTCATTCTGCGACGTCCACATGGGTGGGCACGCGGAGTACACCGCGCGCAAGGCCGGGGTGACGCGGGCGATGCAGGACGAGTTTGCCGCCGCCTCGCACCGTAAGGCGATCGCTGCACAGGAGGCCGGAAAGTTCAAGGCCGAGCTCCTTCCGGTACCGGTGCCCGGCCCAAAGGGCGCGACGGTCGTCGACACGGATGAGGGCCCCCGGAAGGAGACGACCCTCGATATTCTCGCCAAGCTCAAGCCCGCCTTCCCCGACCATGGAGCTTCGCCTGATGACCTCACCGT
Source organism: Gemmatimonadota bacterium (assembly GCA_030860435.1). Classification (GTDB taxonomy): domain Bacteria; phylum Gemmatimonadota; class Gemmatimonadetes; order Gemmatimonadales; family Gemmatimonadaceae. The sequence goes on along the minus strand of JALZIF010000147.1, from coordinate 214 downwards.
GACCGCGGGTAACGCGTCCTCGCTCAACGACGGCGCGTCCGCGCTGGTCGTTGCTTCTGAGGAGTACGCGCGAGCTCACGGCCTGCTGATACTCGCTCGCATCTCCGCCTACGCGACAGGGGCGACGGCGCCGGAGGACTTATTCTTTGCGCCGATTCGCGCCGTACGAAACCTGATGGAGAAGCAGGGGACGGAGATTGGCGACTACGACCTG
>JALZIF010000145.1 GCA_030860435.1 Gemmatimonadota bacterium | reverse complement strand
TGGAGGATCTCCTCGAAGCGGAGGGATCCTGAGATACCCGTGAGTATGTCGATCACGGCGACGAGCTGGTCGCGCTCGCGCTCCAGGTCGTCGATGCGGACCGTCAGGCGGGTGGTACAGCTCCCGTCACCGGTGGACGGAACTCCCGGCAGTGGCGCTATCTGCGGCCGCAGCGGCATGGTTCTCCTCGAGATGCGCGTTGAATTCGGCGCTGTCGAATCGCACGACGCGATTTCGCCCGAGCGCCTTGCCAACGTAGAGGGCGTCGTCCGCAGCCTTCATGAGCTGGTCGCGCGTCGCGAGCCGCGGATGCGGCCACGCTGCGACGCCGCAGGTCAGTGTCCGGCGCAACGTCCCGCCCTCGAACGTGAAGACGTGAGTCTCTACTTCATGACGCGTGCGCTCGGCGAAGGTCACTGCCGCGTCCAGCACCGTCCCGGGGAGCAGGACCATGAACTCCTCCCCGCCGTACCGCCCCACCCGGTCCACCTCGCGTGCCGACCCTTTTAGGAGGGTCGCGAACTGCTTCAGCACCTCGTCCCCCGCCTGGTGGCCATGCGTGTCATTCACCGACTTGAAGTGGTCGAGGTCGAACATCGCGCAGGCGAGCGGCTCGTGGAGCCGGCACGAGTGCTCGAACATTTCGTGCAGCCGCTCCTCGAGATGGCGCCTGTTGTAGAGTCCTGTCAGGCCGTCCGTAATCGCCATCCGGCTAAGCTCTAGATTCGCGTCCTCGAGGGCGTCCTGGAGGGCCTTGATCCGGAGCATCGAACGCACGCGCGCCTCGAGCTCCGCGAAGTTGATCGGCTTGGTGATGTAATCGTCCGCGCCCGCCCCCAGCCCGTCGACCTTGTTCTCAACCGAATCGAGCGCGGTCTGCATGATGATCGGGATGAACGGCAGCGCGCGGTTGGACTTGACGCGCCGCGCGACCTCGCGGCCGTCCACCTTCGGCATCATGACGTCCAGAAGGATCAGATCGGGCGGGTTGTCGTCCAGCATGCGGAGCGCCTCCTCGCCGTCTCTCGCGCTCTCGCACGTGTAACCTCGCGACTCCAGCCGGGCTCGCAGGACCTCGACGTTGTCTTCGTGGTCGTCCACTATCAGGATGCGAGGCGGCGCACCGTGCTCACGTGCCATTACCCTTTCCGATGAACCGCGCCACTTCGTTGACCACCGCCTTCGGCTCGCACGGCTTCGCGAGATAGCTGTCACACCCGACCTCCATCGCCTTGTCGCGGTCGGATGCGAGGGCGTGCGCCGTCAGCGCGATTATCGGGATGTCGCGCGTTTCCGGATCGCGCTTCAGCACCTGCGTCGCCTCCCACCCATCGATGATCGGGATGGAGATGTCCATCAGAATGAGGTCCGGCCGCTCGGCGCGTGCCTTCGCTATCCCCTCCTCGCCGTTCAACGCCTCGGTCACGCGGTAGCCGAAGTGCTGCAGGATGGTAGAATAGACGATGCGGTTGTCCTCGTTGTCCTCCACCAGCAGCACGGTCTTACCATTGTCGCTCATGCGTGGCCTCGCGGCGCTGATGCGGTGGGGATGAGCTTCGCTCCCACCGTGCGGGTGGGAGCGAATCTTGAAGTGAGCGTGACCTACGGTGCACCGGCTTCACGTTGACGACGGGACGAACCAGCCGTCGTCGCTTGACGCCCAAGGCCGGTCGATCATCCGGGGCATGTCGCCTCGAACGGGAGCAAATTTCTTACCAGCAGCGACAGGAGTCCCTTACCATGGCGCGTTCAACCGAGTTCCCCAGGTCCGGCGCGGCGGCCGGGACCCGTACAGTCACTGCTGGTCAGCCGGCGGTCGCTTACGGGCGTACCGACGACCCCATCGAGGAGAGCCAGACGACAGCCCGACCGCGCGGGCGCAGTTACGACGAGGACGGCGACTGGCGACAGGCGGGGACGCTTGGCCTCGGACTCGCGATCGGACTCCTGCTGGGCGCCGGGATCGCCTTGATCACGGCCCCGCGGAGTGGAGAGGACACACGCGCGCGGATTGGCGAGCGCGCGCGGTCGTTTGGCGGGCTCGCGGCCGATCGGTGGGACGATCTCCGCGACGAGATGCGCTGGGCCGCCCGCCGCGGCCGCCGCGGCGTCCGTCGCGGCATGACCCGCGGTCGCTGGGCGGCGGAGGACTTGGCTGACCGGGGGCGCAACCGGGAGTGGTGAGAGGCTGGATCCGCGGTTGGAGTACTGGCTAGAGCCAACAGCGAACAGCCGACCGCTACCGCAGCCGCGCCAGCGCCCGCTCTGCTTCGCGCTTGTAGTGTGGGTCGTTGACGTCGCGCGGCTGGCCGCGCGCGACGATCTCGAACTGCTCGCGCGCCTTCGCCTTCTCACCCATATCGGCCAGGATCTCGGCGAGATCGAGGTGGTGCGTCAGCCGGTCGGGGTCGACCTCCACCGCCTTCTCCATGAAGCGGCGCGCCTCCGCCCAGCTGGCCGTGTCGAAGACCTTTCCGCCGAGAAAGGTCTTCGCCATGAACCTCGCGAAGCCGCTCACCCGCATCACCTCTGCGTTCCACCTCCCCATGACGTGCAACGCGCCGGGGTGATTGGGATCGAATCTCAGCGCCTCGAGGGCATGTGCGCGAACATCACCAGCGTACTTCACCCTATCCCTGACGCCCACCGTGAGCGCCACCCGCCCGAGAGAGCGCGCGAGGCCGAAGTGGCCCTCGGCGTCGTTCGGTTCTGCAGCCACAGCTCGGTGTGAGTAGGCCTCGGCGCTCCGGAACCAGGCTCGCCGCTGCTCTGCGCTCTCTTCGTACTCCGCCATGTCCACGAGCGATCGCGACGCCTTCCAGAGCGCCTCGTAGCTCAGGGAATCTGCCTCGATCGCGGCCTCGTAATGCTTGACCGCGACTGCGGGCTCTAATGCGGCATACGCCTGATCGCCCATTGCGATGTGCTCGGCAGCCGACTGAGCCGCCGTGGCCGTGGCCATCACCAGGACCGGTGCGAGGGCCAGCGCTACGGCGAGCGTGAGGTGGCGCACCTGCATGGAAACTCCGACATTTGGGCACGTTCGCTGGGTTGTCGCCGCCGGCATCCGCCGCACGCGGCGGCTCTGCCGTTGGTCAAGCTTAGATTGTACCCCACTGCGCGGTCAATGCTCGCGATCAGGCTCATTGAACGGAAGCGGGACGGCGGGCGAATCGAGCCTGGCGAGTGGCGCGCCCTCATGCGCGCGTACGCCGCTGGTCACATCCCGGATTACCAGATGGCGGCGCTCCTCATGGCGGTCTTCTTCCGCGGACTCGATCGCGGCGAGATCGGCGCCCTCACGGATGCGATGATCGCGAGCGGGCGCGTGCTCGACCTCACGAGTCTGGTCGCACCCCGCATCGACAAGCACTCGACCGGCGGCGTCGGCGACAAGGTGTCACTCGTTCTCGCGCCGCTGGTCGCCTCGCTCGGCGTCGCCGTTCCGATGATTTCCGGACGCGGGCTCGGCCACACCGGGGGCACGCTCGACAAACTCGAGGCGATCCCGGGTTTCCGAACCGACCTTACGCTCGAGGAGGCGCGGGCGCAACTCGAGCGCGTCGGATGCGCCATGCTGGGGCAGACGACCGAGATCGTCCCCGCGGACCGCAAGATGTACGCGCTCCGCGACGCCACTGCGACGGTCGAGAGCATCCCGCTCATCGCGGCGAGCATAATGAGCAAGAAGCTCGCGGAGAGCCTAACGGCGCTCGTGCTCGACATCAAGCGTGGCTCGGGCGCCTTTCTCCCCGACCTCGAGCGCGGCCTCGAGCTCGCGCGCACGATGATCGAGCTTGGCGCGGAGCAGGGATGCCCGGTCGTAGCCCTCGTCACCGCGATGGACCGCCCCCTCGGCCGCGCCTGCGGGAACGCGCTGGAGACGGAGGAGGCGATCCAAGCGCTACGCGGTGAGGGGCCGCCGGACCTCATGGAGGTGACCTATGCGCTTGGCGCGGAGATGCTCGTGCTCGGCGGTGCTGCTAAGGCTGTCGAGGATGCGCGCCGCCTCCTGGTAGGTGCGATCTCCACTGGTCAGGCGGCGGAGAAGCTCGCGGAAGTCATCGAGGCGCAGGGGGGGGACCCTGCCGTGGTTGACGATCCGTCGCGGATGCCGCAGGCGAGCGCTTGCGAGCTGCACACTGCACCGCAGCGGGGCTTCGTCGCCAAGGTTGACCCGCGCGTGGTGGGGCGCGGTATCGCCGCCTTGGGCGGCGGGCGGACACGGATGGAGGATCGCGTCGACCCGAGCGTCGGGTTCGTGATCACCGCCAAGCCAGGGGACTGGGTAGAGGCGGGTGAGCCGCTCGCGACCATCTTCGCCCGCGACGCCGTCGGAATCGCCACCGGACGTGCCGCGCTCGCTGAAGCGATTCGCATCGCCTCCGAGGCGGAGCCGCCGCTGCCACTCGTCTCCCACCGCGTCACCGCCAACGGCGCGGAGCGTTACGAGCGCGGGTGAGGTCCTCCGTCGCCGCTGAGCTCTACCCGCCCGCGTTTCGTCGCGCTCATCAGTACTTGATGCCGAGCAGGTTCCAGTAGTCCAGGAAGGCGAACGCGAGGGCAATTCCAACTACGAGAGCGGAGAAGTACAACCGCTCGAAGCGGTTCCAGTAGCCGTGGCGCCACGTCGCGACGGCGTACAATGGGAGCGGGGCGGCGACCGCGAAAGCGATCATTGGAAGCCAGAGCAACGCGATCATTGATGCCGGGACGCCGTGGATGAGGGCGAATCCGTTGTCGCGGAGGAGGACCCGCGCGAATCCGGCGATGAAGATCAGGAGTAGGGCGCACGCGGCGATCGCCTGCGGCCGCGCCCAGCGGCGAATCCATGTCCTCGCGCTAGGCTCCCGCCGGCGCGAAAACAACCGGATCGCGGGATACAGGATCAACGGCGACGCGAGACAGAGAACGAGCAGCGATGCCGCGCGCCGGTGGAAGGACGAGGTTTCGTACCAGCGTAGCTGCACGAGCGGTTCGCTCGTCACCCCACGCATTCGGACGCGCGCCATCATCCGGCCACCGTCGTTCTGGCTCAGTCGCATGTAGCCGTCGCCCTCCAACGGCCGGAAGACTCCCTCCCCGGTGGGCACCCAGCGAACCGACTTCCGGAACTGGCCGGCAGCGCCGACAGTCAGAGTTTCGCCGACGACGTCGAGCCGGAAGTTGTCGAACTGTTCGCGGAGCTTCTCGAACGTCCGGCGGGCGTGGCGGTCTGGGCGGTAGCTTCCCGCGATCTCGGAGCCTTCGAGGCGACCCGCCGACAACGGCGCGACATCGGGCCGCCGCCCCGCGAAGTAGCGTACCAGGAGCCGCTCGATCATCGACTCGAGGCCGGCGCATTGGACGGAGTTGCACGCTACGAAGAAGCCGGCGCGATGCTCGGGAAGGAGCTGCAGCGCCGCGGTGTGCCAGTTGATCAACCCGCCGTGTCCGAGGACCTGGAGCCCAAGCTCGGGCCGATCATTGAAGCCGTACGTCATGCCGAGAAGGTTGCTGTCAGGCCCCCACTGACGAGTCATCATCAGGTCGACGGTCTCCGGGCCTATAATTCTTTGCCCGCCTCGCTTCGCGTCGAGCATCGCGATCATGAAGCGTCCCATGTCGCCGGCAGACGAGACCAGGCCAAGCGCCGGCCTTATGTGAAAGTACAGGCGCGGCGTGCGCTCGAAATCGCCGCCGCGCAGTTGATAGCTCGGAGCGATCGAGGAGTCATCGTACACGGTGTCATACCCGGACTGCGTCATGCCTAGCGGCGCGAAGATGTCGCGCTGCATGTAGGCCTCGAAAGGGATCCCGGCGCGCCGCTCTACAAGGTGGGCGGCGAGCGCGTAGCCGTAATTCGAGTACAGGTATCGCGTGCCCGGCGGAGCGACGGGTGGTGGGAAGCGGCGAGCGAGATGCCCTTCGAGCGACCCAACCTCCTCGGGGCGCGGCGCGGCGATCCCGATCCCACGCTGGTCGACGCCACTCGTGTGGGTGAGGAGGTGCGCGAGCGTCACCGGCCTCCCGTACGGCGTCGGGACCCGGAACGAGCCGAGATAGTCGTTCACATCGGCGTCCAGCCGGAGCAACCCCTGATCGACCATCCGCATCACAGCGAGCGCGGTGATCGGCTTCGAGACAGAACCTATGAAAAAGCGGGTGCTATCGGGGTGCGCGGGCACCTTCCGCTCGACGTTGGCGAGCCCGAAGCCTTTCTGTAGCACGACGCGTCCATCCTTTACCAGCACGAAAACCGCGCCGGGGACTTTCCACTCCTCGAGCTTGGGCGCGAAATTCTGGTCGAGGAAGATCTCGAGATCGCGCGGGTCGTCGAGCGAGCCTACTTCCAGGTGCTTGTACTGCTCGCGGAGCTGCTCGATCGGCCGGGCGGTCGCCTGACAGGCGAGAGCGGCCGGCAATGAGAGGGTGATGCCGAGGAGGGCGAGAGCGAGAAGCCAGCGTTGCATCGAGGGGGAGGATCGTCGAGGGGCCGGGGCGGGCGCCACCGCCAGCGACCCGCGCGCTGGCGGCAGACGGCGGCCCCCTGCCAGGGTATAAACAAACGGCTGAGGACGCAAGAACCTGCGGTTGGATGAGGTTGGTCAGGGTGGCGACCCGCGTGCTCGCAACCCCGTCTTAGATGGCGGTCTAGACGTCTAGGTTACGGACGAAGCGCGCCTTCGCCTCGATAAACTTCCGGCGCGGCTCCACATCGTCCCCCATCAGCTCCTCGAAGATCGTGTTTGCCGAGACCGCGTCCTCCATGTCCACCTTGAGGAGGGTTCGACGCTCCGGGTTCATCGTCGTGTGCCAGAGCTGGTCGGGATTCATCTCGCCGAGGCCTTTGTACCGCTGGACGCTGAGGCTCCCCCGTCCGTCACCATTGGAGAGGCGTTGCATGATCGCGTCCCGCTCGGTCTCGTCGTAGACGTAATACTCGTCCTTCCCCTTGGCGACACGATAGAGCGGCGGTTGGGCGATGTATAGGTACCCCGCATCGATGAGCTGGGACATCTGCCGGAAGAAGAACGTGAGGAGGAGCGTCCGAATATGGGCCCCGTCTACGTCCGCGTCCGTCATGATGATGATCTTATGGTAGCGCGCGTTCTCGATCTGGAACTCATCCTTGATCCCCGTGCCGATGGCGGTGATGATGGTCCTGATCTCCTCGTTCGATAGGACCTTGTCGATACGCGCCTTCTCGACGTTGATGATCTTACCACGCAATGGCAGGATCGCCTGAAACTGCCGATTGCGGCCCTGCTTGGCCGAGCCACCAGCCGAGTCCCCCTCCACGAGGTAGAGCTCCGAGAGTCTCGGGTCGTCGAGCGAGCAGTCGGCGAGCTTCCCGGGAAGCACGCCCGTCTCGAGTCCCGACTTCTTGCGGGTGAGGTCGCGGGCCTTGCGCGCCGCCTCACGAGCCCGCGCAGCCGATACTGCCTTCTCGATGACGGCGTTCGCCGACTTCGGATGCTCCTCCAGGTATTGCGCGAGCAGGTCCTGCACGACGCTGCGGACCGCGCCCTCGGCCTCGGAATTCCCGAGCTTCGTCTTCGTCTGCCCCTCGAACTGCGGCTCACGCACCTTCACCGACAGCACGCCCGTCAGTCCCTCGCGGCAGTCGTCGCCGGTCAGCTTGAAGTCCGCCTTCTTCAGGAAGCCGCCCTTCTCCGCATAACCGTTGATCACGCGCGTGAGCGCGGTCTTGAAGCCCGTCAGGTGCGTCCCCCCCTCGTGCGTGTTGATGTTGTTGACGAAGGAGAACACGTTCTCGTTGTAGCTGTCGTTGTACTGGAGCGCGAGTTCGATGACGATGTCGTCCCGCTCCGTCTCGATGTATATGACGTCGGCGTGAAGCGGCTTCCGGCTCTGGTTAAGGAAAGCCACGAACTCTCTCAGCCCTCCCCGGGCGAGGAAGGTCTCCACTTTCTCTTGTCCTTCTCGCTCGTCCGTGAGGACGATCGTGACGCCCTTGTTCAGGTACGACAGCTCGCGCAGGCGAGTGGCGAGCGTTGAAAAGTCGTACACCAAGTCCGTAAAGATCTCGGGATCCGGCTTGAACCAGACCGTGGTGCCGGTCTCGATCTTCGGGACCTTGCGCAGCATCTTGAGCTTGGTGGCCGTCGCGCCGCGCGCGAAATCTATGTAGTGCTCCGCTCCGTTCCGCTTCACCCAGACCTTGAGGCTCTCGGAGAGCGCGTTGACCACCGACACCCCGACGCCGTGCAGTCCGCCCGATACCTTGTAGGAATCCTTATCGAACTTGCCGCCCGCGTGAAGCACAGTGAGCGCGACCTCCACCGCCGGCTTCCCCTCGATCGGGTGCATGTCGACCGGAATACCACGGCCGTTGTCCACGACGGTGACCGAATTGTCCGGATGGATCGTGACGTCGACCCGGTCCGCGTAACCGGCGAGCGCCTCATCAATGGAGTTGTCCACGACTTCGTAGACGAGGTGGTGAAGCCCTCGCCCCGATGTGGAGCCGATATACATGCCAGGCCGCTTCCGCACCGCCTCGAGGCCCTTCAGCACTTGGATCTGACCGGCCTCGTACTGGTCCGGCTTCGTTGCCGCGTTGCTCATGTCCTTCCTGGTTTACACGCCACGCCGGCCCTAGGTGAGACCGAACACAAGCCGAAGCAATGCCTCGGAGGATAGCCTCAACTTAGCTCGCAATTGGTTGGAAATCAAGAGCTTAGGTACATCCGTGCCCTACCCCATCAGCCTCCACCGAATTCGTGCGACCGGTGCCCGCCCCGACTTCCGGTTGAGCTCGGAAAGTAGCTGCGGCTCAAGGAGCGAGAGCTCCGACATCCAGGCGCTGGTTCGAACGGCGACGAACAACGTCCCGTCTCGGGCTATCGCGATCGGCTCCGTTACCTGAGAGATTTGCGGCCCGACCAGCGATGGCCACTCCGGGATGATCGCCGCCTGCTCGACCCGGTCGCCGAGACCGGACTCGGCGAGAAAGCTGGCCAGCGCCTCCCCAATCGTCCAGCTCCCCTTTCCGCGCTTTCCGCGCTTCGTGTCGTCTGTCACCGCCGTGCCTCGCGCGCCAGCGCCCCATCCTGAACGCGCCATCGATCCAGCCGCGTCAGGCCGGAGGGGATGTCGGATGCGCGTGGTACGGCGAGTAGCGTCTGCCCGCGCCCCTCGGCGTTGAGCAACTCGAGAATGCGCCCCGCGCGATGGCCGTCCAGCTCCGCGAACGGGTCGTCGAGCAGCACTACAGGCTCCCGGCGCGACGTCGCACGGAGCGTCGCCGCCTCGAGCAGGCGGAGCGCGATCGCCGCAGTGCGCTGCTGTCCCGCTGACCCGTATGTGCGGAGCGGCCGAGCGGTTCCGTCAGGACCGGTGAGCATGATCGCGAGATCGTCGCGGTGCGGCCCGGCGTGCGTGACGCCGCGGCGGACATCCAGCCTGCGCTTCCGTTCGAGCGCGCCGCGCAGCGTGTACTCGATGTCCGCCTCGAGTGGTACCGCGCTGACATAACGCACGCGCATCGGCTCGCGCTCGCCGATCGCCGCGCATAGCTCGGCGAACTGTGCCGCCTGCGAGTCCGTCCAATCGAGGCGCGCACGCCAGAGTAGCGCTCCGGTGTGCGCGAGCGCGGGCTCCCACACCGCGATGCCGGTGTCGTCGCCGCCTTGCGCGGCTTCGCGGAGGGCCGCGCTCCGGTGGGCGAGCGCAGCCCGATACTTCTGTAGCGCCGCGAGGTACGGGCGCGACGTGAGCGACAGGATCACGTCGAGATAACGGCGCCGCGCGGCCGGGGGGCCAGCTATCAGGACTGCGTCCTGTGGCGAGAAGATCACTGCGGGTACCGCCCCCAGCGCGTCAGCAAGCCGGGGAAGCTCCGCGCCGTCGAGGCGTACGCGTTTCCTGCCCACGGTCCGCGGGCCGCGTGGAGCCTCGAAGCCGACCGCGATCTCATGCGCGCGAGCCGCCTCGACCGTCGCCGCAACGTTGAATCCTGCAGCACCGAAGCGGACCAACTCCTGATCGCGAGCGCCGCGGAAAGATCGAAGCAGCTGAAGGTAGTAAACCGCTTCGAGAAAGTTCGTCTTCCCCTGCCCGTTGTCGCCAACGAGGGCGAGCCCCTCGGGCGGCGGCTCGAGGTCTACCGTCGTGAGGTTCCGGAAGTCGCGGATGCGCAACCGCTGGAGCCGGGCCTGTTCGGGCGCTAGCGATCCGCCGGCCGGGCTCGGCGCTGCCGCCCCGCCGGCTTCGCGCATCACGGGCGCTCACGCACAAAAACCGTGTCGTGCGCGACGACCTCGAAGTCCTGGGTATCGATCGCGCGGGCAATGATCTCGATGAAGGTTCCCGGAGGCGTCGTCGCCTCGACGGGGATGCTCAACAGGATTTCGACCTCGCGCTCGTCCTCGAGATTGAACCGTTGGTGAAGAGTGTCCATCTGTTGGCCCGCGACGTCGCGTGCGGCAATGGCGAGGACGCGGAGCAGCGAAAGCCCCGTTCCGTCCGCCGCGCGCGCCGCCGCGCGGATCGTATCGCCGGGCGCGATGACCGTGTCTGCCGTCTCGAGCCCCAACACCGGGACATCGAAGCGCTCACGCTCCCGGTAGCACCCTTGCGCGGCGGCCGCGAGGAGCGTGAGGACGACATGGAGCGGTCGGTTCACGTCCCGGTGAACCGCGGGGCCCGCTTTTCGAGGAAGGCCTGCATCCCTTCTCGCATGTCGGCCGTCGAGGCAAGGATCCCGAAGTGGTTCGCCTCGAGGACGAGCCCGTCCTCGAGGGACGTGTCGAGGCCGCGGTTCACAGCCTCGATTGAGAGGGCGACGGCGAGCGGCCCCTTCTCGAGCATCTTTCGCATCATCTCCTCCGCCACTGTCATTAGTTGGTAGGCCGGGACGACCCTGTTCACGAGCCCGATCCGGTGCGCTTCGGCGGCGTCGATCATGTCCCCGGTGAGGATCAGCTCGAGCGCCCGCCCTTTCCCGATGACGCGCGGTAGCCTTTGCGTCCCACCGTAGCCGGGCGCGATCCCGAGCTTGGTCTCGGGAAGGCCGAGCCGGGCCCCTTCGGCGGCAATGCGAATGTGGCAAGCGAGGGCGAGCTCGCAGCCACCGCCTAAAGCGAAGCCATTGATGGCGGCGATCACGGGCTTCGGAGAGCTCTCGAATCGTGAGAAGATGCGCTGGCCCCGGAACGCCCGCTCGCGACCGGACACGGGTCCCTGTGTTGCCAGCTCGCCAATGTCCGCACCCGCGACGAACGCTTTCGTCCCGGCGCCGGTCACGATCGCTCCCCCAACGTCATCGCGCTCGCGAATCGCCTCGATCGCCTCGCCGAGCTCGCGGACGGTCGCGTCGTTGAGCGCGTTGAGCTTGTCCGGGCGATTGACGGTGAGAGTCGCGATCCGGTCGCGGACGTCGAGCGTGAGCGTCTCGAGGTGCATTGCGTGTGGGTGCCATGTGTGGGCCTGCGATTGGGACCGGGACGAAGGAAAATCTAACCAGCCGGAACCCTTCTTGCCCCGCTCGGGCCGCGAGATGGCGACGCGTTGGATCATCAGACAAGGGTCGAAGCCGGCGGGCTTCCACTACACCGACGCCGCTGGGCGCGCGGTTCGCGACAAGCGCGCGCTGGCGCGGATCGACGCGCTCCGCATCCCGCCCGCCTGGCAGGACGTCCACATCGCGCCGTCTCCGACGAGCGCAGTGCAGGCGTGGGGGATCGACGCGAAAGGACGGAAGCAGTACCGCTATCACACGAAAGCTGTGGAGCGGGGGGACCGGCGGAAGTATTACCGCGTGCGGCAGATGGCGCGCGACCTCCCTCGCATCCGCCAGACGCTGTTACGTGATTTCCACCGCGGCGACTTCTCGCGCGAGCACGTCGCGGCGACCGTCGTCCGGCTGCTCAGCGAGGGCTTTTTCCGGGTCGGCGGCGACCGCTCCGCCAAAGAGAACCGCACTTTCGGCCTGACGACGCTCCGCAAGACGCACGTCGCGGTCGCTGCTGATGCGATCACCTTCGAGTACGCGGGGAAAGGTGGAATCCGGCAGTGGAAGGTCGTTACCGACCGCGCTCTGGCGCGCGTCGTAGCCGCGCTGCAGAACGTACCGGGCTCACGGCTGTTCCGGTACGAGGGGGCAGGCGGATGGACCGACCTCACGGCGCGCGACGTCAATGACTACGTACGGGAGATCACGGGGCGGCGATACACGGCGAAGGACTTCCGGACGTGGGGCGGGACCCTCCGGTTCGCCACCGTGCTCGCCGAGCTCGGCGCGCCCGAGTCGGAAACCGCTCGTAGGCGGGCCGTGGTCATGGCTGTGCGCCTGGTGGCCGCTGAGCTGGGCAACACGCCGGCGATCTGCCGAAAATCTTACGTCCACCCGATCGTTATCGCGCGCTACCTCGACGAGGGCGAGACGATCGCCCCGCGCCAGGCCGCCGGGGCCCAAAGGCGGCGCGGCTCCGCACGCGCGCCCGAGGAGCGAGCGCTGATTCGCTTTCTCGACCGCCACTTTCCAGAGCGCCGCCGACGTCGACGGAGCGAGATCCGCGGCGACATCCCGGCCGTGCGGGTGCGACGCGAGAATAGCCCTCAGCCGGCGCGTCCTCGCGCATGACGGTGTGCTTCCTTCCTCGGCGTTGACTCGCCATATACCTTAGCGACGTGACCGCCATCGAGGCCGTGCGCTGGTCCCCGGCCGGGGACGCCGTGCGCATCATCGACCAGACCCTCCTCCCCGAGCGCTACGAGGAGCGCGACCTCCGCTCGCTGGATGAGGTTTGCGATGCGATCGCCCGCCTCTGCGTGCGCGGCGCGCCCGCGATTGGGGTGGCGGCGGCACTGGGGCTCGTGGCGTCGCTGCTGCCGTACGAGGGGGAGGCGGCTGACGCGTTTCGCCCGCGCCTGCGCGAGCACGCGCGGCGCATCCGGGCCTCGCGCCCGACGGCGGTGAATCTCTCCTGGGCGATCGAGCGAATGCTGCACCGCGCAGGAACGCTCGCCGACCCGCGCGCGCTGCTCGAGACGCTTCGCGACGAAGCGACGGCGGTGCTCGAGGAAGACCGTGCAATGTGCCGTCGCATCGGGGACCATGGCCTCTCTCTCATCCCCGACGGGGCGCGCGTGCTGACGTACTGTAACGCGGGGGCGCTGGCGACCAGTGGGATAGGAACGGCGCTGGCTCCGCTCTACCTTGCGGCGGAAGCGGGCCGGCGAATCATGGTGTACGCCGGCGAGACGCGCCCGCTGCTTCAGGGGAGCCGGCTGACGGCTTGGGAGCTGGCGCGCGCCGGGATTCCGGTCACCGTCATCGCGGACAACATGGCGGCAAGCCTGATGCGCGCAGGGCTTGTCGACCTCGTCATGGTCGGAGCGGATCGCATCGCCGTCAACGGCGACGTCGCGAACAAGATCGGAACGTACGGGCTCGCCGTAGCGGCCCGCCACCACGCGATCCCAATGTACGTCGCCGCACCGAGCTCGACGCTCGATCTGGCGCTTCCGACCGGCGACGCGATTCAGATCGAGCAGCGGGGGCGCGACGAAATAGCTCGCGGCTTCGGCCGCACGACCGTACCGGACGGCGTCAGCGTCGCGAACCCGGCATTCGACGTCACGCCGGCGGAGCTGGTCACCGCGATCGTGACGGACCGCGGCGTACACCGGCCTCCGTACGACTTCGCCGGCAGAACGGCGGGGCACCGGAACGACTCCTCGCAGGACGAAGATCGTCGCGCCCGGTCTACTCAGCCCGCCTTCCAGTGAAGCACGTCCTCGCCATCGATCAGGGGACCACGGGCAGCACTTGTCTGGTTGCGTCTGCGGAGGGGCGCATTGCCGGCCGCGGCTACCGGGAGATCGCCCAGCACTACCCGCGCCCAGGCTGGGTGGAGCACGATGCACGAGATATTCTCACGCGGACGCTCGAGGCAGCGCGCGAGGCGATAGCAGCCGCGCGCGTCGTGCCTGACGCCATCGGGATCACCAACCAACGCGAGACAGTCGTGCTCTGGGAGCGTGCGACGGGGGAGCCCGTAGGGCGTGCGATTATTTGGCAGGACCGGCGCACCGCAGATCGCTGCGCCGAGCTCGCGCCCGAAGCCGCGGCGATCGCTTCCCGCACCGGGCTCGTGGTGGATCCGAATTTCTCCGCCACCAAGCTCGAATGGATGCTTCGCGACCCGGCGGCGCGGGCACGGGCGGAGCGAGGCGAGTTGCTCGCCGGGACAGTGGATAGCTGGCTGGCATGGCACCTCACCGGGGGCGTCGCGCACGTTGCCGATTCCACGAATGCATCGCGCACGATGCTCTTCGACATCGGCGAGATGACGTGGAGCGATGAACTGTGTGCGCTGTTCGGAGTGCCGCGCGAGCTTCTCCCCGAGGTGCGGCCGTCGAGCGGGGAGCTCGGCGTCACGCCGCGAGACGTTTTTGGCGCGCCGATTCCGATCGCCGGTATCGCCGGCGACCAGCAGGCGGCGCTATTCGGGCAGGGGTGCTGGACGCCGGGCGATGGCAAGAACACCTACGGAACAGGTGCGTTCGTCCTCCTCAACACGGGCGCGCGCCGCGCCGTACCCGGCGGCGGTCTCCTGACGACGGTTGCGTGCGACGCCGCGGGGCGGCCCGCCTATGCGATCGAGGGAGCGATCTTCATCGCCGGGGCGGCCGTTCAGTGGCTCCGCGATGGCCTGGGGCTGGTCGCGGCCGCCGGCGAGACTGAGACGCTGGCGCGGGAAGTGTCGTCGACGGGCGGGGTGTACTTCGTGCCCGCGCCCGTGGGCCTTCGCGCCCCGCACTGGGAGCCGGCGGCACGAGGAACCATCGTCGGCCTCACGCGGGGGACGACCCGCGCGCACATCGCGCGCGCCGCGCTCGAGGCGATGGCGTACAGCACAGCCGACATCCTCGCGCTGATGCGCGAGCGCGGCGGCGTCACCTTCGACCGATTGCGGGTGGACGGCGGGGCGACAGCGAACGGGTGGCTCATGCAGTTCCGGGCGGACGTGCTCGGGCTGCCGGTCGAGCGTCCCGACATGATTGAGACGACGGCGCTCGGCGCCGGCGGACTAGCCGGAATCGCGACCGGGATCTGGCCAAGCGCGGCATCATTCCTCGCGACGCGGTCATTCACGTGCTGGGCCCCAGGCGCGGGTGTGCCCGCTGCGCGCGAGGGAGCTCGGGGGTGGGCGCGCGCCGTGCGCGGCGCCCTGGCTTGGGCGAGGGATACTGCATGACCCCGCCCCCGCGACGAGCGCTCCCCGCGCTTCTCGAGGCGCACTGTGCATCGCTCGCTCGCTGCAGGCGCTGCGCGCATGCAGATCCAGACGTCGTGCCAATTCTGTCCACCGCGCGCACGCCTCGCGTCATGCTCGTCGGACAAGCGCCCGGCAAGGCCGAGCTGGGACAACGGCGTCCCTTCGCCGGCCGAGCCGGCAAGACGCTTTTTCGCTGGCTCGAGCGGGCCGGGTTGGACGAGGACGCAGCGCGGCGGCACATCTACATCGCGGCCATCACTCGGTGCTACCCGGGGCCAAGCCCGACAGGGCGCGGCGATCGTGTGCCCTCCCCCCGGGAGCGGGAGCTGTGCAGCGGGTGGCTCGATGCGGAGCTGCAGCTCATCCGCCCCGTGCTAATCATCCCGGTCGGGCGCCTCGCCATTGACCGCATCGTCGGTGCCAGGCCGCTGGAAGATGTGGTCGGGCTGGCGCATCTCGTCAGGCTAGGCGGGCGCGAGTCGCGCGCGATACCGCTTCCGCACCCGTCCGGCGCGAGCAGTTGGCCCAACCTCACTGGCAACAGCGCACTCCTCGACCGAGCCCTCGGACTCTTGCGCACTGCGCTGGAAGAGCTCCGCTTGGCTGGCGCGCCGCTGCCGGCGCGGAGGATGGCGTGATCGCGGCTGCCGCGCTCGTGATGGCGCTGCAAGCGCCGCCCCCGCCGGACAGGTGGTTCGCCCCGGACAAGGTCAAGCACTTCTTTGTGTCCGCGTTCATTCAGAGCGTCGCATACAGTGCGCTGCGCGCAGCCGATGCGAACCACGATCGCGCCCTCGCCGGCGCCTCCCTTACGACAGCCGCCTTCGGCATTGGCAAAGAGGTGCGTGACTGGCAAACGCGAGGCGAGTTCAGTTTTCGCGACCTCGCGTGGGACGCGGCCGGCGGCGTGACCGTCTCGCTCCTCCTCAGTCGCACGCAGTAGGCGCACCCCGAGCCCTGAGTCCCCCAACACTCCGTGGAAGCCGGCAGATGACGAACTCTTCGCCAGACCACGACCGAGCACGCGAGCGGCGCCGCAACCTCGCGCTGCGCGCGCTAATCGACGAAATGCTCGGCAAGGTGCGACTGGCGCAACGCGGGGGCACCGGATGGGAGCCAGGCGAGCGCGAGCGCGCCGAGCTGGAGCTGGCCGAGATAATGGCCCGTATCCGCGGTGAGGCACTCGCGCGGAGCTCGGGGGATGACGAGCCCGTAGCCGAGGACGCGAAGGGGGACGATCCGCGATGATGGACCGCGGCGCCCGCGCCGGCGGGTGACGCCGCCGTTCGTCTTCCGCGCGTGATCACCGTCGGCGAGCTTTCGCTCTGGGTCGCCGTCGGTATGGCGGTGTGGGGCGCAGGCGCTTCATTCGCCGCCGGCACGCTGCGCTCGGGGCGCGGGAGCCGGTTGGCCGGCGGGCTGGCGGCCAGTGGGGCGCGCGCCGTGTACGCGGCCGCGGTCTTCAGCCAGATCGCCGCCGTCGGGCTGTG
>JALZIF010000156.1 GCA_030860435.1 Gemmatimonadota bacterium | reverse complement strand
GACTCGGCGCTGGCGGCGCGTGGCCTGGCCTCCGACCACCCGCTGCGTGCGCCCATTCCGACACTTCGTGGTGGCTTCAGCCAGCTTGCCGCAGCCGCCGGTCCTCTTCTCGCGACCCTGCCTAACGGGGAGCGCGCGCTGGTGGTGTCGTACACGAACGCCGGACGGGTAGAGAACCGCGGCATCGAGCTGGGGATTGCCTATCAGGCGACTGGCACGTTCCGGCTTGACGGCTCGTATGCGTTCTTCGACTTCAAGGTAAAGGAGCAACAGATAGGCGATGCACTTCTTCCCAACACGCCGAAGCAGAAGGGGAACATCGGGCTCACGTACACCGGGGCGCAGGGATTGGATGCGACGGCGGGCGTGCGCATCGCCGAGGGATTCCCGTGGGCAGCAGGCGTATTCAGCGGGTATGTCCCCGCGAGCCAAATCGTCAGCGCGAGCGTGGGCTACCGTTTCAGTCGCGGCCTGCGGGTGCATGCCATCGCGACGAACCTCTTGGACCAGCAGCGCTTTCAACTGTACGGAGGATCGGTGATCGGCCGGCGGGTCCTCGTGGGCGGGACCGCCACGTACTAGCGCGCGGCCCCCACATCGGGTGACACGGCTGAGCGTAGAGCGTAGAGCGTTGAGCGTTGAGGGGAGAGCGTAGAGCGTCGAGCGTAGAGCCGTCAGCGCTCGCTACGTGATCGCTCCGCGAGCAGGCGCTCCGCGTCCTGCAAGTCTCTCGTCTCGAACCCCTCCGTAAACCACGCATAGATATCCGCGAGCCTTCGCCGGGACGCATCCCGCTGCGGGCCGTCGCGATGAAGTCGGTAGAGGCTCATCGCGGCGCGCAGCTCGAGGGACTTCGCACCCTGCTTCTTGGCGATCGCGATCGCCTCGTGGAAGCAGGCTTCCGGATCGAGCGGCAGGGATGTATCTGTCTCGACGACGGCCGCGCGCCCTCCAGAGGTGACGCAGTCGATGAGCAATTCGCCACGCAAGCGAACCAGCTCCGCGACGTAACCCCTGTTGCCCGTTCGCTGAGGGCGCCGCGAGACGGCGAGAGCTTCGGCGACCACGGCGAGCGCCCCGGCGATGTCGCCGCCGCGCCGCAGCGCTTCTGCGAACATGAGGAGGAACTGTGAACCGACGAAGCCGGCGATTGCCTCGTGAATCGCGACTCCCTCACGAATCTCTCTGAGGCCCTCGTCGACCTGCCCCGCCTCGGCGAACGACCACCCTCGCACGAACTTTCCCCAACCGACCCAGTTTACGAGGCCGTGCTCGGTCGCGACCTCGAGCGTGGCATCCGCCAGCTCCCGTGCCGGGTGCACCTCCCGGCGAAGCATGTGCCCGAGACTGGCGAACAGCGTCGCGAACGCCATGCTCTGCGGGTGCGACAGGCTCTTGGCGATCGTGATCGCACGCTCGGCTCGCTCGAGAGCCTGGTCCGGGTAACCGAGGAGACACAGAACCCAGATGGACTGGCTCAGGCACACCACCGCCGGGTCGTGACCGAAGCGAATCGCCAAGGCCTGACCCTGCTGCTGGTCGTAGAGGGCCACCCCCCGGTCCAGGTGCTCGAGCGCCGGCTGGAGCTCCGCCTTGAAGACCGAACGGGTCATCCCAGTCGCGAGGTGCGCCTGCGTGAGCAGAATCGAGTCGCCCGCGCTCTCGGCCAGTTGCAGCAACCGACCCGCCAGCTCGAGGTTTCGCGGCATGGCGCCTTGAACCAGCGTGGAGCCCCAGAGCCCCCAGAGCGCGGAGAAGAGTCCAGACTGCTCCCCCGAATGCTGCGACAGCTCATAGGCGCGGTTAAACGCCTCCTGCGTGTCGGGCGCGGCGTAGCCCTTCACGGCCATGAGCGGGAAGCCGAGGGTCAGTTGGAGCGCCAGCTCCAGTTGCGCGCGCTCGGGCGATTCCGGCACAGCCGCGAGCATCGCGAGACCCCGGCGCGCAAGCCCGATTGTTTCCTGGTTTGCGAACACCTTCGCCGCGTTGCGCGCCGCCTGCAGGAAGTGCATCGCCGACTGCACCGGATCGCGGGCGCTCTCGAACAGGAACGCCAGCTCGGCTGCGATGGCCGCGCTCTTGTCGCCGTGGGAACCGAGGAGCGCACGCGCGACGGCGGCGCTCAGCGTTGCCCGCCGACTCGGCGCGAGCGAGGCGTACAGCGCGTTCTGATAGAAGGCGTGCACGAATCGGTAGCGCAGCGTGAGTGTCCGGTCGGGTAGCTCCTGCTCGCGCCTTCGGTGCACGAACGCGTGCACGCGCTCCAGCACCTCCAGACGCTCCTCGACGTCAGCGGGATCGGCCTGCAGCACGCGGGCGACGATGGCGGAGTCGAACTCGTTCCCCTGCACGCTCGCTACACCAAGGAGCCGGCGATCCGCGTCGGAAAGCTGATCGATTTTGCGCTGGACCATGCTGCGCACCGACTCGGGGAGGTCGCGCTCGATATCGCCAACCGCGTGCACGAGCACCCAATACCCGTGCGCCAGCGCGATCATCCCGCGATCCCGCAGGTAGCGGAGCAGATCGACCATGAAGAGCGGGCTGCCTTCCGTCTTGGCGTGAATCAGCTCCGGCAGCTCCGGCGGAAAACGATGCGGCCGACACTCGAGCGCCAGGTAGTGATCGACATCCTCGCGCGTGAGGAAGGGGAGTGGGATCTCCCTGCACAACCCACGCGATTGCAGGTCGAGCTTCATCGCGGCGAACGGATGGTTGCTGAGCAGCAGCTCCGAAGGTCGGTACGCTGTCACAAGGAGGACGCGCAGTGAATCGAACCTGGCGGCGAGGTAGGTGATGACATCGACGGTCGAGATGTCGGCCCAGTGCACGTCGTCGAAGAAGACGATCACCGGCCGCACCTTGGACGCCGCGGCCAGAAAGGTGCTGAGCTCGCGCTTGAGTCGCTCCTGCGACGCGGCGGTCTGCGCCTTGGCGAGACTGCGGGGGTCGGACAGATCATCGGCCGAAAGGCGCGCGACCTGGTGGTACCAGGTGGGCGCCAGCTCGCGCATCATGCCCGTCACGGCTTCGGAGCGAAGCACGCTCTCCAAGGCGTCGAAGATGGGGAGGTACGCGTCCGCACCGGCGAGGCGCTCGGAGCAGCGGCCACGGGAGATCCAGAACTGCTGGCTGCTCTGGGCAGACTCTGACAGTATCCCCTCCACGAACGTGGTCTTTCCGATTCCGGGCTCGCCGGCGATGGCGAGCATGAGTCCGCCGCCAGCGGTCACTGATTCCAGCGCCGTGTGGAACGCCGCGCGCTCGCGCGCTCGCCCCACCGTTAGGCGGCGCGCCGGCTTGCTCGGCATACCGTTCGGCTTGGCATCGACCGCCACACCGGCCCCCGCCTCGCCCTGGGCCCCCGCGACGGCCGTCCGGTCGCCGCTCGCTGATGTCGCTGCGTCCGCCGTCGCGATCGCGTTGACGAACTCCAGGGCGGATGACCACCGGTCGTCTGGCCCCACCGCGAGTGCCTTGGTGAGCGCTGCATCGACGCGCTCGGGGATGTCGGGCCGGCGCCGCGACACCGCGGGCGGTGCCTCGGTAAAGCGGCGCGCCAGCCATTCCGGCCCCGAGAGCGGGACCTCGCCTACCAGCATCTCGTAGACGACGCAACCTAGGCTGTAGATGTCGCTCCGCCCATCCAGCTCGCTCTCGCCCAGGATCTGCTCCGGGCTCATGTACGCCGGAGTGCCGATCGCCAGGCCCGCTTGCGTGAGCGTGTCGGGCAGCGGGCGCTCCGCCGCGTTGCGCAGCGCACGGGCGATGCCAAAGTCGGCTACTACGGCGTGGCCGCCGGAGAGAAGGATGTTCGCCGGCTTGATGTCGCGGTGCACGACATCGCGGCGGTGAGCGTATGTGAGCGCGCTCGCGACGTCGCGAGCGATCTGGATCGTCTCGGGCAGGGACAGCCGCTTCTCCCGCTCCAACCGGTCGCGCAGCGACTCACCCTCGACGTACGGCATGATGTAGTACAGCAGCCCGTCGGCCTCGCCTGAGTCGAACACCGGGAGGATGTGCGGATGCTGCAGCCGGGCCGCGATCTCGATCTCGCGTAGGAAGCGCCGCGTCTCGACCACGCTCGCCAGATCGGGTCGCAACACCTTCACCGCCACCGGACGGCGATGCTTGAGATCGATCGCGAGGTAAACCGTCGCCATGCCGCCCTCGGCCACCTCGCTCTGGATGTCGTAGCGAGTAGCAAGGGCCGCGCGGAGACGGTTCAGCGAATCCGACATCGTCGGCAGCTCCAGTCCTTGAATCGGATCGGCACTTGGACGAGCTCCATGGCTCACCCTTCACGGACACGATGGTGCGCGGCTTCCACGATGGGAAGATGGTCTACACCGCGGGCGTCCGAGCCGTCAAGCCGACGCTCCCCTTCCCCCGCGTGCATCCGGCGAGCAGCTTGCCGTAGCGTCTCGTCGCCTACCGTCGCGTCACCCAGGAATGCCGCATGCCCATCCCTCTCCGGTCGCGCATGGCCCGCGTCACACTCGCCGTGCTGGTCGCCGTCCCGTTCGTCGCTCCACTGGACGCCCGCGCGCAACGTCCAGCGCCGAGTTCGGCGTTCACCCTCGAGCAGGTAAGGAGCTACCCGTTCCCGAACGAGCTCACGGCCGCGGCAACGGGAAGCCGCATCGCATGGGCGCTCAACGAGCGCGGAGTGCGCAACATCTGGGTCGCCGAGGGGCCCGGGTTCGAGGCACGGCAGCTCACCCGCTATGACCGCGACGATGGGCAGGAGCTGACGAGCGTCTCGATTTCGGCCGACGGGAGATGGGTCGTCTACATCCGCGGCGGCGACCACGGTTCAAACTGGGAGGACGCCGTTCCGGTGAATCCGGCGTTCAGCCCTGTGGCACCGAAGGTGGAGATCTGGTCGGTTCCCTTCGAGGGCGGCGAGCCCGAGACGTTAGGCGACGGCGACAATCCAGTGATTTCCTCCCGCGGCGACGTCGTCGCGTTCGAGAAGGGTGGGCAGATCTGGATCGTGCGGATCGACGGCTCGGCGCCGGCGCGGCGGCTGTTCACGGCCCGCGGCGAAAACGGCGCGCCGGAATGGTCGCCCGACGGATCGCGGCTCGCATTCGTGTCGGATCGCGGCGGTCACGCCTTCGTAGGCGTCTTCACGAACGACTCGACGCCGATAGTGTGGATAGCCCCCTCGACCTCGCGCGACGGCTCACCGCGGTGGGCGCCGGACGGGCGGCGCGTCGTCTTCGTCAGGCGGCCGGGCGCCGGCGGCCCACCTCAGCCGATTCTCGAGCAGCGGCACTCGCCGTGGGCGCTGTTCACCGCGGACGCGACCACCGGGGCCGCCCGAGAGCTCTGGAAGAGCCCGGAGACGCTCCGTGGCTCCGTGCCCACCACGCACGGCGGGACGAACCTCCACTGGGCGGCGAACGGCCGGATCGCCTTCCTCTCGTACATGGATGGCTGGCCACACCTCTATTCGATCGCCGAGAACGGTGGTGAGCCGCTCCTGCTCACGCCGGGTAGCTACATGGCCGAGTACATTCACCTGAGCCCCGACCGCCGCTTCCTCGTCTTCGCGGGTAACGCAGGCTCCCACCCGGACGACATCGACCGGCGCCACATCGTCAAGGTTCCGGTCGACCGCGCAGCGCCCCAGGTCATGACGCCGGGCGCGGGGTTAGAGTGGACGCCGGTCGTGACCGGCGACGGACAGTCTATCGCGTTCATCGGCGCCACCGCCCAACGCCCGCCTCTCCCGATGGTGATGGCGGCGGGGGGGGGGGCGGCGCTCCCCGCCCGATCGGCGAGAGTCGCATCCCACGCGACTTCCCGTTGGCGCAGCTCGTGGTGCCGAAGAAGGTGGTCTACGAGGCGAGCGATGGCGTGAAGGTGCCGGCGCAGCTATTTGATATCGGCGCGCGCGCCGCGGGAAGCGGGCCCGGTGACGCCCGACGCCCCGCGATCATCTACGTGCACGGCGGTCCGCCCCGTCAGATGCTGCTCGGCTGGCACTATTCGGACTACTACTCGAACGCGTACGCGCTCAACCAGTATCTCGCGAGCCGCGGCTATGTCGTGCTCTCGATCAACTACCGGCTCGGCATCGGCTACGGCTACGAGTTTCATCGCCCCCCCAACGCTGGCGCGCAGGGCGCCGCCGAGTATCTGGACGTGAAAGCGGCGGGGGAGTACCTGCGGACGTTGCCACAGGTGGACCGGTCGCGCATCGGCATCTACGGCGGCTCGTATGGCGGCTACCTCACCGCCCTCGCGCTCGCGCGAAATTCCGACATCTTCGCCGCGGGCGTCGACATTCACGGCGTGCATGACTTCACCGCGGATGGCGGCCGGCGCTTCGGCGGCATGGAGTGGCGCTACGAGGAGACCGACCGTGAAAAGGCGGCAGCGGTCGCGTGGGGGGCGTCCCCCGTTTCGTCAATTGAGAACTGGAAGTCGCCGGTGCTCCTCATCCACGCTGATGACGACCGGAACGTTCGATTCAGCCAGACGGTGGATCTCGTGCGGCGGCTGGCCGCGGCGGGCGTGCCGTACGAGGAGATCGTCATCCCCGACGACACACACCATTGGATGCTGCATGCGAACGTGCTCAAGGTGAACGCCGCGACCGCGGAGTTCTTCGACCGGAAGCTCCGGGGAAGCGGATCGGAGCGCGCCGCTCGGCCGTGACGCGGCGCGCGGAGCCCGTCACGGGTGCTTCTCGAGCTCCCCGGCTCTGTACTTCGACCAGTAGCTGTCCAATGCCGCGCGCACGCGTCCGCTGAGCAGGTACACGCCGATCAGATTGGGAAAGGCCATCCCCAGGATCATCAGGTCACCGAAGTTAAGGACGTTCGTGGACGTGATGATCGAGCCTAGGAACACGAAGACGAGGAACATCACACGGTAGATCTGGGACGTGCGATCACCGAACATCCACACCCAGCACCGCTCGCCGTAGTACGACCAGGAGATCATCGTCGAGTAGGCGAAGAGAAAGACCGCGAACGAGAGCACGTACGGGAACCACGAGACATGCTCGGCCATCGCGCGCGAGGTCAGTGCCGCGCCCTTGTTGTCGGCGATCAGATCGGCGTATTCGGGATTCGCGTACGCGCCCGTGATCACGATGACGAGCGCCGTCATGGTGCAGATGATGACGGTGTCGATGAACGGTTCGAGCAACGCCACGATTCCTTCGCGCACCGGGTACTCCGTTTTCGCGGCGGAGTGGGCGATGGCCGCCGAGCCCGCACCAGCCTCGTTGGAGAAGGCCGCGCGTTGGAAGCCGATGACGAGTGTGCCGATGAAGCCGCCGTAAACCGCGTCGGGTGTGAACGCCTGAGTGAAGATCGTCGCGAAAGCGGCCGGGATAATCGCCGCGTTCATGAGGATGACGACGAGCGCTCCCCCGACGTACACGAGGCACATGAGCGGTACGATCTTGTCGGCAACGTTGGCGATGCGGCGGATCCCGCCGATGATCACGATCCCAACGAGGAACGTCATCGCGAGCCCGTAGGCCCACGGCATCTCGCCCAGAATGGGGATCGTCTCCTGCATCGCGTTGAGCGACTGGTTCACCTGGAAGCTATTGCCGCCACCGAGGGAGCCGCCCACGCAGAGAACTGCGAACATCACAGCGAGCACTCGCCCCAGCCTGGGCCTGCCGTGCTCGGCGAAACCTTTCGAGAGGTACTGCATCGCGCCGCCCAGAATGCGTCCGTCCGGCCTCACCTCGCGGTACATCTGACCGAGCGTGCATTCGGCGAACTTGGATGTCATCCCGAGCAGGCCAGCGATGATCATCCAGAAGGTCGCGCCGGGGCCGCCGGTGCTCACCGCGATGGCGACGCCGGCGATGTTCCCAAGGCCGACCGTGGCCGAGAGGGCCGTGGTGAGCGCCTGGAAGTGCGAGACCTCTCCGGGATCTGTCGCGTGGGTGTATTTGCCGCGCGTTACCTGAATCGCGTGGACGAAGCCGCGAAGATTGATGAACCCCATCCGGAAGGTGAGGAAGATCGCGGCGACGACCAACCAGAGCACGATGAACGGCACTGTGCGCGCATCGTCCCAGAACATCACGTCGAAGAAAAGGAAGGCACCGACGACCGAGTTCACCGCGCCCATTGCGCGATCGGCCTGAGCCATGAAGCCTGTTGGCTGAACGGTCGCCGCTTCGGGCTGCTGTCCCGAGATGGGCACCGTCGCGGTGTCGGGCTGCGGCCCGCCTGTCTGAGGGAGCGTGGGGGATCGTACCGCCTGGGTGGTGTCCTGAGCCCAAATCACCTGCTGGGACGCGAGGGGCATTGCCATCTGCGTTCCGGCGAGCAGGCACAATACAAGGACGGCGCGACCTAGCTGCATTATCTGCCCTCGAACAAGTGGATCGGTGGATTCGCTGTTGGGTAATCAATTCGCGGTGCCGGCAGCCAGGGGAACAGCGGCGGGGTTCGGAAGTAAGCGACTAGCCGCAATCCGCGCCGGCCCTCGAGCATGTCGGCGAACAGTGCCGGCGGAAACGTGTGGCTGTGCGGCACACCCGGCCGACTCGTATGGTCGGGGACGGCGATGACGAAGCGCGCGCGTCTCTCGCGCCAGCCATCCAGAATCTCCTGCACCTTGGCCTCGCCGACATCCGCCGGCACGTACATTCCGAAGTAGGCGGCCGCCTGGCCCGTGACGACGCTGGGGGCGAGCGGTGGCAGCTTCCGCGAAGGCCCGAAGTATTCGAGCCGGTCACCAGACCTCGCGTTACGCCCGATCCATTCCGCCGCAGCGAACCGCGAGTCGTTGATCATCTGATACGTCAGGTCCGCGCCGCGTAGGAGTTGGACGAGCAGTACGCACGCACCAGTTGCCGCGGCGGAATAGCGTAGCGCCGGCCACCGCGACTCCCAGGCTCGCAGCAGCGCATACGCCGCGAATCCCGCGAGCAGGATCGCCGCGGGGAGCACGTATCGCACCTGGGAGGCGCGCAACAAGAAGAAGACCCAGAGGAGATACGTGACCGCGGGCAGTGCCAACAGCGCCGCCCGCTCGCGACGCACGACCGCGACCGCCACGCCGGCGAGCGCGAGCACCAGTCCGCCCGCATTCAAGATCGAGGCCAGGTCAACGACCAACGCGCGGAAGTACTGCAGGTTGTCGCCAGCCGTGAAGGCAAAGGTGCGCACGCCCGCAAGCTCGGCGCCGGCGATCACGTCCACCCGGCCCGTTATGAAGCGCAGGTGCGCGATGTACCGGCCAGGCTCCACGAACAGGCCGCTCCCGGCGCCTAACGCCACGAATGACGCCACCAGGGCCAACAGGTGTGGCTTCCAGAACGCCCAGCTCGTGGCCGCAAGCCCCGGATGCTCGCGGCGGAAGATCGCGAGCACCACGAACGGGATGCCGAGGAACGCGCCTAACGCGGCCTCCTTCGTGGCCAGCGCAAGGCCTGCGAAAACGCCGATCGCGACAGCCCGTCGCGTGGTGTGGCGTCGCATGACCAGGCGCGCGAAGGCGGCGCACGCGAGCGCCGTGAAACAGAGCATCGGCACATCGACGTTGCCGGTTCGCGCGTAGTAGAACATCGGAAGTGCGGTCATGGCGAACAGTGCGGCCACCACACCCGTCCTTCGTCCCCAGGCCACGCGCGCTGCATCGTACACGCCCAGCACTACCACCACGGCCATGATGGTCGTGACCAGGTGAGCAATGAGCGCCAGCATGCGCAGCGACGTTCTCGGATCGCGCAGACCGTACGGATACGTGGCCGCCGGAGCCGCGAGCCCGCCCGTTGCCCAGAGATACCCCATGTAGGGCGCGTACGCGGCCGCAACCGTGAACGAGTATAGAAGGGGGTACCCTAGATTGCGGTCGGGCTTCGGGTCGAGGATGTTGTGGATCTCGGCCAGGGGGCCGAGTGGCGTCTCGTCATCCACGCCCCAGGAGTCCACGCGGTCCGGTCCCGTCGCGTGCGGAAGACCCCAGCGCAGGCCAGACGCATACACCAGGAACGCTATCAGGGCCAGGAAAACGCCGGTGCGGGCGTCCGCCGAGAGGCGACGCCGCGCGACTGACGGAATGGTTGCTGCGGCCCCGCTGGCGGCCCTCAAGCCGGCGGTCCGAACTTCGTGAGCTCGTCCGCGCGCCCGATCGGACGCATGGCGCGGCTGTCCGCCGCCCTTTCCTCCGTCACCGCCACATCCGCGGACAGCGCGCCCGGCCCCTGCCCTATCACGTGATAGCGTTGCAGCATCCACAGCTCACGCTGAACCATGAATCCCTGCTTGACGACCACGCCCATCACGAACAGTACGAGCGCCAGCAGCACCAGCAGCACGCTCATCAGCGCCACGAACACAGACACCCTGCCAAGGGCGAAGAGCACCACGGCGGCGAAGAAGCTCATTACGCCTATCACGAAGGAGCCGAACGCCATCGCCCACACATACCGGACCGGGTTGGCGAACAGGCTGAACAGGCTGTGCGAGACCACCAGCTTCCCCACCGACGTCGAGCTCTTCCGCGCAACCCGCTTGCCCGTGTGCTTGTACTCCTTCCACTCGAGTAGCGCGGGGATCTCCCGGATCTTGAACCCGAACGACGTCGCCTTGAGGATCACTTCGAGGTGGAACTCCTTGCCGTCCTCGATCAGCGGCAGTGACTGGATCACGTTCCGGCGATATGCCCGCGTCATGCCGGTGTTCATGGTGACGGCGTCGCCCATGCATGCGCGGATGACGCGGTTGCCAAAGCGGCTGAAGAACACTCGCCGGGGGGGTACGTTATGGTATCCGCCGCCGGGCAGGTGCGGGCTCGCGACCATGATGTGAGTGTCCGGCCACTCGCGCATCGCCGCCAGAAGGCGGTGCACTATGTCGGCCCCCCAGGAAAGGTCGATCTCGGTGGTCACAACGAGGTCGCCGCGCGCCGCGGCTATTCCGGTGCGCAATGCGTGCCCGCGGCCGCGGTTGTGCGCGTAACCCAGCAGCCGCAGCTCGGGGCGGCGCTCCGCGATGCGGCGCACGATGTCACGCGAAGCGTCGCTGGAGCCGTCGTCCACAACGATCAGCTCCCAGGTGCAGTCGAGCGTGCCCAGCTGGTCGAGCAGCGTCAGCACCGCGTGCTCGATGATCTGTGCCTCGTTGTAGAAGGGGCAGACCACCGAAAGGTGCGTCGCCGGGTCCAGGCGTGAGGCGGTCATGATAGTCCCCTCCGGTCCACGGCCATGCGAAACCACAGCTCCAGCACGATCAGGCTGAACACCTGCTTCACGTACACGAACTCGCCCGCGTTCATGCGACCGCGGAGCGCTGTCACTGCCTCGGGACGGAACAACCCGCGCGCACGAACGGACCGCTCCGAGAGCGTGTCGTCCATCAGCTCACGGAAAGCCGGGTCCTCGAGGTACTTCTCGATCGGAGCGTAGAACGGCCGCTTGGGCCGCGACACCACTTCGCGCGGCAGCAGTCGCTCCGCGTAACGGCGCAGGATGTACTTCGACCGTCCGCGCCGGATCTTGAGCTCCGGCGGAATGCGCAGCGCGTACTCGACCAACTCGTGGTCAAGGAATGGCACACGTGCCTCGATCGCGCTCGCCATGGATACCTTGTCCTGCTTGGTGAGAATGTCGTCTTGCAGCCAGTGCTCGAACTGGAGATGGAGCACGCGATTCAGCCAGGGCGCATCCGCTGCACCCGGTCCGCTGGACTGTGACGTCAGGTTGCCCTGCCCGTTGATCCGGCGCCGGAACTCGTCCGCGTAGAGCGGTCCAGTGTCCCGCGCATCGAACAGCGAAATGAGGTGTGCGTAGGCCGCTGGCAACTGATCCGGCTCGAGGAGATCGAGGAAGTCGACCAGCTTCTGCTTGCCGCGCTGGCCGAGCGCACCGGGATAATTGAATGCGAGATCGAGCGCACCAGCAGGCACTGCCGAGAGCGCGGGCGCCACGAGCGCACGGCGCAGGCCGCGTGGCACCGTGCGCGCGAAGCGGTGCGCCGATAGCAGGACCTTGTGGAAAAGGTATCCGCCAAGCGTCTCGTCCGCGCCCTCGCCCGTCAGCACTACCGTGACTTCCTTCTTCGCCGCACGTGCCAGCAGGTACATCGGAATAACGATCGCATCGCCCACGGGCTCGTCCAGGTGGTAAACGATCTCCGGTAGAAGCGCCACGTCTCCAATGCGGCACTCTACCTCAGTGTGGCGGCAGCCGAGCGCGCGGGCAGTGGCCGCCGCGTCCTCCAGCTCGTCGTGTTCGTAATCGAACCCGACCGTGAACGTGCGCACCGGCTCAGGCGCGATGCGCGACATGGCGCCGACTATCACGCTCGAGTCCAGCCCGCCGCTCAGGTAGGCGCCCAGAGGTACCTCCGAGATCAGCCGACGGCGGATGCTGCGCTCGAAATGCTCCGCGAACCCCTCGAGATACTCCTCCTCTCCCCCGCTGAATGGCCCGGCGTACAGTTCCGGCGACCAGTAGCGGTGCAGCGCGACCTGGCCATCGCGCACGAGCGCGTAGTGAGCCGCAGGCAGCTTGCGGATCTCCCGGAACATGCTGCCCGGTCCCGGCACGTAACGCAGCGCCAGGTACTGGTGCACAGCGCCCGGATCGAGCGTTGGCTCCAGGCCAGGGTAGCGCAGGATCGCCTTGGACTCCGAAGCGAAGAGGAAACGCCCGCCTAACTCCGCGTAATAAAGCGGCTTGATGCCAAGACGGTCGCGAGCGACGAAGAGTTGGCGCTCGCGTGTGTCGTACAGCGCGAAGGCGAACATGCCGATCAAGCGGCGCAAACAGCCCTCAGGCCCGTGGTCCTCGTACAGGTGGAGGATTACCTCGGAGTCGGACAGCGTGCGGAAGCGGTGACCGCGGGCGAGCAACTCCTCGCGGAGCTCTCGGTAGTTGTAGATCTCTCCATTGCATATGACGGCGATGGATCCGTCCTCGTTCGCGATTGGCTGCTGCCCGCCGGCCACGTCTATGATGCTGAGCCTACGGTGCCCTAGGCTGGCGTGGTCGGTGGGGAAGTAGCCAGCGCTGTCGGGCCCGCGATGCGCGAGGGACGACGTCATCCTCTCCAGGAGGTCGTCGTCGCGAAAGCCGGCGAAGCCGCAGATGCCACACATGATCGATTAGTCGAAGGCGATGACGCGCGTCATCTCGACGCCCGTGGCCGCGCGCCGTAGGTCGACGGTGCGCGCGCCGTGGAGACTGGCGGCCGCATGCGCATCCAGCTCGTTAGCAATGAAGTACCGAGACGAGCCCATGTGAATCGTCGTGAACACCTCTCCCCGTTCCAGCTGTTCGAATCGGCCGAGAGCTTCGCCGCGCATCTCGTCCCTGACGACGATGCGCTCGTCATCGAAGCTGACCGTCCTCTTGAAGTGCGCGTCCAGCGGCCGTTTGCGGTAGATAAGAGCGCGCACGAGCTGTCGCTTGAGCCAGCGTCCAGCGCCGGCGATGCGGCCTACCGTGAGCGTGAACAGCCGGAACGCCGCGAAGCGGACCGGGTCCATGACCGGCCGCGCCGTCTCGACGAATCCACCCTCAACCTGCACCAGATCTGGCTCGACGCGCGACGGCCGGCCGGCATCGAGATACTGGGTCGTGGCAACGTGTCCGCCAGCGATGGAGCCTATGTAGCCGCAGTCGCTGCAGACGAGGCGGCCGCTGCCGCGGTCGAATACCTTCAAAACGCCCCCTTTCGCTACACCGACGTATGCGTCGTACCGGTCGCGGCGGATGCGGGCGATGCCGGCCTCCGGAAACCAGATCAACCGCTCGTCAGGCAATGGCTCCGTCGCCACGGCGCCGGCCGACGTACCTCCTTCCCTTCCCCTCTGCGCACGATGCGCGAAGACGAGATTGTTGAGAATCGGGAAGTAGTTGTAGATGTCGATCGAGCGGAGGCCGGCGGCAGCGGCGGTCGCGACGCGCGGCCGCATCGTCTCCGCGATCCACGCCGCCGCGCCGTGGCGTGCGGCGAAGATCTCGAACGCCGCCGGGTAGTACGTCTGCGTGTTACGGCTCGCGTACTCCCCTCCCACGCTGCCGTCGGGGTGGACGAAGTGAGCCAGGAACGTCATCGACCGCTCGATTGACGCCGCCAGCTCTTCATCTCCCGTGAGCTGCCAGAGCCGGGCGAGGTAGAAGCTACCGTGCGTCTGGTAACCCGGGTCGGCGCCGCCGTACTCGTCGTACCAGCCTTCCCTCGACTGACGCGCCAGGATACGACCCAGGAAGTATCGGCTGCGCCGAGAGAACGAGTCAAGTCCGGTTAGGCGGTGGATGTGGTACAGCGCGGCCGCCGCCGCGGCGAGGTGGTTGGACAAGAAGCCGTGCGTCTCGTCGTTGCGCTCGAGCCAACGCCCGGCACGCGCGAGCGTATCGCGCGTCCGCCCGACAATGCTCGCGGGCAGGTCCTCACCCGCCAGCGTGAGCGCTTCTGCCACATAGAAGCTGCTGAACGAAGTCGCCGCGAGCGAGCGCTCGTACGGGTACGCCTCGTCGAAGCTCCCGTCGCTCCGCTGAACGGAGCACCAGTAGTTCAGGCCAGCGCCGATCCACTCCAGCAGCGCCCCGCTGCGATAGTAGGGATTGCCCTCCAGATCGGTGGCGTAAAGAAACGACAGCACGCAGAGCCCTTCCTGGAAGCGAGCCCCGGGAAAGTCTACGAACTTCCACGCCCAGTACGTGCGGTCCATGCAGCCCGCCGTGCGGCTGAAGCGCTCGCGGTCCATGAGGCTGAGCACGCGCGGTGCCTGCTCGAGAATCGCCGGAGTATACGGATCCTGGGCGACCTCGATCGCGATTTCGGCGGGCGCAAGTCTGGGGCTCACTAGCTTCACAATCTCTCGAGCGCAGCCGTGGCGCCCGCGGGGGTCGCGAAGTCGACGGGTGCGCCGGTGTCCAGGCTGCGGTGCACCAAAAAGGCGGCGCGCGTGACTGCTATCAGCGTGTCTATCGGAATGGGCATCGGCTCGCCGCTCCGCAGCGCGGCGATGAACGCCGCCGCCTCCTCCGCGTGTCCCTTGGCCTGGTTCAACAGCCGCGAGCCCCGCCGGCGGTTCCCCGAATGCAGCGCGAGCTTGCGGTAGTTGTCGAGCATCGTGGTGCGCCCGTCCGCATACGCTTCCATGTACTCCTTGGGCACGCTTGGATCGCCGTCCGCCAGGTAATGTATCGCGCCCACGGAGCCGTCCTCCATGCGCATCGTTATGCTCAGGCTGTCTCGCCTGTAGGCAGGTTCGTCCGAATAGTGCACCTCCTCCGCGAAGACGCGTGCAGGGAGCGAGCCGGTGAGGTAGCAGATCGTGTCGATGAAGTGACACACCTCGCCAAGAATCCGCCCTCCGCCCACCGCGGGATCGAACACCCAACTGTCGGGCGGGAACGTGCCGGCATTCACACGATAGGAGACGAAAAGCGGAGAGCGCCGGCCGGCGAAGAAATCTCGCGCCCTCACGGCGAGCGGCGCGAAGCGCCGATTGAAACCGACCATCAGCCGCGGAGACTCCAGCGAGTCCAGCAGCTCCGTGAGCTCCTCCAGGGCAGATTCCGTGATCGCGAGCGGCTTCTCGACGAAAACCACTTTGCCCGCCCGCAGCGCGTCCGCGACCAGTGCGGGGTGCTGGTCGTGTCGCGTGGCGATGATCACGGCGTCGATTGCTGGATCGGCCAGTACTTCGGCCGGCTCACTCGTGCAGTAGCGCGCGCCGTACGCCTCGCCTACGGCGCGGCTGGTCAGCCCGCTGGCCGTGCAGAACGCATCGAGCCGCACGCCCTTTATTCGCGCGAACGCAGGCAGCAGCACGCCCTTCGCGAATTGCCCCGCGCCGATGACGCCCAGGCGTACCGTATTGCCGGCGGGCACGGACCGCGCGGGCTTGAGCTCCACGCGCTTCGCCGGCGGCGCCGCAGCCGAATACTCGAGGATGATGGCGACCGCGCGTTCCTGGCTCTCCCCGGTGACCACGCGGTACGCGGTCTCTGCGTCTTCGATCTGGTAACGGTGCGTGACGAGCGGCGCGAGACGGAGGTCGCCTTGCGCGATCAGCTCCAGAAAGGATTGCATGTTGCGCTGCTCGGTCCAGCGCACGTACGGCAACGGGTAATCGACGCCGTGCACCTCGTACGCGGGATCGTAGCGGCCGGGCCCGTAAGAGCGGCTCACGATCAGGCGCAGCTCCTTCTCGAAGAAAGGGCGGCGCCGCAGCTTCATGCCCACATCTCCAACTACGATCACGCGACCCTTGAGGCGCGAGACCTCCGCCGCCAGGCGGAGCGGATCGTCCGAACGGGTAGCCGCGCAGACCAGCACCGCGTCAGCGCCATGCCCGCCCGTGAACGACGCCACAGCGTTGACGAGCCGGTCGGGTGCACTCTCGCCCGCATGCGCGCCCAGCTCCATCGCCATCTCCACTTTGCTCGGGTCGAGGTCGTGGACGAACACGGTCGCGCCCGCGCGGCGCGCGAGCTGCGCCGCGACCTGCCCAACGAGTCCCAGGCCCAGCACGAGCACGCGCTCGCTCAGCTCGATCTCGGCCAGCCGCACGCCCTGCATCGCGATCGCGCCCAGCGTGACGAAGCACGCGTCGTCGTAAGCGACGCCCTCCGGCATCTTCGCGGCCAGGTTTCGGGGGATGTAGTTGACCTCAGCGTGATTGGCGTAACTGAGGCCGGCACAGGCCACGCGATCGCCGACACGGAAGTCACCCGCCTTCGCGCCCACGGCGATCACATCGCCCGCGCACGAGTAGCCTAGCGGGATCGGTGACTTGATGAGATTTCGCACCACATTGTACGTGCTCCAGTAGCCTTCCTGCTTCGCCTTGTTGATGACTTTCCGCGCGAGGTCCGGCCGGTCGAGCGCCTTGCCGATCGGCCCCTTACGCGCAAGCTCGATCACGGCCCTCTCCGTCCCGATGCTGATCAGCGAACGCCGCACCGCTACGAGGATACCGCCCGGCTGCAGCGCCGGCGGTGGCACGTCGCCCACGCGTAGCTCGCCCCGGTCGAGATCCTGGATCACCGCTTTCATTGTCTCATCCCGATGGCTGTGGCTCCGGAGTCGGTGCGGAGCGTGTCTACGATTGCGCGCGTGGACGACACCGCAAACGCTCCGCGCACCTGCCCGAGCATCCGGCGGCACGCCGCACGCTTGGAGGGTCCGCTGCGGTACGACAGCGTGTAGAGATGGCGCGCCGCTCCGGAGAGCAGTGCCGGCGGCAGTGGATCTGCGAAGTCGATCAGGTGGAACAGCAACACGAATGGCCCGGGCGCCGACTGCGCCATCGCGCGCCCCAGCCCGAAGTACCACGTTCCCAGCACGAGGCTGTACGACGGATGAAACGGAAAGGGCAGTGGCGCGTGTGGGGGGAGCGGCAGCTCGAGCAGAGCGCGCGTCGCGAGCGGCCGGTGCGCGCCCGTGCGGGTCGTGCCCAGTCCCGTTTCCGGTGCGTGGCGCGCCCCCCCGACAAGCGATGTGTCGTACGTGTATCCCGCTTCGGCCGCCAGTTCCAGACACTCCGCGTCCACCGAGAAGTCGGGCGCGCGGAAACCGTCGACAGGCACGCCCAGCGCCCGCGATAGCCGCGCGCGGCTCTCGCCTATCTCGTGCGCCTTCTCCGCGCGCGGTAGCTGGGCTAGTCGCCGGTGCGTCAGAGAGTGCGATGCGATCTCGTGCCCGCGTCGCACCGCCTCCTCGACCAGTGCCCGCTTCCTCGCGTCCTCCAGGTCCTCCGCGATCACGAACAGCGTAGCCGTTATGCCCGCATCGTCAAATAGGTCCAACGCGTGCCGCAGCCCGGAGTCGAAGACGGGGTCCTCGTCGTGGTCGTAACGCCAGCCGCGCAGCCTGAAGATGTGGCGCGCGCCGTCCAGGTCGATGTGCACGGCTGCTAGCAGATCCATCGCGTCACCAGATTGCCGCCGAGCTCCGCAACTGGCAGCGGTAGTCTGCGCCAGACCGCCCTGGCCAGGCCGAAGCCGCCCAGATAGTCGCCCGGCCGCGGCAGGGGGGGGGCGCCGCGCACGGGTAACGTGTAGAGCCTGACGGGCACGGTCTCCCCCCCCCAACCTTCCTTCCACTGGATCAACCCATTGTCGCGCTCCCACGAGATCCCGCAGTTGAAGCGTTCCACGCCCTCCGCGGCGGCATCGTGGATCCCCCGCCAGCAGAGGACGGTGCCCACGTGCAGCGCCATCGCCTCCGGCGAGCCGTATGCCGCATGTCGCGCGTAGGTGACTCGCTCATCCCCGACCGTGACCATCCCACCCAACACGCGACCGCCAGCGGAGGCAAGATACAAGCGGTAGTTCGCCGCGGCGTGCCGGTGCAGGCTCTCGAAGTAACGCCGCCCCGCCTGCGGCGCTCCTATCGCGCGTCCTGACGCCAGGTACAGGCGCTGGAAGAGATACAGGTCGGCGAGCGACCGCGACTCCCGGACCGTCACGCCCTGCTCCTCGGCGTAGCGGATGGTACGCCGATGACCGCGGCGAATGGTTCGGAGCTCGATACCGTCCAGACGCACGACCGTCGTTACAAGGCCGGAGTCGACCGGCGTGAAGCCGAGGCGTTCCAGCATGGGGGCCGGTGAGAGGCTGCGGACCTCGATGTACTTCACGCCCGCCCGTCGCGCCTCGGCGGCCGCGTGCCCGACCAGCTCGGCCGCCACCACGGCGCAGTCGGCCAACGGCAAGCCGCTGTCCATTTGGTAGCCGAGCGCGACCATCTTCGTGCCGAGCGCCGGCGCGCGCACAACCAGGACCGGGAACACGCCGGCGATAGAGTCGCCCTCCCACGCCACCCAGTAGTCGCACGTGTGCCCGTAAGTGTCGCGGAGGACGGCGAGCCACTCCGGTGAGTGGAAGATGTGGGCATCGGGACGGCCACGCAGGAACGCGCGCAGCGCGGGGAGCTCCGCGCTCCGTAGCCGATCCACTCGCGTGGCGCTCGCGACGGCGCTCATCAACTGCACAGCAGCCGCACTACTGCGCGGCGGTTACGCTCGCCGGTGGTAAGGTCAGTCGGCAAGCCAACAAGCCGGCGCGCGACCCACTCCGCGACGGGGCAGCTCCCGGGCTCGTAGCCGTAACGGCGGAGCGACGTCTCTTCTTCCACCGGGTAGATCGGCGTCCGGATTGGCCACGCAACCAGTTGCACGCCCCGGGCACGCGCGCGCCGCACCACCTCCTCCTTGCCTTCGACCAGGACCGGGTAAAAGTAGAGCGCCGGCGGATCCGTCATGACAATCTTGGTCACGCCGGGTGAGTCATTCAGCGCGGACGCGTACCCTGTGCAACAGGCGGCGCGGTGGCGGCGCACCGTCTCGAGGCGATCCAACCAGCGTCCCCCCTCGACCGCATCGGCCTCCGTGATCCGGAGCGCGACGTCGTGAACCTCGCGCTCGATCTCCCGCGTGACCGGCTTATCTCGATCACTCCCCCTCAAATGCTGATTCAGCTCGTATGCTGGCCAGTAGAGCGAATGCGGTAGCCGGTTCCGCAACGCGTTCTCCACGCGCAGCGCGACCGAGGCTCCTCCGCTCCGCGTCGGCAAGCGGTCACGCTCGCGCTGGACGCGCTCCGCGAGCGCCTCGTCTTCCGTCACGGCCATGCCGCCGCTGCCCGCTGGCAGCGGCTTGCCCGGATTGTTACTGAAGATCGCCGCGACACCAAAGCTGCCCGGCGCGCCGGGCGCGGCCAGCGGTAGACACTGGGCGCAGTCCTCGATGAGGGGCAGTCCGCGACCAGCGGCGACCCGGGCCACCTCAGCCGCACCGCCACTCCAGCCGTAGGTGTGCTGAAAGAGGATGGCGCGCGTGTTGTTGCCGGTGGCCTCATTCACCCGGTCGGCGTCCAGGTTCAGCGTATCCTTCCGAATGTCCGCGTATACTGGGCGCAGCCCCGCTCCGAGCAGCGCCAGGGGCACGACCTTGCACGTGAGCGGCGAGAGCACCACCTCATCGCCGCGCTCGAGGCCCGTCGCGCGCAGGATCGCCGCAAGCGCCGTCCGAGCGTACGCGAACGCCGACGCGTGATCCGCGCCGGCCGCGGCGGCGAACCGCCGCTCGTAGCGCGTGACTGCGTTCTCGCGGCGCGCCCCTCCACCCACCGGCCGACCTGCTGCCACAGTCGAAGTCACGGCGAAACCGCCCATGGGAGCGAGCGCGCGCCGTGCAGCGAACAGCGCACGTCTTCAGGACGCACGGCGGAACACAGAGAGCAGCATGTTCCCTCGACCGATCTGTGGCAGCACCGCGTTCGAGGCACCGAGGACCGCCGCTCGCGTGTAGTAGTTCAGCCGCGCGCCGAGTGAATCCCCCAGCCAGTCACGGCGCAGCTCGCTCGTCACCGAGGAGAAGCGGAAATCGCCGAAGCCGGCACGCCCGAATACCTCACGGATCTCGCCCGCGCGCAGCGCGCGCTGATTCGGCGTGAGGCGCTTCAGCGGCCGTACGCGATGCACCACGTTCAGGAACATCCAGGTGGGTGGGTTGTGGGCGTTGGCGTCGATCGCGACGACGATGCCGCCCGGCTTTACCACCCGCTTCAGCTCCGCAGCCACCCGCGCCAGGCTGTGGAAATGGTGGAGCAGCAACCCGCACACGCAGGCGTCGAGAAATGCATCGGGCAGCGGCAGCCGCTCGGCGTCCGCGTTCATCACCTGCAGATCGCGGCCCGCCTGCTGCGCGCCCGCTCTCGCCACCCGGACCGCTTCGATGGACATATCAGCCGCGACCACCGAGAAGCCCTCATCCAACAGGCAGAGGGCCTGCGTGCCTGATCCGCAGCCCAGGTCGAGCACGCGCGCTCCCTGGGTACCGGCCCTCGCTTCACGCGCGATGCGCCGATAGATGTCGTCGTTGAACTGGTCGAAGCGCCGCCGCGTGCGGAACAGCTCATTGTAGAAGAGCCGTTCCGATTCCTTGTCCTGTTCGATTACACTCACTGGTCCGCCTCCTCCGCAGTCTCAAGGCCGGCCATTCGCGGCCATCGCCGCTTTGGATAATTGGTACGGACCGCCGACTACCGCCCGTATGTTGCCGTCGCGGCTCTCTCGCTGACGGCAGGAGCAGCGTCCTGCTTGCCCCCGAGCCGCCGTCCACCTCCCGCCATGTACGCTACCGCTCCCGCCACCGCGAACGGGATGAGCCCCATTCGCCAGCCGATCAGGATCGCCGCCGCCCCAGTCGCCCCGACGATGCTGAAGAGTTGATCGAACGCCGCCTCGCCGACCCCCAATCCCCCGGGGGTCACCGGAATCGCGTTCGCCACCATCCCCATCAGCGCGAGCATCGCCGTGAGCCGCGCCGCGACTTCGGGCACCACGAGGCTGCCGATCACCGCGAAGATCACCGCGGCGCCCATGTGACCGACAAACGACATCGCGGTCACCTCCAGCATCACGCGCTTGCGCTCGCGGAACGCGTGGGCCGCGTCCGCCGCCCGCTCCACGTAACGCCGCAGCGGCAGCACATTCAAAACCGTCGAATACCATCGAGATGTCCGGATCCGTCGGGATCCCACGGCGGCCATCACCAGTAGCACGCTGCCCAACCCCGCCGCCGCCGTTACCGTCAACGCCATCAGGATAGGGTGCTGCGCTATCACCCCCGAATTCCAGGACGCCAGCGCCAATACGAGCACTAGTAGGGCGATGAGCGCCAGCACCCGGTCCAACAGCAGCACCGTGGCAACCTCGACGCCTCGCTGGCGGTTGCCCGCCGCCAGGTAGTACAGCTTCACGACGTCGCCTCCGGTGCCACCCGGAATACAGAAGTTAAAGAACGTCCCGATCATTACTACCTTGTATGCTCCGGCGAGCCCGAGCCGGAGTCCGGCGGCGCGGAACAGAACTCGGAGCCGCAGCGCCTCGATAGCTGCCCCGAATGCCGGGCCCGCCAGCAGCACTAGTAGAACCCATGGCGTTTCGACGAACGGCACCATGGCCTGGCGCGCGCCCGTCTTCACGAGAACGTACCACAATAGTCCCACGCCGAGTGCTACCCTCAGCACGGACAGCAGCCGCCTCAGGCCCTCGCTCAGCTTCGGCTCCGGAGTAGGAGGGAATATCCAGGCGAGCCTTCTCCAGCGCACGTCGCGCCTGAATGCTCACGAGGGACATGTCTCAATGTTGTGGTGGAAGTCGCGCCCCCGCAATTCAAGAATCGGACCCTGCGGCGACCCCTCTAATAACGCCGTAAGTGATTGGAAGACAATATCCTAGAGCGCGCGGCAACACCGGCCTGTGGTTCCTTGGCTACACACGCTCGGGCGCGGGCACAACGATTTTGACGGCTTGAGGCGGGGCGGGGCGGCGCGGTTGGGCGGGGAAAGGTCAGGCGGAGGCAGGCACCGCAATGGGGGGCGCCCGCGGCCGGGAGCGAGATCGTCGCGGTCGGTGGCTTTGAGGGTGACCTGCGCCACCAGCCGCGCGGCCCAGTCGCTGACTTCGGCCGACTCGTGGCACTATCAGGCCGGGTTAAAGAGCGTCGCTAGGTCGCAGGTCGCGATGCAGATGGAATCGTCCTTGGAAGGCCACCGCGGTGAGGCCGCCAAAAGCGCGGAATTCACACCAAGTGCGGCCAGAGCGCCTTCTTATAGGCAAACGCCTTGGCCGCGTTCGACAGCGTGGGCATCAGATGGTGGCGAGTCACTCTGTATCGATAAAGTAGCCGTAACAGTTCGTCCGCCTCACTCGCAGGCATGGAACGCCGGATCAGGAAGGGGCGAACGTTTATGCGCTCGCTGTTACGGGCTTCCTGAGCCACGTCCTCCACACCCGGCCATCGTCGGTGCTCAAGAAAGAAGGCGTTCGCGGCCGGGATGAGAGTAAAGACCCTTTAACGCGGATCCTGCAATTGACGTATAGCAAACACCGCCTGGCCGCCGTACTATGAGAGAGAGTTCTTCGCGGAACGATCTTCTCACAGCGAGGCACCCAGACGGTGCGTCATCATTGTATCCCAT
>JALZIF010000110.1 GCA_030860435.1 Gemmatimonadota bacterium | reverse complement strand
CGCGCGGCGGCATATCCGCCGCCTCGCCACCCGCGGACCCCCGCTCTCCCCCCGCCCCCGCGGGCCGCGCCGTCTTGCGCGCCTCGACGATGTCCTCGAGACGGCCCTCGTCGCGCGTCACCTCCGCTTCGTGCGCAGCCAGCGTGCTGCTCAGGCGAGCGTACGTGTCCGAGTCGATCTCCTGCCCCTGCTGTCGTGCGCGGTAGACCGCGTAGCCGAGCGCCTGCGCCGCCTTGTCGGCGAGATTTCTGGCGCGCATAGCGTCGAGTCGCACCTTCCCCTCGTCGAGCGCGTCCTGCGCCACGCGGCCGGCGCGATCGAGCTCCTGTCTCACCTTGTTCCAGAGCGCCATCCGTGAGCTCCCTGTTAGTCGTTCTCTCGATCCTACGTCACCGGCGGCAGGAAGTTTCCTTCCACAAGGCCCAGCTACGACGACGCCCCCGCGATCGCGGGGGCGCGTGGAGCGGCGGCGCTCTAGGCGGCGGTCGTCTCGGCCGGGTCCTGGGCCGGGTACACGCTCACCCTGTATCGGGTCTTGTTCTTGTGCTCGAACTTCACGACGCCGTCGATGAGCGAGTAGATCGTATAGTCGGTTCCGAGGCCGACGTTCCGGCCGGGGTGGAACTTCGTCCCGCACTGCCGGATGATGATGTTCCCGGCGCGGACGATCTCACCACCGTACTTCTTTACGCCGCGGTACTTCGGGTTCGAGTCGCGGCCGTTGCGGCTGGAGCCGACACCCTTTTTGTGAGCCATCGCGAAACTCTCAGCCGAGGGTGATGTCGTTGATTCGGACTTCGGTGAAGCCCTGCCGGTGGCCCTGCTTGCGGGCGTAGTTCTTCCGGCGCTTGAACTTGAAAACGACGATCTTCTCGCCGCGTCCGTGCTTGACGATCTCACCACTGACCTTCGCGCCGGACAGCATCGGCACGCCGACGCGAACGTTGTCGCCGTCGGAGCCGAGTAGGACGTCATTGAACTCGATTGCCGCGCCCGGCTCCCCGACCAAAGAGGGGATACGCAGGGTTTGGCCCGGCGCGACACGGAACTGCTTGCCGCCCGTGCGGATGATCGCGTAGCTCATATAAGGAACAAGAGAAAACTGACGTTAACTTGTACAGACTGAGCAACTTAGCAGGGGTCCGGCAGGGTGTCAACGGTGTGGAAGAGGGGAAGAGAGGGAGGAGGGAAGAGAGCGTCGAGCGTGGGATTAAACGTTCAGGGTGGAGTCCGAGCTCTGCCCGTCGTGCCGTTACGCTCGACGCTCAACGCTCGCCCCTCAACGCTCGACGCTCCTCTTCCCCCTTCCCTCTTCCCCCTTCCCTCGTACTTACGCCACCGCATACTGCTCCGTCACATCCCGCCCGGCGCCCTTGACGACGAGCTTGAACTCGTCCGGTTTGAGCAACGGGTCATCGCGAAGCTCCAGGGTGAAGCCAGCGCCCTTCTCGAGACGCCGCATCAGATCCGGTTCGTCCTCCAACAGATAGAGGGCGACGTCGGGATGCACCCGCACTAGGAGCTCCTCCTTGCGACCGGTCACGGCCATGCGCTTCACGGAGCGCTCCAGGCGCCGGACGACGGTCTCCGGAGTGAAGACGCGCCCGGTGCCGCGGCACGTCGGGCATGATTCCGTCATCGCGTGGAGATGGCTGGGCCGCACCCGCTGGCGGGTCATCTCGACCAGCCCGAGGTCGCTCACGCTGAACGCCTTTGTGCGCGCGCGGTCGCGGGCCAGGCACGTCCGAAGCTCCTGAAGCACCCGTTCGCGGTTGGTCTTCGTCTCCATGTCGATGAAGTCGCAGACGATGATTCCGCCAGTGTCGCGCAGTCGTAGCTGCCGCGCGACCTCCCGCGCCGCTTCCACGTTTGTCTTGAGGATCGTCTTCTCCGGGTCCTTCTTCCCCGTGTAGCGTCCGGAGTTCACGTCGATCGACACGAGGGCTTCGGTCTGCTCGATGA
The DNA here is from genome assembly GCA_030860435.1 of Gemmatimonadota bacterium. Taxonomy (GTDB): domain Bacteria; phylum Gemmatimonadota; class Gemmatimonadetes; order Gemmatimonadales; family Gemmatimonadaceae. Next base: position 7,428 of record JALZIF010000110.1, on the reverse strand, counting down.
TGATGTACCCGCCCGACGGAAGATCACAGCGGCGCTTGAACAGGTCGCGGATCTCGGTCTCTACCTCCGCCTTGTCGAAGAGTGGGATAGGCTCTTCGTGCAGCTTCACGCGCTCGATCAGCTCGGGGGCGATTCCCTTCAGATACTCGGTGATCTCGTTGTGAACCTGCCTCGAGTCGACGGTGAGCGAATCCACCTTGTCGCTGAAGAGATCCCGGATGAGCCCTCGGGTGAGGCCGGTCTCGCGATGGACAAGCGCCGGTGCGCGCATGAAGTGCGTCTTGCGCTTGATTCGCTTCCACTGCGCCATCAGCGTCTGTAGCTCGCGGTGGAAGGTCTCATCATTCGCGTCCTCGCCCACGGTTCGGACTATGACACCGCCGGAATCCTTCGGCAGCGCCTTCTGCACCAGCTCGCGCAGCCGCACCCGTTCGGCGCGCTCGCCGATCTTCCGGCTGACGCCGACACGCGATGCAAACGGCATGTAGACCAGGAAGCGCCCCGCGAGCGATAGCTGCGCAGTCACACGGGGTCCCTTTGTGGAGATCGGCTCCTTGCTCACCTGGACCAGGATGTCCTGGCCACGCTTGAGCGAATCCTGGATCGGAGGCGCCTTCGCGCGCCGCCCGCGTCGCGACTCATCTTCATCCTCCCCGTCTTCCTCTCCGTCGCCGTTCTCGTCGTCGTCCCGATCCGAATCTTCCGGAAAGACCAGATCGGACGCATGGAGGAAAGCGCTCTTCTCCAGCCCGAGGTCCACGAAGGCTGCCTGGATGCCAGGGAGGACGGCTTCGACGCGTCCGAGGTAAACGTCGCCGACCATGCGGCGATTGTCCTGGCGATCGACCATGAGCTCGACGAGCTGGTCGTCCTCCAGGATGGCGACGCGCGTCTCCCGCTGCGTCGCGTTGATCAGAATCTCTCGCTTCATACGATCTGGTTAGTGTGCACGCTGCATGCGCCAAACGAGAAAGGCGAGCGTCGCGACGAACGCGACCGCGGCTCGCCACTCACGGTGTCGAAGATAGAGCTCGAGGCTGAAGCGTCCCCCATTCCCCTGTGCAGCCGCTCCCGCTCGCCACGGAAAGGGGCGCGGAAGGAAGGCCGGGACGTTACGCTGGTACTCCGGGTAGGCCTCGGGAAAGCGGCGGCTCATGTGCAGCCGCTCCCGCTCGATCACAGGAATGTACACCACCGCGAAGAAGACGATCACTGCGAGCAGGAGGCTCCAGTGCCCGATTAGCGCGAACCCCGCGGCGATAAGAAAGCTCCCAAAGTACAGTGGGTTACGCGTATGCGCGTACGGCCCAGTCGTCGCGAGCTGATTGTTCTTCACGATGTGACCGGCGGCCCACGCCCTCACGAGGAGACCGGCGAGCGCGATCACCCCTCCCAACGCCACGGTGAGCGGCGTGGGGCGCGCGATGTATAGGTATAGCGCCGCGAGGACGAAGCCAAGCGGAACGCGGAGGGTCTGCGCGAGCGACGCGTAGCTCAATCGGCGATGTCCTTCAGAAAGTGGCGGGCGATGACGATCCGTTGAATCTCGGACGTTCCCTCGCCGATCTCGCAGATCTTCGCATCGCGCATCATTCGCTCAACCGGGTACTCCTTTGTGTAACCGTACCCGCCGTGGATCTGGATAGCCTTGATCGTAGCGCGCATGGCGAGCTCGGAGCAGAACAGCTTTGCCATCGCCGCCTCTTTCGCGAACGGCCGGCCATGCTGCGCCAGCCATGCGGCGTGGAAGACGAGGTGTCGTCCAGCCTCGATGTCGGTCGCCATGTCGGCAAGAGGAAACTGAACCCCCTGGAAGCTCGCGATCGGCTGCCCGAACTGCCGCCGTGCCGACGCGTAGCTCCGCGATTCATCGAACGCGCCCTCGGCCAGCCCTAGCGAGAGTGCGGCGATCCCGACACGCCCGGAATCGAGGGTCTTCATGAAGTTGATGAAACCCATCCCCTCCTCGCCAAGGAGGTTTTCCTCCGGGACTTCGACGTCCTCAAAGGTGAGCGTTCGCGTATCGGACGCGCGCCAACCCAGCTTGTCCTCCTTCTTCCCTGCGCTGAACCCCGCCATTCTCGGAAGCGATGGCTCGTGCCCTATACCCAGCTCGCGGGTCACTTCCAGATCGATCGTTTCCTTCGTCAGGATGAAGGAGCTGATCCCCTTGCTCCCCCTCTCCGGGTCCGTCACCGCCGTGACGACGAAGATTTCGCCGACGCCGGCGTGTGTGATGAAAATCTTGGAGCCGTTGAGTACGTAGTGCCCGTTCTTGCGCACCGCTCTCGTGCGGGTTCCGCCGGCGTCGCTCCCGGCGCCCGGCTCGGTGAGACCGAAGCCGCCGAGCACCTTCCCGCTCGCCAGCAGCGGAACGTAGCGTTCCGTCTGGGCGTCGGTCCCGAAGTTGACGATGGGAGAAGTGCCGAGCGTGGTGTGCGCGGAGATGGTGATGGCGTGGGACGCATCCACTTTGGCCATCTCGTGAATGGCGATGATGTAGCTCGTGTAGTCGAGACCGGCGCCGCCGAGCGCCTCCGGCCACGGCATGCCGAGGAGCCCGAGCTGGGCCATCTTCTTGACGTTCTGCCAGGGGAACTCGGCTGCCGCGTCGTAGCGCGCGGCCACCGGCGCGGCCTCCGCGCGGGCAAACTCGCGAACCATGTCGCGAACGGCGATGTGCTGCTCGGAAAAGTAGAGGGAATCGTCCATGTATTGTCAGGCGGCGTCCGTATCGATCGCCTTCGTGATGGCGGCGACGAATCGCTCACCATACTTCTCGCTCTTGGCCGGCCCGACACCATGGACATCCCGCAGAGCCGCAAGGCTGCGCGGTCGCCGCACCGCCATCTCGGCGAGCGTCCGGTCGGGAAAGACGACGTACGACGGCACCTTCTGCTCACGCGCGATCGAGCTTCGGAGCTGCTTGAGCGACGCGAGCAACCGTGCGCCGCTCCCGGTAAGCTCTTCCCGCGGCGGCCCGGCGTGCGTCAGCGCCGCCGATGCATTGCCCACACGCGGCGCGGAAGGCCGGTTCACGCTCGCCCGCGATCGCGTCTTTCGATCGCCAGCCGTTCGCTGCGCGGACAGTTGTGGCCGGGGCCCCTCGCTGTGCGTTCCGAGGCAATTGTCACACCCATCGCACGCTCTGCGTGCGGCGGGATCGCCGAAGTATCGGAGCACGAAGCCGCGCCGGCAACCAGTCGTGTAGGCGTAGCGCTGCATCGCGTCCAGCTTCGCGATATCGGCGCGGCGCCGGCGATCGATGGAATGCCAGTCGACCTCGAACGCGGTGATCGGCGCTCTGGGTTCGTGCAGACGCACGCCGCCCCCAGTGCGCTCCCACGCGACGAACTGGCGCTCTTGCAGCCGGTCGAGCACCGCCGCGACGCCGGTCGCCCCGCCGAAGCCGGGCGGGAGGCCGTCCGGGTCGACGAGGGCTCCCGCGTACAGTCGCGATCCGACCACGCGCCAGAGCGCACGCAGGAGATCCCGATCTACGCCATCCGCTTCGTTCAGCTCGCGCTTGATACGCTCGGCGCTGGCCAGGAGCCGCACTAACACGCGCGAGGCCGACGCGGACTGGTTCTTGAGCGCGCCCGCCGCGATGAGAATCCGGATCGCGGATTCGACCTCCCGCTCCTTCGTGTCTCCACGCATCGAAGTGGCCACCTCGCGCGCCGACGCGCTCACGAGGCCGGTGGCGTCGGCTGTCTCGCGCAGCGTCGCGTACACCCGCTCGACGGTCGCGCGTTCGGGATATGCTCCCTTGATGAAGAACTCGTGCGTGAAGCGGTCCTGAAAAGCGTGCAGCAGCACACAGTCGGAATGGAGTCCATCCCGCCCGGCGCGCCCCGCCTCCTGGTAGTACGCCTCCAGGGTACCGGGCATCGCGTGGTGGACAACAGTCCGGACGTTCTGCTTGTCGATTCCCATCCCGAACGCATTCGTCGCCACGATCACGCGCGCCTGCTCGCCCATGAAGGCATTTTGCACCTCGTGCCGGCGCGCGTCGTCGAGACCGGCGTGATAGGGCAAAGCGGAGATGCGCGCGCCCTCGAGCACGCCCGCAATCCGGTCCACAGCGCGGCGCGTCGACGCATAGACGATCGCGCGACCCTCGCGTGCACCGAGCGTGCCGACGAGGGCGCGGTCCTTGTCCGCTTCCGTGCGCGTTCGCGAAACATGATAGTGCAGGTTGCGCCGGTCGAAGCCGGTGACGACCTCCACGGGCCTCGCGAGTCCGAGCTGCTGAGCGATGTCGCGACGAACCTCGGGTGTCGCCGTCGCGGTGAGGGCGATCGTCGGAGGTGCGCCGAGCTGCTCGCGCAGCTTCCGCATGCGCCGGTAGCTGGGACGGAAGTCGTGTCCCCACTCGCTGATGCAGTGCGCTTCATCAACCGCGAGCAGCGAGACCCCGATCGCCCGCAGCCGCTCCGCGGCCATGCCCGCGTCGAACCGCTCCGGCGCGACGTAGAGTAGTTTCAGCTTTCCGCTTTGCGCGCGGGCGAGGCGATCCGCCACCTCGTTCGCTGTGAGGGTCGAGTTGATGAAGGCTGCCTGCAGTCCGCGCTTCGTGAGCGCGTCCACCTGGTCCTTCATGAGCGAGATGAGCGGAGACACGACAACCGTCAGCCGCGGAAACAGAAGTGCGGGGATCTGGTAGCAGAGTGACTTCCCGCCCCCGGTGGGTAGCACGACGAGCGTGTCCCGACCGCCGAGGACGGAGGCGACGGCGCGCTCCTGCCCGGGTCGGAATCCGGGATATCCGAAGTGCTCGCGAAGCGCCGCGAGCGCGTGATCGATGGTCGGGTGCGACGACATCAATGGATGCTGGCCGCGAGAGGCGATCGGATCGGCATCGGAATCACGCGCGGTGGGGCTAGACCGCGCGGGGCAGGACGAGTGACCGGCGGGGCAAGAAGCAAGGCGGGGCGACGCCCCATAAGGCCTTGAAAGATAATGGGTTGGGCGCCGATTTGCTATCCCGCGCCGGGGTTGGCGGTCCGCACCGTCGCGGTCAGGCTACGCCGCCAACTCCCTCAATGCCCGCCCCACTGTTCCCTCTCGCAGGCGCTTGAGCGCACGGTCCCGGAGTTGCCGCACGCGCTCCCTCGTCACGCCGAGCATCTTCCCGATCTCGTCGAGCGTTTGCTCGCGGTCACCCTCGAGGCCGAAGTACAACCGGAGAATCTTCGCGTCGCGCGGCGGCAGTGTGTCGAGGGCGCGCTCCAGCTCCAATAACCGAAACTGGCTCATCACCTGCTCCTCGGTGTTCGGCATCTCCTCGATCGAGAAGCGCTCGATGAGCGAGCGATCACTATCCTTCCCGGCCGCGGCGTCGAGGCGTACGTCGGCCGTGTTCAACGTCGCCAGTGCGGCGACAATCTCCTGCGAAATTCCCGTGAGCTGGGACACCTCGCCGGGCGTCGGTTCTCGACCGAGTTTGTCGCGCAGCAGCGCTGACGCCTTGATGACGCGCGAGAGATCGGCGGTGCGGTTCAGCGGCACACGAACAGTGCGACCCTGGCGCGCTAGCGCCGACAGGATCGCCTGTCGAATCCACCAGACGGCGTAGGAGATGAACTTCACGCCCTGGTCGGGATCGAACTTCCGCGCCGCCGTCAAGAGGCCAACGTTGCCCTCCCCGATCAGATCGATCAGCGGCAGCCCGCGGTTCTGGTACTTCTTCGCCACCGACACCACGAATCGAAGATTGCGTTTGGTCAGCTCCTCGAGCGCGTCCTGATCCCCCGACCTGATCAGGCGCGCTAGCGCCTTCTCCTCGGCGGCCGTGAGCAGCGGGTAGCGGCTAACTTCGGCGAAATACTGGTCGAGTATGTCGCGGTCGGCCTCGTTGGGTCCGATCTCGACCGGCGCGGCTCCGCGCCGGCGGCGGCGTTTGACTTCGGCCATGGTTCTTTCCTTTCGGTTCTTGGCGGAGTTTCTGGAGCAAGGACTGCACCGCGGGCCACCGAGCGCGGCCCTGTTTTTCCGGTCGGGGGCGGGTGGCAGCGTGCCAGCGCGTCAGGCGTCGGGCGGTGGGCTCCGGCGCAGGAACCGGACGAGAAACGCTACGGCGAGGAAGGCGATGCCCAGCCACCGGACGCGAGGATCGTCCACCTTCACCCCGTAGCCCCAGGTCGAGACGCCCACTACGACCACGGCGATCTTCACCCAAAGAAGCGAGCGCTGCGCCTCACCGACGGGAGTCCGCGAGATCATTCCTCGAGCCCCGCATCCGTTCCACCGGTGCGACGCCGCGCGAACCGCCGTACACCCTGGCGGAAGGCGTCTGTCGAACGCGCCTCGACGTTCGTGTGCACGCCGAGGGTGATCCCGTCCTCGAAGCTCGTGCCATCGAGCGCGTAGAACAGCCGCTTCGTCATCTGAAGCGCCTCGGGCGACGTCTTCGCGAGGCCGGCGATCGTTTCCGCCACCGCATGGTCGAAGCCGGTATCGGGGAAGACGCGGCTGACGAGACCCATCGCGAGCGCCTCATCGGCCGACACGAGCCGGCCAGTGGCCAGGAGATCGAACGCCTGTCGCTCACCGACGGACCGGCGCAGGATCGTCATGACCATTGCCGGCACGAAGCCGACGTTGACTTCCGGGTAGCCGAACTGTGCCTTTTCATGTGCAAGAACCAGGTCACACGCGGTTGCGAGCCCAGCCCCCCCTGCAAGCGCGCGTCCGCGCACGACGGCGACGACTGGCTTGGCGAGCGCCCGGACAACGACAAACACGCTAGCGAGCGCTTCGGCGTCCCGTTGGTGAGCCTCGGCCCCCTCGTCGAGCATCGCCTCCAGCGCCTCCAGATCGGCGCCGGCACAGAAGTCTGGCCCCTCCGCCCCGAGCTCCACGATACGAACATCGTCGTCAGCGCCGAGGTCCTCGAGCGCGCTCCGTAGCTCGACCGCTGTCCGCTGGTCGAGCGCGTTCTTCTTTTCCGGGCGCGCGAGGGTGATGCGACCGATTCCCTCGCGCAGTTCGACGCGAATGCGCGTCACGGCGCCACCGGAAGATCCAAGCGTCGTGCAATATCGTCAGGCACATCGATGGTCATCCGAAGGAGCGCCGTCTAGTAGACCTTGCCTTGGGCGTCCGTCTTGAGCGAGAGCGTTCCGCCGCCGCCTAGCGCACCGTGGAGAAGGAAGTTCACCGCCGTGATGTTGGGAAGCTCGAACCGTTGGACGTCTCCGGTGATCACCCCGCGGAAGTGCTCGGCGACTCGCTCGGTCGTAACGTACCGCTCGATGACCGGGTACCACTCGGGACGGAGCGCGATCACGCCGACGTTGGCGGTGTCTCCCTTGTCGCCGGAGCGCGCATGGGCGAGGTCGAGCAGGCGGACCTTCATGCATCCACCATCTCGACGCGCGGCGTCACAATCCGCTTGTCGATCAGCGCCGGCCAGTAGGCTACGAC
>JALZIF010000101.1 GCA_030860435.1 Gemmatimonadota bacterium | reverse complement strand
CGTTTACGTGGACCATCGCTATGTGAGAGGGCTGGTGCTCGACGCGAAGGGACGGCGTCTCGTGCTCCCGCAGTTGTACGCGTCGAACCAGGACATTCTTCGCGTGCTGGCACGACTCCGGACAATCCCCCCGACCCTCTTTGGCTACGACAGCGACTATCTCTCGAAGCTCACGTGGGATCCGGACGTCGTACTCACAGCGATCCCCGAAGCGCGACGCCGGTACGATCAAGTCACGCTGATGCTCCGAACGGTTCAGCCAGGCTGGCGGGCCGAAGGATCGCTCACCGGCGCGCGCCTGAAGGGAAACGTGCCTGGCGTCACTGGTTACGGAACGACGGCGACACGATTCAGCGCCGGCCCGTTCGTGAACCCGAATGAAGGGATCAACGGCGAGGGCTTCCTGCCGGACGCGCTGCAGATGGAAGCAAAAGTATGGGCGACAGCGCGACTCCCGTACCGAATGGAAGGCGGGTTGGTCTATACGCATACCCTCGGGGAGCGTTTCGCGCCCACTTTCGAAGTAGACGGCCGTTACTCCTACACCGATAGCACGGGCGCGGCATTTCCGATTGACCTGTTCCGCCACTCGTACGGCCAATCGATTCTCGTCGAGCCGCGCGGGTCGCGCCATTACGCAAGTCGCGCTGTCATAGATGCCCACCTCGAGTGGCGTACGCTGCGCCGAGTGGTGGTGACGTTCGATCTCTTCAACATGTTCGGCGCCGACGCGCTCGTAAGTGTGAAGACCGAGATTGACGATCAGGCGCTCAATGATCCGACGTCAATCTTCGGCGCACCACGGATGCGGGTGGCGCCGCGAGCGCTCCGTGTTGGAATTCGCGTGGATTAGGGCCCCGTGCTCCGATCTCCCTTGATTCCGCCCGCCAGACTTCATCCCGCGATCGCCGCGTCCCTCACGCCCGCTCTGCTCGTGACGACTGCATGTGCCTTTCCGATGACGCAACAAGGAGCTACCAGCGCCACAGGGCGCGACCTGTATCCGCACGCCACGGAGCCGATCGGTGCGGTCCGAAAGATCTACGATGGCGCGCTGACGTTCGAGCAGGCGGTCAACACGTTCCGGAACGTCGATCGGCTGTTCCCCACGCGCATTGTCCGGGCCGCGCCGGTACCGCTGCCCTTGCCCCCGGCCGCCCTGCCCCTTCGGGCCGTGAGTTTCAGCGACACCGGCAGGCGTTATGATCTCGAGGATTATCTCGAGCTGAACCGGGTCACGGGGCTCCTCGTGCTCAAGGACGGGCGCGTCAAGCTGGAGCGGTATCGCTTCGGGAATTCCGAGCGCACACGCTGGATGTCGATGTCGATCGCCAAGTCGATAACGTCGACACTCATGGGTGCGGCAGTGAAGCAAGGGCACATCGGTGCCCTGTCGGATTCCGTTACGCGTTACGTCCCCTCGCTGGCCGGCAGCGCGTACGAAGGCGTGTCGCTGCGGAATGTGCTCATGATGTCGTCGGGCGTGCGCTGGACCGAGACCTACACTGATCCCACATCGGACCGCCGGCGTCTACTCGAGGCGCAGATCTCCCAGGTCCCCGGGTCCGCGATGGCTGTTATGCGGAGCCTTCCGCGAGCGGCAGACCCCGGCACCGTTAACACGTACAGCACGGGTGAAACGCAGGTGGTCGGGGAGATAGTGCGGCGCGCCGTGGGACGGCCGCTCGCCGCGTACCTCTCCGAACGCATCTGGAGCAGGTTCGGAATGGAGGCGGATGCCACATGGTGGCTCGATTCACCTGACGGGATCGAGATTGGAGGGAGCGGCATCAGCGCGACGCTGCGCGACTACGGCCGCTTCGGCCTCTTCATGTTGACTGGAGGTGTCGCGGGAGGAGAGGCGATCCTACCCGAGGGATGGATTCGCGAGGCAACCAGTTCCAAGTCTCTGCGCGGTGGGGCGTCGTTGGATTACGGTTATCTCTGGTGGCCGGGGACGACTGCTGCCGCGCAGCGGGACAGCGCTTATTCGGCAATTGGAATCTACGGGCAGTACCTCTACATCAACCCCGCCGCCCAGGTGGTGATCGTGGTGTGGGCTGCGCAGCCCTCGCCTACGGGCGGCGAAGTCATAGACGATTGGGCGTTCTTTGGCGCCGTGGTTGACGCGCTGAGATAAGCGCTAGAGCAACGTTGGTGATGCGCGGCAGCTTATTCGCGGCGCGCTAGGCAGCGAGCATCTCCTATGCTACGTACTCTCTCGAAGGAGGTCGCCGCTGGGAAGAGAGAGAGCACAGCTTCACCGGAGAGGTTAAACACCTAGCGAAAGCGAAACAGTACCCCTATCTCCGGCGCCCAGTCGGTGGCCTTGGACGTGAGCCCGATCGAATTGTTGAGCTTGAGGATCACGTTCCGCCCGAGCGCCAACTGCAGCTCAGTGATTCCCTCCAGCTCGTCTTCGCTCCCCTCGACTCCGGCGAACACCCTGACTGCCGGCGTGACACGCTTGAGATACTCGAGCGCGTACTCACCTAACGCCGCCTTCTTTTCCTCACCATCGTACTCGACCGCCGCGCGCACGGTCATCGTCCCCCACCGGAATCCGCGCACCGCGCCGGTGCCGAGCTTGAACTCCCAGTCCTGCGTGCCGATGAGCACCCTGTTCCGCTGCAGCGGAAAGACGGTCTCGAAGTACGAGAACAACTCAGGCCGCCGATCGGTCTCCCGGTTCCATCGCCAGCGTAGCTGACCCTCGACGTCGCCGAGCCCGGACTCCTCGATCATCGGCGGCATCGTGGACGGATCGTCATCCGCCTTCTCCAGCCGCGCTTTGATCATCGCCGCCTCGATCTCGACGGCCAACCGGTCGGAGATGCCGTAACCGAGGAAGATCAGCCCTTCGCTGGCCCGATACCGCCCGCGATAGTCCGCATCGATCACGTGGCCGAACTCATCCGGGCTGTATTCGGCGTCCCCATCGCGGTAGTACTCAAAGAAAGGATAGACGAACAGGTCGCCCGGCTCGATGTACGAGCCGAACATCGAGAGCGGGATACCTGAGCCGCGGTCGCTCGAGCGGTCGAACGGCTGTTGCGCCAATGCATCGGGCAGCGCGAAGAGCACGGCCATGACGACTGAGAGGGCCGCTACGCGGCCTGCGCACAGGGACGATGCGGTCGGGGGCGAGCATTCATGGCGATTGTCGAGCACGGTGTTCCTCCGCAAGCGGGGTCACATGAGGAACAAGCGACTGGCGAGCCGTGTGACAACGGTGCATGCTCTGCGCGTGCGTTTCGGCCGAGATCATTGCGGTCATGCGCCGCGCGCCTGCCCAGTTCAGATTGTTGGCGAGTCCATTTCGAGGAGGACGCCATGAGCGATGATCGAGTGACGACGAACCGGCTCGCCGGCGATATCACCCGCCGCACGGTGCTCGGCGTGCTTGGTGCCGCGGGCGCCTCTGCACTCACTGGCTGCAGACCCGCCGAGTCGCGGCAAATAGGACAGGTCGCCGGCTCCGCGGACACGCTGGATTGCGTCGCGACGCCCGAGCAGACAGAGGGGCCCTACTTCACGGATGACCGCCTCAACCGCGCCGACATCCGGCTGGACCCCACGACCAATGCGGTGTCGGCGGGGCTGCCGCTCCGCTTGCGGATGAACGTCAGCCGCGTGGATGGCAACGCCTGCACTCCCTTGACCGGCGCGCTCGTGGACGTCTGGCAGTGCGATGCCCTTGGTATCTATTCCGACTTCCGCGACAACAATGGTTTCTTCGACACACGGGGGCAGAAGTTCCTGCGCGGCTACCAGGTGACCGACAGGAGCGGGGCGGCCGAGTTCGTCACCGTCTATCCCGGGTGGTACCGGGGCCGCGCCGTCCACATTCACTTCAAGGTCCGCCTCCCCGCCGAGGCCCAGCGCAGCTACGAGTTCACCTCGCAGCTCTACTTCGACGACGCGATCACCGACCAGGTCCACGGGCAGCCGCCGTACGCCGCGAAGGGCGCGCGCGACATCCGGAACGACAGGGACCGCATCTACCAGGCCCGGGACAGTGGGTCGCATCTCCTACTCCGGTTGAGCCGCGAGGAGCAAGGTTACCTGGGTACGTACGCAATCGGGCTCCGGATGAGCTGAGCACGACGCGGCGCCGGCGAGCTTCCAGCCACTCGGAGGGCGGCGACTTAGGAGCGCTCAATCCGCCCTGAGCGCCGTCACTGGATCAACCCGGGCGGCGCGCCAGGCTGGCACCAACGCCGCCAGTGCCGCGACGGCCAACAGCGTCGCCGCGGCGACGACCATGACCGCCGGATCGCTCGGCTCGATTCCGTAGAGCAGCGACGCGATCAGTCGCCCGCCGGCGAGCGCGAGCGCGATGCCCAGCCCTACGCCGACTGCCACGGTTCGCATCCCTTCGCCAATCACCTGGCGCAGAACGTCCCCCACTCGTGCGCCGAGCGCCACGCGCACCCCGAACTCGTGCGTGCGCTGGCTCACTCCGTAGGAGACCGTGCTATAAATCCCGACGATGGCCACGAGAAGCGCCAGCAAGCCGAAAGCGGTGAACAGCGTCGCGCCCAAGCGCCACGGCCTGTACTCCGGTTCGAGGTGCTCGGTCATCGGTGTCACGGTCGCCTCCGCGGTTGGGAATCCCTGCCCAAGCACGCCACGCAACTCCGCCATGGCAGCGACCGTGGCGCCTGACCTCGCCCGGACGATGATCGTCGAACCAATCCACCCTGTCGTCGGCATGTTGCCCAGTGGCAGATAGAACTGAGGGGCCGGCTCCTCCTCGATAACGCGAGCGCGCCTGACGCTCTCGACGACACCCACCACCGTGTAGCAGGGGTTCTCGCGCTTGGTAAAGCGCATGCACTGTCCGATCGCGTTTCGGCCTGGCCACAGCAGCTTCGCCATCGCGTCGTTCACGACGACTTCGGCGGGCGCTCCGTCGGCGTCGCTACCGGCGAATCCCTGACCGCGCAACAGACGAATGCCAGCGGCCTGGAAGAAGCTGGGCGACACCGCGGACATCGTGGGCATCTGCTCGCGGAACGAGCCGCTGGAATCCGCGCCGGAGTAGAACGTCACGAAGCTGAACCCGCGCATCGGCTCGATTGCGGCCCGCGCAACCGTCTCGATGCCGGGGCGGCCTTCGAGTCGCTCCGCGATCTCGCGCATCGTCGCGCCCCTGACCGGGTCCGGGGGGCTCTCACCGTCCGCGAACTCCACCCGGCCGAACAGGAGGCGGCCGGCGTCGAAGCCGATGTCCAGTGCTTGTACGTTGCGCAGGCTTCGGACGAAGAGCGCTGCACCGACGAGCAACATCACCGACAGCGCCGCCTGAGTCACGACCAAGCCACCACGAAGGCGCGACCGGTGCATCACGTCATTCCGAGACCCGGCCTTGAGCGCTGTCGTGAGTTGCGGATCGCTCGCCTGCACCGCGGGGACGACGCCGGCGATGAGCCCCGAGAGCAGTGTGAGCGCAAGCGTGAAGAGGATTACTCGCCAGTCCAGCGCCGAGTCGACCCATTCGATGTCGGGCATCAGCAGCGATCGAAGAAGGGTGCCGCCCCACCAACCCGCGAGGAGGGCCGCGATCGCGGCGATCGACGCCAGGAGCATCGTCTCCGTGGTGAGCAGCCGCACGAGTCGCCCGCGGGAGATCCCGAGCGCCAGCCGCACGGCGATCTCGCGCCGGCGGCGCACGGCGCGCGCGAGCAGCAGGTTGATGACGTTCGCGCCCGCGATGAGCAGCACGATCACGGCGACGCCACCGAGCCGGGTTGAGATTATCAGCTCCTGACCCGGCTTCCCCGGTCCGCGTGCCTCGATGATCGAGCCCGTGTAAACGTTCATGAGAGTGTCTGGCCGGGAGGCGGACAGCTCCCGGTTCACGTTGCGTACCATTTGCGTCGCCCGCTGCTCGAACTCGCGCTCGGCGGTCCCCGGCGGCAGCCGCCGGATGGCGCGGAACGAATACATCCCGCTCGATTCCCACCAAGCGCCGCGTATCCATGATGGAGCTGGCATCGACGCGAGCGGGATCCAAATATCCGCGGCCTGCAGGTCAAGCCCGGAGAACGAGCCATCGGCGACACCGATGACGGTATAGACGTCCTTCCCGATCGCGATCGTCTTCCCGAGCGCCGTCGTGTCTCCACCGAGCCGATTCTTCCAGAAGGCGTGACTCACGACGGCGACCGGCGCGCCGCTCCCCAACCGGTCCTCGTCCAGCGAGTAGAACCTGCCGAGGACCGTGCGCACGCCGAGGACGTTGAAGTAGGTCGCCGACGCGTACACCCCGCGCACTTTAGGCGCGTTACGGCCCTTCCCCAGTCGCAAGCTGTTGTCGGTGGCGAACAGCGCGATGTGCGCGGGATCGCCCGACGCGGCGGCGATCTCGCGGTACATCGGATAGTTCATGGACTGGGACGTGAAGGGCGCGCCATCGCCTGTGTTGAAGTGCTCCACCCACACGCGGCGCAGCGAGGACGGATCCTCCACGCCCCCGGGCGGGCGCAGATAGAGTCGGTCGAGCAGAGTGAAAGTGGCCGCGTTCGCGCCGATGCCTAGCGCGAGGGTCGCGACGACGATGACGGTAAGACCGGGCGCGCGGATCATGCTGCGCCAGGCGTAGCCGAGGTCCTGCCGCGGCACGTCGAGAGCGCCGAGCCACGTCATGCGGCGCGTCTCCTCCTTGTAGTAGGTGCGATTCCCGAAGCGGCGGCGCGCGCGATCGGGATCTCGCTGCTGCATCGCGTCCAGCTCCAGGTGCGAACGCATCTCTTCTTCCAGCTCGCGATCGAACTCACCGGGGTGGACCAGGGTGCGCAGGCGGTGCTTCAGGCCATCGACCCACGACATCACACCCTCCTGGCTCGCCCGAGCACGTGCGAGATCGCGAGCGACAGCTTGTCGAACTCGGAGATCTCCGCTCCAAGCTGCTTTCGACCGGACACCGTGAGTGTGTAATAGCGGGCACGGCGTCCGGTAGGCGACCGCCCCCACTTGGAGGTCACCCATCCCCGGCTCTGCAGCCGCTCGAGCGCTGGATACAGGGAGCCCTGTTCCACCCGGAACACCTCGTTGGACACCCGCTCGATGTGCTGCGCGATGGCATAGCCGTGGAGCGAGCCAAGGCTCAGCGTCTGAAGAACGAGCAGGTCGAGCGTGCCAGGCAGGAGGTCGCTCTTGGGAGTACGTGGAGTCATTGGGGGATATGCAGACTGTCTACCTATGATAGTCAGACAGTCTACATGTTGGGGCGAGGGCGGGCAAGAGGAGGTAGTGGGCCAGCGAGTCCGGGTACCCGCGATAGGGGCCGTCGTCTCGTCAGGTTCCAGCCCGCCGGACTGGCCATGCGGTAGCGCCGAGCAGATCCCGACACTCGCTTCCGCCCTGCGGGCGTCGCTCCTGCGGGATGACATCTCGAGAATGGCCCTGGTTGCCTTGCGGGCGTCGCTCGTGCGTGATGACAGCTCGGGAATGAACCACTACCCGCGTGGGCGTCCGCCTTGTGCATCCGACCGGTTGGCGGGAGAGCGACATCTGATGCAAGTTGATCGATTGCGCCCCGAGTCCTGCCACGTCCGGCCAGGTGCGGCGGGCGCCTGTCCGTCCTCCGGTGACCATATGAGGCGCCCAACTCTGTCGTTCCGCCCGGGTCTAGCGGTCGCGGCCTTTGCCACCGCGACACTTGCCGCTTGCACGGCCGCTCGCCTGCCTGCGCAGCCGCCGGCCGGCCGAGTGCCGGCCGCGGGTGCCGACTCGGTCCGTCGTCCCCGCTTCGAGATCACGACGACGGATCGCTTTGACGCGACCACTGTTCGCGCCTACAGGGGGAGCCATCCGGAGACGTACGCGTACATCGACGCGCACCTGGCCGAGCATCTCGAGCAGCTCCGCCGCTGGGTTCGTCAGCCATCGGTGAGCGCGCAGAACCGCGGAATTCAGGAAATGGCGGGATTGCTCCGCGACGACCTCCGAAAGTTGGGCTTCAAGGAGGCGGAGCTGGTGCCGACCAGCGGACATCCCGGCGTCTGGGGTTTCTACGACGCTGGAGCCGCGAAGACGCTCGCAGTCTACATGATGTACGATGTGCAGCCGATCGAGCCGGAGGGCTGGTCTGTTGACGCTTTCGACGGCGCGGTGGTAGATCGCACGTTAGGCAAAGTGCTGATGGCGCGCGGCGCAACCAATCAGAAAGGGCCGCAGCGGGCGTTCCTCAACGCGCTGGAGGCCATCATTGCCACCAAGGGCAAGCTCCCGGTCAACCTCATGGTCGTCGCGGAAGGGGAGGAGGAGCTCGGGTCGCCGCACTACCCGGAAGTGATCGACCGGTACGAGGAGCGACTGCGGGCGGCTTCGGGGGTCTTCTTCCCCTTCAACAGCCAGGGCCCCGGCGGCGACGTCTCCATGGCCCTCGGTGTCAAGGGAATCGTCTACTTCGAGCTGGAGGCGAAGGGCCACGCGGGGGGCGGGCCCAAGACCGCGGAGATTCACGGGTCGCTCAAGGCGATCACGGACTCCCCGGTATGGCGGCTCACGCAAGCACTCGCTAGCCTGACGACTGCCGATGGCAACACCATCCGAGTCCCGAGCTACTACGACGCGATTCGCAGGCCGTCCGCCGAGGAGCAGCGGCTGGTGAATGGAATGGCCGCGGAATGGACGAGACGGGAGGGCGCGATGCGCCAGAGCCTGGGCGTCGACCGGTGGATGGACGGGATGAGCGGGCGCGAGTCCCTACTCGAGTACCTCTTCTCCACCACGCTGAACATCGACGGAATGTGGGCCGGCTACACGGGGCCGGGTGTGAAGACGATCCTCCCCCACAGCGCGACGGCGAAGCTGGACTCGCGCCTGGTGCCGAACCAGACGCCTGACGAGGCGCTCCGCCTCATCCGGGCGCACCTGGACGCGGGGGGTTTTCGGGATGTGGTGCTGCGCAAGCTGAGCGGTTATCCACCGGCGCAGACCAGTGTGAGCGCGCCGCTGGTTCGGGCAGTGATCGGCGTCTACAACAAGTACGGCTACGCGCCGAGCGTCGCCCCGCGCCTGGCTGGAAGCGCGCCCTACTACATCTTCACCGAGCGGCTGAAGTTGCCAATGGTGATGGGCGGCATAGGGCACGGCTCGGGCGCGCACGCGCCGGACGAGTACATGGTGGTGGAGCCGAAGCGGGGCTCCAAGGTTGCGGGGCTCGCTGACATCGAAAAGTTCTATGTCGATCTGCTGTATGCACTGGCGGAGGCGAGGTGAGGGAGGGGGGGGGGCTCCCAACTGCGCCTGAACCTGGTCTTGCAGGTCGGGTGTATATTCCGATGCCTTGGACACAGGACTGATTGCGATGGCCGCCACCGTCTCCGCCGTTCATTCCGACCCCGATATCCTCGGGGGCAAGCCGGTCTTCGTGGGAACTCGCGTGCCGTTCCAAACGCTCGTGGACTACATCGCTGCGGGACACACACTGGATCAATTCCTCGACGATTTTCCGACCGTGAGCCGCGATCTCGCCCTGCGTGCGCTCGAGGACGCCCGTGACGTCTTCCGGACGTCGGCTCGTCGTTGACGAG
>JALZIF010000039.1 GCA_030860435.1 Gemmatimonadota bacterium | reverse complement strand
CTTTCCCGCCACGCTTGATGTGGCGCGTCAGCGCGACACGCGCGGCCTCGATCTGGCGGTTCGAGATCCACCCCGGCTCCACTGCCTGCAGCCCGTAGTGGCCGAACGACACCTCGGCCCCGCGGGTCGCAAGGCCCTTGGTGCGTCCCTTGAACATTTTGCGGAACTTGACGCGCTTCGGACTTAGCATCGGTCAGATCCTCAAGCCCCCGTGGAGTACGTGGAGCCGCGGCGCGTGCTCGTGTCCTCGCCCGTGAAGATCCACACCTTCACCCCGATCGTCCCGAACGTGGTCTTCGCCGTCGATGTCGCGTAGTCGATCTTCGCGCGCAACGTGTGCAGCGGCACCCGTCCCTCGTGGTATCCCTCGACACGCGCGATCTCCGCACCGCCGAGCCGGCCTCCACACTTGATCTTGATCCCCTGCGCACCCATCCGCATCGCGCTCTGCACAGCGCGCTTCATCGCGCGGCGGAACGAGATGCGCTGGGCGAGCTGATGCGCGACCTGGTCGCCGACGAGCTGCGCGTCCAGCTCCGGGCGCTTGATCTCCTCGACGTTGATGCCGACTTCTTTGCCGCTGAGCTGCGCCAGCTCGTCGCGGAGCTTGTCCACCTCCGCCCCCTTCTTCCCGATCACCACGCCGGGCCGTCCGGTGTGGATCGTGACCACAACCTTCCCCGGCTTCCGTTCGATCGCGATGTCGGCGATGGCGGCGTGTCCGAGCCGCGCCTTGAGGTACTTCCGCAACAGCTCGTCTTCCTTGAGCAGCGCCGGGAAGTCGCGGTTCGCGTACCAGCGCGAGCGGTGCTGGCGGCTGATGCCGAGGCGGAAACCCACCGGATTGACTTTCTGTCCCATTAGCTAGTCTTCCTCTCGTCGACCACGATCTCCACGTGGCTCGTTCGCTTCTGGATCGGCGTGGCGCGCCCCATCGCCGCGGGCATGAAGCGCTTCAGCTTCGGCCCCTCGTTGACGATGGCGTGCTTCACGTACAGGGTATCGGCGTCGAGCGAGCGCCCCGCCTCACGGGCCTTGAACTCCGCGTTCGCGATCGCCGACTTCAGCACTTTCTCGATCTGCTTCGCCGCGTGCTTCTTCGAGAACATCAGCAGGGCCAGCGCCTCGCTCACCGACTTGCCGCGAATCTGGTCGATGACCAGCCGCATCTTGTACGGCGACTGGCGCGTGGTTCGCTGAAACGCGCGCACCTCGGCCATGTCACCTGCCTCCCTTCGGGCCGGCGCCGACCTTCTTGTCCGCCGCCTTGCTCCCGGCGTGCCCACGGAACAGCCGCGTCGGCGCGAACTCGCCGAGCTTGTGCCCCACCATGTTCTCCGTCACGTACACCGGAATGAACTTGTTCCCGTTGTGGACGGCGAAGGTGTGGCCCACCATATCCGGCACCACCGTGCTCGCCCGCGACCACGTCTTGACGACGCGCTTCTCACTGCGCTCGTTGAGCGCCGCCACACGCTTGAGCAGCGACTCCTGCACGAAAGGGCCCTTCTTTACGCTACGTCCCATGATTGTCAGTCTCGGTATCGTGTTGGCGGTAGCGAATGGCCTTATTGCGTGGCCTTGCCGCGTCGACGGCCGCGAACGATCAGTCGCTGCGACCCCTTCTTGGTGTTGCGGGTCTTGACCCCCTCCTTCTTCCCCCACGGGCTGACGACGTTGCGCCCGCCGCGCGTGCGCCCGCCGTGCGGATGATCCACGGGGTTCATGACCTCGCCTCGCACCTTGGGCCGCTTCCCGAGCCAGCGCGATTTTCCGGCCTTTCCGTGGCTGATCAACTCATGCTCGGCGTTCCCCACCTCGCCGATCGTCGCTAGGCAGTTCCCGTGCACCAGCCGCACCTCGGTCGACCGAAGGCGGAGAGTGACGTAATCTCCTTCTTTCGCCACGACCTGCGCCGAGCTCCCCGCCGAGCGGGCTAGCTGTCCCCCCTTCCCGATCTTCAGTTCAACGTTGTGGACGGCCGTGCCGAGCGGCACCTCGCGCAACGGGAGCGTGTTCCCGATCCGCACGTCCGAACCCGGGCCGGAAACGACGGTGTCCCCGACGCTCAGCCCTTTCGGGTGCAGGATGTAGCGCTTCTCCCCGTCCGCGTATTCCACGAGCGCAATGCGCGCCGAGCGGTTCGGGTCGTACTCGACGTGCAGCACCGTCGCCGTCACGTCGAACCTGTTCCGCTTGAAGTCGATGACGCGGTACTTCCGTTTGTGGCCGCCTCCGATGCGCCGCATCGATATGTGGCCGTGGTTGTCGCGGCCGCCACTCTTCTTGAGCGGCTCCGTGAGGGACTTCTCCGGCGTGGACCGCGTTATCTCGCTGAAGTCCGAGACGGAGCGGAAGCGCGTTCCGTCGGTGACCGGCTTGAACTGTCGAATACCCATCGTGATCCTCGCTTAGCCTTCGAATCCGAACACATCGATCTTGTCACCCTCGGCGAGCCTGACGATGGCTTTCTTGAAGTTCGCGCGCCGGCCCGTCGTGCGTCCGACGCGCTTGGTCTTCCCACGATGGTTGGACGTCCAGACACCGACCACCTTGACCCCAAACAACTGCTCGACTGCCTGGCGAATCGCCGGCTTCGTCGCGTCGGGATGGACCTGGAAGGTGTACTCCAACTCCCCGCGCTCGTTGCTCCGCTGGTACGCCAGCGACGTCTTCTCGGTGATGACCGGACGAACGATGGTCTCGTGAATCGGCGGCATCGTTACTCCTCCGCCTTCTTCTTGCGCGCCGTCTTCGGCGAGCTCTTCTTGGCCGCCGTCTTCTTCGCCGGAGCTTTCTCGCTCCCTCTGGCCTTCGTCGCAGACCGACTCGGCTTCGCCGTCTTCCCGGAGGACCGCTTCTCGGCCTTCCGCGCGGACTTCTTCGCCGCCTTCTGCGCGGTCTTCTTCGCCACGGTCTTGCCGCGAGTCTTTGCCGCGGGGCGCGCCGTTTCGGCCGCTCGCTTGCGGGTGCGCGTAGGCGCCTCGGCCTTCGCCGCGCGCTTCCGCGCCGGCGCCGGCGCGCGCTCTTCGCCGGCGACCGGCTCGATGCCTTCGCCGAGTGCGGCAGACTCTATCACGACGGCGTCCGACCAGAGGATGTGGTACGCCGAGACGTCGCTGTACGGTATCACGTGCACGGTCGGGAGGTTACGGCCGCTCTTGTACACGTTCTCCTTCGCGCCGTCGGTGAGGATCAGAACCTTGCCCCCGTCCAGCCCGAGCGCCTCGACGAAAGCGCGAAGCTGCGCCGTTTTTGGTGCGTCGTAATCGAACCGGTCGACGATGACGATCGCCCCCTCGCGCGCTCGCGCGTTGAGCGCGCTCTTCCGCGCGAGCGCACGCACCTGCCGCGGGACATACTCCGCATAGGAGCGGGGCTGCGGCCCGAACACCGTACCGCCGCCGACCCAGTTCGGGGCGCGAATCGAGCCCTGCCGGGCACGGCCGGTACCCTTCTGCTTCCAGGGCTTCTGGTTGCCACCGACGACGTACTTCCGGATCTTCGTCGACGCATTCCCCTGCCGCTGATTGGCCAGAAACGCCTTCACCGCCTGATGCATGACCGGCATGTTGACGGTCCCGTCGAACAGGCCGGCCGGCAGCGCCACGCGCTCCCGCGCTCTTCCGCTCGCGCTGTACCCCGCCGCGTCGAATGTCGTCGTCGTCTCTGCCATGACTTACCCCTGCTTCCGCACGAGCACGATCCCGTTAGCGGGACCAGCGATCGAGCCGCGGACGTAAATGAGATTCCGCTCCGCGTCGATCTTCTCGACGCGCAGGTTGGTCTGAGTGTGCCGGTCAGCACCGTAATGGCCCGGCATCTTCTTCCCCTTGATCACGCGCGATGGATCTGTCCCCGGACCGATCGACCCCGGGCGGCGGTGCTTCGTATTGCCGTGCGTGTTCGGCCCGCCTCCGAAGCCATAACGCTTCACGACGCCCTGGAAGCCGCGCCCCTTCGTCGTCCCGGTGATCTTCACCCGCTCCCCGGGTGCGAAGATCTCCACCGAGATAGTCTGCCCGACTGTGTACGTCGGGATCTCCGCGCCCTTTCCCGGTGCATCGTCGAGGCGAAAGCTGCGCAGGACGTGCGGGACGACATCGAGCCCCGCCTTCTTCGCGTGTCCGACCTCCGCCAGCGTCGCTCGGCGCCCGCGCGGCGTCTGCTTCCGGTCGCTCGCCTTCGACGCGCGCCGCTCGCGCTGCGCGCCGTAGCCGAGCTGCACGGACGGAACGTTGTCCACCGCAGCCCCGCTCACCTGAACCACCGGGTTCGGGTGCGCCTCGATTACGGTGCACGGGATCTGCTGCCCCGCCTCGTTGAAGATCTGGGTCATCCCGACCTTCTTACCAATGATTCCGATCATGAGAACCTCTTACTCGACCTTGATCTCGACGTCGACTCCAGCTGGGAGGTCGAGCTTCGTCAGCGCGTCCACCGTCTGGCTACGACTATCGAGGATGTCGATCACCCGCTTGTGCGTCTTCAGCTCGAACTGTTCGCGCGACTTCTTATCGACGTGGGGCGAGCGCAGCACCGTCCACCGCTGCGTCTTCGTCGGCAGCGGGATCGGGCCCGACACCTGCGCCCCGGTCTTCTCCGCCGTCCGTACGATGTCCGCCGACGCCTGATCGATCACCGCGTGGTCGAACGCCTTGAGACGAATGCGAATTCTGCCTGCCATGAAGGTCTCTCTCTAAGAAGAACGGGGAACGGGGAACTGGGAGCTGGGAGCAGGGAACTGGGAACCGGAGCTCAGATCCCCGCTCCCCATTCCCCATTCCCCGTTCCCCGCAGTCTCACTGCAAAATCTTCGCGACCACGCCGGCACCAACGGTCCGGCCGCCTTCGCGGATCGCGAACC
>JALZIF010000037.1 GCA_030860435.1 Gemmatimonadota bacterium | reverse complement strand
GCTGTACATTGGCGCCGGCCGTAAGGCCGGCGTCCGCCCCGGCGACCTGGTCGGCGCGATCGCGAACGAGGCCGGCATCGATGCCCGCGCCATAGGCGCGATCGAGATCGCCGACCGCTTCTCCCTCGTCGAAGTGCCTGACGAGCTAGCGGATGATGTGATCGGCGCGCTCCGCGGCACGACGATCAAGGGGAAGCGGGTGCTGGTGCGGAGGGACCGGGAGTGACGTCGATCTACGCGAGCCTGCTCCCCACGGAGCGAGAGTC
Source organism: Gemmatimonadota bacterium (assembly GCA_030860435.1). Classification (GTDB taxonomy): domain Bacteria; phylum Gemmatimonadota; class Gemmatimonadetes; order Gemmatimonadales; family Gemmatimonadaceae. The sequence goes on along the minus strand of JALZIF010000037.1, from coordinate 11,067 downwards.
GCCGAGGCAGGTGATCACAGCCACCCGGACCGCCTGAACCCCACGTACAGAACCGCGCACGCCGCGACCATGATCCCGAGCGCGACCGGATAGCCGTAGTGGAAGCCCAGCTCGGGCATGAAGCGGAAGTTCATTCCGTAGATCCCGGCGAGCATCGTCGGGACGGCGATGATCGCGGCCCACGCCGCTAGCCGCTTGGTGTGATCGTTCTGCGCCACCGAGATGAGTGAGAGGTTCACCTCGAGCGCAGCCGTCAGCAGCTCCCGCAGCATGTCCACCATCTCGTTGATTCGCACCACGTGGTCGTAGACATCGCGGAAGTAGACGCGCGTCCCTTCAGGAATCGCGTCGAGGTCGAAGCGCATGAGGCGGTTGCAGACGTCCACGAGCGGCGAGACGCCGCGCTTCACGGAGAGCAGGTCGCGCTTGAGCCGGTAGATACGCCCCGTCGTTTCGCGGCTGAAGTGCTCACCGAAAATGCTTTCTTCGAGCTGCGCGAGATCTTCCTCCAGCGACTCGACGATCGGGAAGTACTGGTCGACGATGAAATCCATGAGGGCGTAGAGCACGAAGCCCGGCCCCTTGGTGAGGAGCTGGGGCGATGCCTCGCAACGGGCGCGCAATCCGACGTGCGAATGCAGCGACCCATGACGCACCGAGACCACGTACCGGCGCCCAACAAAGAGGTGCGTCTCGCCGAACTCGAGCTGGCGCGGCTCTCCCGCCATCTGCGCCGTCCGCATGACGACGAACAGCGACTCGTCGTAGCGCTCGACCTTGGGACGCTGGTGCGCCCTGTGCGCGTCCTCGACTGCCAGGTCGTGCAGCCCGAGCTCGACCTGCACTTCCCGAAGAAGCTCCTCGTCAGGCTCGTACAGCCCCACCCAGACGAACCACTCCGGCTGGCTCTGGAGCGTCTCGCTGATCTTGCCTATCTCGACATCGGCGACGCGACGGCCGTCGTGGTACGCGGCGGAGTCGATGAGGCCGGGACGCCCGCGGGGGGTCGGGGTCGGGTCGCTAGCGGGGGTCGGCGCGGGGGCGGTGTCCGTGGGAGCAGCCATAGCGTCGCTGGCATCGTTCGTCATTGGCCGGCCCTCGTTTGGCGAGGGTGATAAGGTAGCCTCCCGGGCTCCCTCGCGCCCTGGTCTCATTGGCGAATGAGGCGAGAGAGTATTACTCTTACTGGTAAGGGCAATACGCAAGGATACGCTCATGCGAATCACATCGAAAGGCCAAGTCACGATTCCTCAGCACATCCGCGAACGCCACGGCCTGCTCCCTGGCACCGAAGTGGCGTTCGTAGACGCCGGCAACACCGTTCGAATCGTGAAAGTTCGAGTGCCGAGAGGCCGCGGTCTTCGCCTCGTCGAGCACATGCGCGGGCGTGCGACCGCGCGGCTCAGCACTGACGAGATAATGGCGCTCACACGAGGCGGCGGCTGATGCCCTCTGTCCTGGTGGACGCCAACGTCCTCCTGGACATCCTGACGCCAGACCCGCGATGGGAGGAATGGTCATCCGCCGCTCTCGCCGAGGCTGCCGAGCGCTCGACGCTCGTGATCAATCCGATCATATACTCGGAAGTGAGTATCGGCTTCTCCCGGATCGAGGATCTCGACGACGCACTTCTTCCGGGTGAGTTCCTCCGGGAGCCGCTGCCGTGGGATGCCGGCTTTCTCGCGGGCAAGAGCTTCGTCGAGTACCGCCAACGCGGCGGCGAGAGACGCTCGCCGCTCCCGGACTTCTACATCGGCGCACATGCGGCTGTAAGGGGATACACCCTCCTCACCCGCGATCCAGCGCGGTACCGCGCGTATTTCCCCTCCCTGTCACTGATCACGCCGCCTCGGGTCCGCCGCTAGCCGGTGATCCTCCCGAAGTGCGCCAGCATCGGGTGCCGTCCTTGACAACTCCGTGACCACTCTGTAAACGTTTCCATGCCCGGCGGCGCGAACGCCGCCAAGCGCAGTCGAGTCACCGATAATACCTCGAGACACTCCGGAGGGCAGCCCCGAGTGAAGGTGACGATCAAAGAAGTCGCGCGCGCGGCGGGTGTTTCCGTCGCTACCGTGTCCCGGGTCCTCAACGATAGCGGACCCGTAAACCCGGACACCCGGAGCCGCGTTCAGGCAGCCGCCGGATCCCTCCGCTACATCCCCCACGGCGGCGCGCGCTCCCTCATCACCAGCCGAACCAACACGCTCGGCGTACTCCTCCCCGACCTCTACGGCGAGTTCTTCTCCGAGGTCATCCGCGGCATCGACCTGACCGCGAAGAGGAACGGCTACCACCTCCTCGTCTCCTGCGCGCACGACGACCGGAGCGAGATCGAGGCTGCGCTACGCGCGATGCGCGGGCGCGTGGACGGGCTCATCGTTATGTCCCCCGACATCGACGCCGCGTCGCTAGTGGCAAATCTGCCCGACAGCCAGCCGGTCGTTCTCCTCAACTGCGCCGCCACGGACGGCGCCGTCGATTCGCTCACGATCGACAACGTCGGCGGCGCCAGGATGATGGTACGCCACCTCATCGGGCACGGGTGCCGCCGCGTCGCGATCATCGGCGGCGCGGAGCGCAACCTCGATGCGCGCGAGCGACTACGGGGCTACCGCGCGGCGTTGCGGGAGGCGGGAATCGCTCGTGACCCGACGTTGGAGTTGCCGGGCGATTTCACCGAGGCGTCCGGCTTCGACGCCGCGCGGCGGCTCGTCAGGCTCCACCCGCGCCCGACGGCGATCTTCGCCGCCAACGACTCGATGGCCATCGGCGCCCTCAGCGCGCTGAGGGAGGCGGGGGTCCGCGTTCCCGAGGACGTCGCCGTGGCCGGCTTCGACGACATCCCGATCGCCCGCTACATGAGTCCCCCCCTCTCCTCCGTACACGTCCCGATCGCAGAGTTGGGGGAGCACGCCATGCGGAAGCTTCTCGCCGCGTTAGGCAACCGCAACGGGCACGCCCGCCGGCAGGAGATGCTCGCCACCACGCTCGTGATCCGCGACTCGTGCGGCGCGCCCGGCCATGCATAGGCATCCGCCGGCCGGCCGCAACTCACCTTCCCTCACAGGCGATGTCTTCATTATGTCGAATGTCGTGACCGGTTGGCTCCGCGGGGCACGGGTCCTCGGCGGTCGCCACCGGACGGTGAGTTGGTGCAGAGATGAAAGCAGGATCAGGGATCTTTACTCCATAGGAGGCAATATGAAGTCGCATTTGGTAATCGCATCTCGCAGCAGGGCACTCGCGTTCGCCGTGACGGCGCTTCTCCTCATAGGGGAGGGGCGCGCTTTCGGCCAGACCTCGACCGGCGCGATCCAGGGCCGTGTGACGGGCACGGGCGACGCACCGATGGGAAGCGCCCAGATCCAGGCCAGAAATGCCGCGTCCGGTGTGCAGCGTGGCACGCTGAGCCGGGATGACGGGTTCTACGTTCTCCCCGGTCTGGCTCCGGCGACGTACGAGCTGAGCATCCGGCGCATTGGCAGCGCCGCTCAGACACGCCGGGTGGTCGTTCAGATCGGCGCCACGCAGATCCAGAACTTCGCCCTCGTGGAGGCGGCGGTGCAGCTCGAGGCTGTCCAGGTACAGGCGGCGCCCACTGCCGAAACCCGCACGTCGGAAGTCGCCACCAACGTGACGTCGGCCCAGATCGAGAAGCTGCCTTCTCCAGGTCGCAATTTTCTGGATTTGGCGGCGCTCCAGCCCGGCATCACGATCACCGAAGATCGTGTCGGAGATCGGGTCTCCAAGACGTTTTCGGCCGGTGGCCAGCCCGCCCACGCGGTAAACCTCTTCATCGACGGCACCAGTCTCAAGAACGATCTGACTCAGGGCGGGGTGGCCGGACAGGACAACAGTCGGGGGAACCCATTCCCCAGAAATGCAATTCAGGAGTATCGGGTCATCTCCCAGAACTTCAAGGCGGAGTATCAGAAATCCTCCAGCGCGATCATCACCGCGACGACGAAATCAGGCGGGAACACCTTCAGCGGCAACGCTTTCGTCGGATACCAGGACAAAAGCCTGGTGGAGCTCGACGAATTCCAGCGCAGGGACAAAATCAACAATCCGACAACGTTCAGGCGCCCGGACTACGATCGGAAACTCGTTGGTCTCAGCCTCGGGGGGCCGATCATCGCGGACAAGATGCACTTCTTCGCGTCATACGAGGGGAATTACCAGGACCGCGCCAATCGCGTGAACTTCGGTCCGCCGCCGGCCGGTTTCCCCGCGCTCGACACGGTCAACCTCCTCAGCTATAACGGCCAGTTCAACTCGCCATTTCGCGAGACCCTGCTGTTTGGAAAACTGGACAACTCCATCAATGACCGGTCCTCCGCTGAGCTAAGCTTCAGCTATCGGCACGAGACCGATGTTCGCGGCTTCGGTGGTAACGAAGCCTTCGAGGAGGCCGAAGACTATCGACAACAAGTTGCCATCGGCCAACTGAGGCACAAGTACTTCGTTGGATCGTGGCTCAACGAAGCGAAGGTCGATTACTCGAACTTCCGCCGAAATCCCACTCCCAGCACACCCGGCCTTCCGGGCCGGCGCTTCATCTATCCCGGGGGCAACCCGTACATCGGCAGCAACCTGAGCGTACAGGACTTCATCCAGAGGCGGATCGGCGTGCGCGACGACGTCACCTACTCCGGGTTCCAGATGGGAGGTGAGCATATCTTCAAGGCTGGCGCCAGTATCGACTTCGTGACGTACGACATCTTCAAGGACAACAGGCGCACGCCGGAGTTCCGGTACGAGGCAGTTCGGGGCGGGCAGACGTACAATTTCGAGACGCCCTTCGAGGTCGAGTATGGCACGGGCGACCCCGTGCTGAAAAGGAACAACACGCAGATTGGCCTCTATCTCCAGGACGACTGGACTCCGGTCCCACGCCTGACCCTGAACCTCGGCGTTCGGTGGGACTATGAGACTCACATGATCGACCACGATTACGTCACGCCGCAGAACGCCGTGGACACGCTGAGGCGCTACAATAGCACGTTGATCACCCCGCTCGATCTGGACCGTTACATCAGCACGGGCAAGAGCAAGCCATTCAAAGGCGCGATCCAGCCGCGGCTCGGCTTCTCGTACGCGATCGACAAGGAGAGCAGGACGACCATCTTCGGTGGGTGGGGCCTCTACTACGACAGATTCGAGTTCGACCTGTACGCGGTCGAGCCGCAGATTCAGGTCAACCATCCGATCTATACCGTCCGCTTCGCTCCGCGCGGAGTGGCACCCCTACCGGGTCAGGTCGCCTGGAGCGACTCGTATCTCACGACTGACCGAGCGGTTCTTGATGCCCTGGTTCTCGCCGCCGGTAAGCCGTCCATCTGGTTGATCGACCAGGAGGCGAAGGTGCCCAGGTCGACGCAGATGAACATCGGTATTCGCCAGCTACTCGGCGATGTCGCGTTATCCGTTACCTACGCGAACGTCAAAGGCGAAGATCAGATGACTCTCAATTGGGCGAACATCGGGCTCAATGACGAGGGCCGCTGCTGCGAATTCCAAGACCTGGGTCGATACGGGTTCAGGGACTTCATCTACACGTTGAACGACAAGAAGACGTGGTACAATGCATTACAGGTGCAGGTCGATCGGCCATACCGTCGCCTGGACCGCACCTCGATCGGCTGGGGGGCTGGACTGGCATACACCTATGCCACCCGCGAGGTGCAGGGGGTTGACAATGTAAATGATCACTTCGCCTTCCCCCATACCCGCTTCATTCCGAAGCATCCGTCCAACGACGAGAAGCAGCGCGTTGTCGCGAACTGGATCACCGACCTGCCGTACCTCTTCGGCATTCAGTTCTCCGGTCTCGCGACGCTGGGTGGCAAGTTTCGCCAGGATCTTGGATGCCCGGGCCGGTTCTGCGGAGAAGGCGATACCGGAGGCGCGTACGAGCGGGGAGGATTCACCGTTCCGGGGACGTTCCCTTACCGAAATGTCGATGTCCGATTCCGAAAGGATTTCCCCACTTTCGGCCGGACGCCGGTCGCCTTGGGAGTTACGCTGGACGCCTTCAATGTGTTCAACCGTGCCAACTACGGCTGCTTCAGGACTGGCAACCGAGATGATGAACGCTTCCTCCAGGCCGACTGCGTCGTCACCGATGCGCGCAGGTATCAACTGGGCGCGGAGATGAACTTCTAGCTCGAACGGATCGAGATCCTAGTGGCGGACATCCTGGATGCGGCGGCGACGACGCGTCGGCCTCGGCTGGCGCGTCGTCGTCGTTTCGGCCGACGGCTCGCGAGTATTTTCGCGACGGCGGTCCTCGCCGCCTGCGCGTCCAACCGGGTTACACCCCCCGCAGGCCCCGGGACACCCGGAACCGAGACGGATGCTGCGTTCCTCGACGACGTCCAGGAACGCACCTTCCGCTTCTTCTGGGAGACGACGAACGCTTCGAACGGACTGGTGCAGGACCGCTGGCCGACCCCGTCGTTCTCGAGCGTCGCCGCGGTCGGCTTCGGCCTAACGGCGTACATTGTCGGCGTCGAACGCGGGTGGACGACCCGCACAGAGGCGCGCGACCGCGTGCTGACCACTTTGCGCTTCTTCTGGAACGCGCCACAAAGTGACGGCCCAGGCCAGGTGACTGGCTACCGCGGCTTCGTCTATCATTTCCTAGACATGCAGACCGGTCACCGGTTCCAGCAGGTCGAGCTCTCCACGATCGACACCGGGCTGCTGATGATGGGCGTGCTCGCCGTCCAGCAGTACTTCACCGGGAGCGACGCCGCCGAGACGGAGATCCGCGCGCTCGCCGATTCGCTGTACTTGCGCGTCGAGTGGGACTGGGCCTCCGTGCGTCCGCCAGCGATCTCGATGGGCTGGCGCCCCGAAGCCGGGTTCATCCCGCACGACTACGACGGCTACAACGAGGCGATGTTCCTGTACGTGCTGGCGCTTGGCTCGCCGACGCACCCGGTGCCGCCGGAGTCCTGGACGGAGTTCACCAGCACGTACCGCTGGGCGGAATTCTACGGGCAGGCGCACGTCAACTTCGGGCCGCTGTTCGGCCACCAGTACTCGCACGTCTGGATCGATTTCCGTCGGATCCAGGACGCGTACATGCGCGCGCGCGGCATTGACTACTTCGAGAACTCGCGGCGCGCGACGCTCGCGCAGCGCGCGTACGCGGTCCACAACCCGGGCGGCTGGCAAGGCTACGGCGCGCAGATCTGGGGGTTGACCGCGAGCGACGGGCCGGGCGACTTCCGCGCGACGATCGATGGTCGCGAGCGAGAGTTTCACAGCTACTGGGCGCGAGGCGCGGCCGCGGGCGAGATACGAGACGACGGCACGATCGCGCCGACTGCCGCTGGCGGCTCGGTGCCCTTCGCGCCGGAGATCACGATCCCCGCGCTGCGCGCCATGCGAGATGGGACGGCGGGCAACCTGTACGCGCAGTACGGCTTCAAGGACGCGTTCAACCTCACCCTGGATGTACCCGGCCTCACTCAGAGAGGCACGACGGTGCCGGGCGTCGGCTGGTTCGACGTCGATTACCTCGGCATCGACCAGGGTCCTATCCTTCTGATGATCGAGAACCATCGCACCGGTCTCATCTGGGAACTCATGCGCGAGAACCCACACATCGTGCGAGGGCTCTGTCGAGCCGGGTTCACGGGCGGGTGGATCGCGGGGCGATGCAACTGACCGGCGCCGGCCGCGTTTCGCAGCCAGCGCCGAGTCGGTCCCTGATGCTTCGCCGGTCGGCCGTAGCCGAAGCTGTTTTAGAAGTTCGCCTCCGCGCCCAGTTGATACCTGCGCGCATCGGTGACCACACAGCGGGGCTGGAGGAAGTCTGCATCGGCTCGATTGCCCGTGTTGTAACAGCCGTAGTTGGCTCGGTTGAACACACTAAACACGTCAAGTGTAGCGCCAAGGGCTGGCCGGTCCGAGATCACTCCACCTGCAAGGCGTCTACCGACAGCCTGAGATCGCGTCGCAGCGCCGCATCGCCGGAGATGACATCGCGCCAGGTGATCTCCTGCCCTTTGCGCTTCCCCTTCTCGGTGACTTTGACCCCCTGAGGCGTGATGGTAATCGTGTACCGTTTGCCATCGAGCTCCAGTTCACGCTTGAAAGTGCGATCGAGGGGTGTGGTCATGGTCGTGGGGCGGCAGTCAGGGGATGGCTCGCATTTCCGGGACCGCGAGCCGAGCGGGGGCGACGGGGTTCCCGGCGTGGCTCCATTTCCGGGCCATGTCCGAAGACATTTTCAAGCCCGCGCCTGAACCGGCGCCAGCGCCGCACGCTGGATGGCCTGAGGATCGTGGCCGCGCCCCGACGCTCTCGGCCATTCGGGAGGCGACGACGGAATATCGCCTGTTAGGCACGTACCGCCGGTGGATGCACCCGCCGGACGGAACGAGCTCCTCGTGGTGGCCGAGGCGGAGCGCCAGCGGCGATCCGCCCTCCATCACCTCTCGCAGCCGGGAGAGCGGCAGTCCCGTCGGCGTGTGCCTCCCGAGGTATCCGTCGGCGCCCGCGCAGATCGCCTCGACGAGCTCCTGATCGAGCACCGTCAGCACCACGATCGTCAGCCTCACAGCCTCCCGTCCGGATCCTCGTCGGCGGGTGGAGTGCTACCGGGCCCTAACGGCGCCTGAGGGGCTCATCGACTGTCGTCCGCAACCCCGACAACAGGCATACCGTGGGCTCGCGCGGCGATCCCCAGTGCTGCGTCGTGCGTCGCCATGACGAGATCCTGACCCCCCGCCGCTCGCCAGAGGAGCGCTGTCGCGAGGTGAATCGCGTCAAGCGTACCCAGCTCGGTCGGCATCGGTTGTGCCGCACGCTCGAGAACCATGGGCTCGACTTCGACCAGCTCGAGCGCGCCGAGGATCCGTAGCACTGAACCGCGTCGGCGCGCCAGCTCCCCATCCGGCAGAGCGGCCCGAAGCCGGAGGCGATCGAGAGTGCGGAGGCTCTCCGTCATCGTCAGAGCGCTGGTCACACCCCGATCGATCCGCTCCCACTCCCGCAGAGCATCGGGCTGGCCGAGGACGAGGCGGAGCAACACCGATGCATCGACATAGGCGATCACCGGTGCGGCTGGCGCTCCTCCATCAGCAGCCGATGAACGTCCAGCTCCAGCCCGAGGGGCGGCGGCAGCGGAATGCTCTTCGGCGCCGGCGTGCCTGGCGCGGGCAGCCGGATGCGCAGCGACGACGACTCGTGATATGGAACGAGGCGGGCGACCGGGGTCTCCCGATCCAGGACGGTCACCGTCTGTCCGCGGCGCACGGACCGAAGGTACCGACTGAAGTGCGCCTTGAGCTGAGCTATACGAATACCTTTCATGATCTCATAATAGTCAAATGTGGTCATGTGGCAAGACCGGACGTTCCCGTCGGACCGGGCGGCTGATACCCGCCTCCCCGAATGGCGCTCGTCGCTGAACGTCGCCGCCGGTGGAAGCAGCCCGACCTGTTTGGCCGCAGGGCGTTCGTCCCCTATAGCTCGCTCTACCGGTTTGCCGTCAAGCACTGCGACTTTGCCGAGCTGCCCGGCGCGCGCGCCTAACGCTGCTCCCTGCGCGCACAGCCGGCCGTCGCGGGCGGGGCGTTCATCCTCTTCGCGGTCGCCGGCATCTCGGTGGTCTTCGCCGCTGCCGCCAGCGGGATCGCCTCACCCGGAATTATGGAAGGAATGCATGGTGGCCGAGGCGGAGCGGGGGCGAGGACGGGTAGCACAGGAAGTTCATGCGCGTTCTCACGCGCGGCATCGCTCTCGTCTATGCGGCGCGGCCAAGCGACCAATCGGCGGCGGAGTTCATTTCGGAGAGAATCGGAGTAGGCGACGTCGTCTTCACCAACCCGGCCCACGACTACCCGCAGCGAATCATCTATCGCCGCGCGGGAAGCGATTCTTTGAAGGCGCGGATCGAGGGCACGCAGAGCGGCCGCATCCGCGGAAGCGAACATCCCTATGTCCCGCATCCCACGTGGCTAGCCTGCGCGCATAACGACTCACTCATCCTCACCACTCGATAGGCATCGTGGAACTTCTAGCCGAGCACGAGCTCGCGCCGCCTGCGCGGCGCTTACTCCTCCGCCCTCACGGACCCCAGCCCGCCGCCGTTCCCACGCTTGCCTACTCGTACCTCCGCGATTGAAATTCCTATCCCGAGCGGAACCTCCTGTTCTGCGAGCTATTGCCCGTATAGCAGGCGGCCCACCCGACCTTCGGCGGTCAGCCGCCGATCCGTCATCCGGGCTACCCGATTCATCGCGGATCCTGCAATTGACGTATAGCAAACACCGCCTGGCCGCCGTACTATGAGAGAGAGTTCTTCGCGGAACGATCTTCTCACAGCGAGGCACCCAGACGGTGCGTCATCATTGTATCCCATCTCGCCCGCAGGTGCAAGGGGACCCCGCGCCGCTTCGGCTCCGGCATGACGCGGACAATCTGACCGACGGCGGCGGCCTGGTGCTCGTACGCCGTGTATGGGACCGGCTCCGGCTCGGCGAGCGCATCGACGAGCATGCGCCGGCCGTGGGGGGCCGCTATCGTGCGTCGCTCTTCGTCGAGGTTTGGCTCGTGCTTCTCGTCTACGGCGGCGGCGTCATGGACGACTTGCACGGCCTTGCCGCACGCGGCGTGCGGCGGCTTTTCGGCTGGCGCGCGGTCCCCGACCCGACAACCATGGGCCGCTGGCTCCGCCGGGGTGGGCCGCAGATGATCGCGCTGCTCGATCAACTCGTCTGGTCGTGCGTGCCCGCTGGGCGAGCGTGGGCGTTCCGGAGTCGGTCATGCTTATCCTCGACTCCACGGTCGTCCTCCGGTACGGCACACAGCAGGCTGGCGCCGAGCGCGGCTACAATCCCCGGAAGCGGGGACGGCCGAGTCATCATCCGCTGCTCGCGTTCCTCGACACCGGCGACTGTCTGGGTGTGCGCTGGCGCGGGGGCGCGGCGCACACCGCCGAGGGTGCGCTCGAGTGGCTGCGCGCGCTCGTCCAGAGACTCCGGCAACTTGGCATTGCTGACATCACGTTGCGGCTCGACAAGGGCTTCTTCTCCAAGGAGATGGTCGCGC
>JALZIF010000010.1 GCA_030860435.1 Gemmatimonadota bacterium | reverse complement strand
GTCCTCCTCGTCGCTACTGCACCCGCGCGGCCGGCGGTCCGCCGCGCGTCTCGATGAACTGCGCCTCGAACCTGTGGGCCGGGAAGCGTTCCAGATAGTCCGCCCGCCACCGATCCCGAAACTCGGCCGCGGCCGCTTCGGGCACCAGCGCCCACACGCTGCCGCCGAACCCCGCGCCGAACGCCGACGCAGCCGCGGCGCCGAGCACGCGCGCAGAGCGGGCCAACATGGCCGTCTCCGCGATCTGGTTTCCGAGAAGGCCCTCGGCGCCCGCCTGCGACCGGTCCGCCAGCGCGCCGGCGGTAGCCAAGTCCTTCCGCGCGAGCGCCTCGCTCATCGCTGGGACGAGAGTGCAGCTCTCCTCGAGGAACTGGTCCAATCGGGCGAGGAGCGCTTCGGTGGAGAATGCAGGATGGCGCGCGGCGCGGATCGCGGCACGCAGCTCACCAGGCGCGTCGGGGGTGGAGCGGGCGGCCACGGCCAGCGAACCGTCCGCCCGGCTAGTGGTTGCGCGCCAGATGTCGAGGACCGCGTGCGCGGCGTGGGCGGCGCGGTTGTACGCGTCGCGCACGCCACCGGTCTTTTCGGCCGCCACGCCGCTCACCGCGATCGCGAGCGCGTACTCGTCCGGGAAGGGGACAATGCGCTCGGCGCGCACGTGGTCGAAGGCGTACTGACTGAGCATTCCGGGTTGGCAGCAGAGGATTGCAGTGTGGTCCTCGCTCCCGCCGAACGTCCCGACACCGCGGTCGCCCTTCAGCGCTCCGAAGCTCTGGCCATTCTCGACACACCCGAGATACGCCGCGAGCTCCTCAAGGGAGCGTATCTCGTGGCGGTACGCCTCCTGTGCCTCCAGCGCGTTCGCGTGCGCGAGCGCGAGGAAGGTGGCGACGACGAGTGCGCTCGAGCTGCTCATCCCCGCGGCGCTTGGCAGGTCGCTGGCGAAGGCGATGTCGGCACCGCGGCGCGCGTCCGGGAAGTTTCGCGCGATCCGCCGCCCGACGGTTATAGAATAGGTGGCCCATCCCGCAGCGTCCGGCTCGACTGCGTGCCTTAGCTGGAAGACGACGCGCTCGCCGGACTCAACGTCCGTCAGCCGAACCATCTCGTCGCCCCGCGGAACCGCGACGAGGCAGATCCCACGCGCCACCGCCGCGAGGAGGCTGCGCCCGCCGGCGTAGTCGGTGTGTTTGCCGAGCAGCTCGACGCGGCCGGGGACGTAGTAGGCAATGGGCGGTGCTTCGGCGCCTGCACTTGCGAGCGCGCGTTCGGCTTTGGCGAACAGCTTGCCCTTCGCCATCGCCTCCGGCCGGCGCATGCCGGCGGCGTGGAGGTGGCCAGCGCGGGGGTCCGTCACGGCCCTGAATGGATCACACCAGAACCTCGACTGCCGCGAGCCTCGCCGCGACCGCGGCCACGTCCGCACGCGTCGAAAGATCGAGCACTCCCGTCCGCACGCGAATCACGTCGAACTGTTCCCCCATCTCGTCGATCGCGATGCGCACCGCGTCCGCCAGCTCCAATTCCCCTCGCGCCGATGGTCGCACGCGGCGACACGCGTCGAAGATGACGGGCGTGAAGAGCCAGAGATTCATGCTCACCAACGCGTCAGGCCCGAGCGCCGCGGCCGTCGCCGCGTCAGGCTTTTCAATGATGCGCGCCAGCGACCCGTCAGCGCGGAGCGTGAGAAACGCGAAACGCTCCACCCGCTCGGCGGGAATGTTGCTCTCGCGCACCAGGGCTTCCCGCTCGAAGCCCGGGAGGCCCGAGCCCGGGAGCTCGCGAAGCGCGGCGAGCACCGGGACCGGGTAGTAGTTGTCGGCGTTGAGCACGGCGATCCGGTCTCCGTCGGCGAAAGCCTCGGCCGCCGCGACGGCATCGGCGGTACCGAGCGCGCGCTCCTGCACCGCGAACCGCACCGCGATCCGGGTCGGGCTGAGGACGCCGGCGTAGCGGGCGCGCGGTTCGTCGTGCTCAGGGCCGACCACGATGCACGCCTCGAGGTACCCGGCGTCGGCGAGCGCGCTCAGGACGTAGTCGAGGAACGGGCGCCCGCCAAGCGGGATCATCCCCTTCGCGCCCCGCTCGGCGGCGCGCACCTGTGCATCGCTCAACTCGGCCCCGTCGTCGACGCGACGCATGCGAGTGCCGAGGCCGCGGGCAAGGACGACCGCCTTGAGCGGCGGCGCCGTCACGATGCCGCGCCGCTCCCGCCCTGGGTCCACATACGGCTGACGACGCGGGCGAGGCCGAGCCCACTCGCCACCAGTACCGCCGTCCACACGAGTCCCTGCGCTGTCTCGCCGTAGAGGAAGCTCCCCGCTCCGAAGAGCGCCGCGAATACAAACGCGCAGCCCAGCATCCATCCGAGCATCATCTGCGGGATGCTGTCGGGTGATGGCGCCAGTCCCGTTTCGGCGCGCACCGACGCCCAGCCAGGGCCGGCAGGGCGGACCTTTCGGTAGAAGGCGACGAGCTTCTCGCGGTCCGCGGGTGGCGCGAGATAGGTGACGGCCACCCACACCACTGTCGTTGCCGCGACCGCGGCGACGAGCGCAACGTGCGAAGGGATGTCCGCGCCCAGCTTGCGCGCGATGAAGAAGCCAGCGGCGATGACGAACGAGCTCGCCATCGCGGCGATCTCGCTCCACGCGTTGATCCGCCACCAGAACCAGCGGAGCAGGTAGAGAAGGCCCGTCCCCGCGCCGATGGACATCAAGAGCTCGAAGCTCTCCCGCGCCGTGTCGAGTACGAAGGTGAGCGCAGCCGCCAGGAGCATCAGGAGCCCCGTGACCACGCGGCCGGTCATCACGTAGTGTGCTTCGCTCGCCTCCTGCCTGACGAATCGCCGGTAGAAGTCGTGTACCAGGTATGACGTGCCCCAGTTGAGGTGCGTAGAGATCGTGGATACGTAGGCAGAGAGGAGCCCCGCGACCATCAGCCCGAGTACACCCGCCGGGAGGAAGGTGAGCATCGCGGGATAAGCCATGTCGTGGCCGATGAGCGCGGGGTCGACGTACGGCAGCGCGCGCGCGATGTCCGATAGCTGCGGGAAAACAATCAGCGAGGAGAGCGCGACGATGATCCACGGCCAGGGACGCAGCGCATAGTGCGCGAAGTTGAAGAAGAGCGTCCCCGCCAGCGCATCGTTCTCGCTCTTCGATGCCAGCATCCGCTGCGCGATGTAGCTCCCGCCCCCTGGCTCGGCGCCGGGATACCATACCGACCACCACTGGATCGTGAGCGGGATGATGAGCACCGACAGTGTGAGGCCCCAGTTTCCGAAGTCGGGTAGCATGCCGAGGGTGGCGGGGTCGATCTTGTCGAAAAGGCCGCTAAGTCCGCCGACCTCCGGCCGCCTGACGGCGAAGAACGCCGCCGCGACTGATCCGGTCATCGCGACGCCAAACTGGATGAAGTCGGTGACGAGCACGCCCCACAGACCCGACGTGGCGGCGAAGGCAATGTTCAGAATGGCGCAGACCAGCAGCGTCTGCCACATCGGCCAGCCAAGGAGGACGTTCGCGATCTTGGCGGCGGCGAGGTTCACCGTCGCCATGATCACGCAGTTGAAGGCCAGACCGAGGTAGAGCGCGCGAAAGCCGCGCACGAAGCTCGCCGGACGTCCGGAGTATCGGATCTCGTAGAATTCGAGGTCAGTGAGCACCCCCGAGCGGCGCCACAGCCGCGCGAAAAAGAACACCGTCATCATTCCCGTGAGCAGGAACGACCACCACGCCCAGTTGCTCGCGACTCCTCCCTCGCGCACGAGGTTGGTGACGAGGTTCGGTGTATCGGTACTGAACGTCGTCGCCACCATCGATACGCCCACCAGCCACCAGGGCGCCGCCCGTCCCGATGTGAAGAACTCGGCGGTGCTCGACCCCGCGCGGCGTGCGAGGAGCACGGCCGGGATGAACGACACGACGATCGAGACAACAATGATGATCCAGTCGAGCGCGACGAGGCGCATGCGGGGCGGGGGGAAGGGGGAAAGGGGGAAGTGTGCGTTGAGGCGCCGAGTGCGACAGCGCGGGAATCAACGCACCCCTGCGGGCGTTGGCTAGACCGGAGAGGCGGCGCCGGGCCGAATACCGCCGAGCTCGCTACCACGCGCCCGATCCATGCAACACGAGGGAGGGCCGTGCGGCCGCCGCCAGCGCGGAATCGTCTGACCACGTACCCGAGGCCACGATGGAAGCGCATACTCCCGAACCGCCGCCAACTCCGGACCCGACCCCGGACCCCGATCCCCCTCGTCCCGACGTGCAGCCGCCGGTGCGGATTGTGGACCTGCCGCCGAACGCGCCGTCGCCTGGGATTCCGGTGGACAATCCTGGCGTTCAGCGCCCGATCTGACGGCGACAGGTCCGAACCGTTTTCTCTGTCATGGGCGCCGGCGCACTCGTTGATTGCCGGCGCCGGCCATGGATGACGCCTGACGAGCTCGGGCCAGAACGGCGCGGATCAGCGGAAATCCTTGAGGCGCGCGAGAGTGGTCAACACCTTCGTACGATCGCACGACACAACTACGCCGGAGTCAGCATTACAATGATTTTAAAATGCCGGCGCGTGGCGGGCAGCGGCGGCTAGCAGGGAACCACGCTCCCCACCCTCAGCGCCGGATCTTCTCGAAAGGCTCGTTGCCGAGCGGATAGCGACGCCACTCGTCGTGGTCGAAATGCCACCACTCGGCGGGGTACACGGTGAACCCCTCGGATTCCATCACCTGCCGCAGCAGCTCGCGGTGCCAGCGCTGGAGCGCGGTGCCGCCAGGATAGCCCGGATACGAGCGGTCGCTCAGCTCATCGTACGTCCCCGGCATCTCGACGGGCTTCCCGGTCGAGAGCTCGTAGAGAGTGAGGTCTACCGCCGCACCGCGATTGTGGCGTGAGCCGCGCGCGGGATCGGCGACGAGCCAGCGGTGCTCTGGCGGAGTCGCGTCCCAGAACATCCTCGTCACGTACCAGGGCCGGTATCCGTCGTGGACGAGCAGCCCGTAACCACGCTCTCGCAGCGCGCGATGCGCGCGCAGCAGCGCCGCGGCGGGGGGGCGCTGCAAGAAGACGCGCGGCTGCGAGTAGAAGACCGCACCGAGAAAGTTGTTCGTCGTCGCGTAGCGAACGTCGAACCTGATCGTGGGGTCGAGCGTGGCGAGGTCGACCAGCTCCGGTGGCCGAAACTCACCTTCTTCCCGCGGCGGCGCGGCGGCGAGCGCCTCGGCGCGCAGCTCAGGAATCGGGCGGAGCGGGGTTATCGTGAGCTGCTCCCCTTGCTCCGGCCCAACCTGGCGCCTTGCGAACGCAATGGCGTTCAGCATCACGCGCGTTCCGCGCCCTGCTGAGTCACGCGTGAAGACGAGCGTCTCGTTATCGTAGAGCCCTCGGTCAGGAAAACGGAAGACGTTCGGCGAGGCTTCCTCCAGCGGGTACTCGAAGAACCACTCGATCAGCGCGTGGAGCCGCCCGTCCCGCTCCAGGATGTAGAGCGTGTTGTAGTCCCACCCGTACTCCCCTACGAGCCCGGCGAGCCGCGCCGGCACCGGCACCGGCTTGACGTTCGGGACGCGAGCAAACGTGTCGGCGCCGATGACGATCGCTCGCTCTCCCAGCGGGATGACCCGCGCTCCTATCGAGAGCAGGTCGTCGACCATCAGCGTGTCGGCGCCGAGGGCGCGCAGCTCCTGACGGACGCCGCCGCGCAGGGGCGTGAGATAGAGTCTTCCGCCGAGCTCGGAGAGCTCGAGTGCGCGGTCGCCCTTCGCATACCGGCCCGCGAGCCGTCTCGCACGCGGCGTCCCAACGGAGTCGGTGACGGCAACGCGTGGAAGGGGCTGCCCGGCGCGTGCGGCGAGCATTGCGCGCAATGCGGTCGTCGCGATGTGCTCGGTGACACCGTTCGCGACGTCGAGGGTGGCGACGACGACGGCGCCGATCCGGTCGTCAGGCAGCGCTGTGAGCTCGGTGGCGAATCCGTAGATGGCGCCGCCGTGTCCGGCAGCGCGACGTCCATCGAGCGAGGACACGTTGAAGCCGAGTCCGAACCCGGCAGTCGCGCCCGGTGGCGCGAACTGCGGCGTCCACATCGTGTCGAGCATCGCCCGCGAGATCGGTCGCTCGGCAGTTCCGCGCCGTGGGCCTGCCGGGAGCCCGCCCGTCTGCGGCAGGCGCGCCGCGAACAGCGCGCTCAGGAACCGGCCGAGGTCGGTGACAGTCGCGTACATGCTCCCGGCGGGGGCCATGCCGAGCTGGAACGTGGGCGCATCGAATGTCCGTCCGTGCAGCGTCCGCATCGTCGCGGCGGCGAGGTCCTTCGTCAACGCAGGCTCCGGCACGAAAGCGCTCCTCGTCAGGCCCAGCGGGCGAAGGACTGCGCCCTGGACGTAGCCGGCGAACGGCTCGCCTTTCGTGCGCTCCAGGACCGCTCCGACTACGGCGATCCCTGCGTTCGAGTACTTGGTGCGTGTAGCGGGCGCGTGGACGAGAGAAGTGCGGTTCAGACTGGCGACGGTCGCGGCGAGCGAGGGTCCGGCGCTGTCGAAGTAGTGCCCGACGGGCGGCTCCCGAACCAGGCCAGACCGATGGGCCATGAGCTGCCGGAGCGTGATCCGCCCCAGCCCCGCGCTCCGCGGTGCGAAGCCGGGGAGGTAGCGCGTGACCGGCGCGTCGAGGTCGAGCTCTCCGCGCTCCACTAGCTGCATGACGGCGAGATCGGTGAACAGCTTCGACACCGAGCCGACGCGGTAGACCGTCTCTGCGGACGCGGGGGTGCTGTCTTTCGGGCTCTGGAGTCCAAAGCCGCGTGCCCAGACGATCTCCTGGTCGTCAACGAGCGCGATGGAGATGGCTGGGATCCCCTTTCGCTCCATCTCTCGTTCGATCATCGGCTCGAGCGCCGCCGCGACGGCAGCGTACTCGGCGCGCGCCGGGACGGTCGCTTGGGCGGGCGCCCCAGCAGGAGCAAGAACGGCGGCGAGGGCGAGCGCGGGTATGCGGCGAAGTCGAGTGATCATGTGATTGAAGAAGGGCTCTCCCGGACTCGTGTGGGTCGGGGCGGGTCGGCCTGCGACTCGACGGGACGAGCAACCGCTGAGTGGTCTGCGAGCGTTTGGCCGACCCAGCAACAGCCGGACAGGATGAGCAGGAGGAACAGGATGCGAGGCCCCCTGCGGGCGTCTCGGCACCGCGCGCCTGCAGCGGCTCCTGCCGTTCATTTTCATCCTGTGCATCCTGTTCATCCTGTCCAGGCCGTTTCCCCGCTTTCGAAGGGGGAGATCTGGATCGCCGACGATTTCGACGACCCGCTCCCGCCCGAGATCATGCGCGGATTCATCGGCGAGGATGACGAGGGAGACGAGGAGGGGGGCAGACGGGTGAAGGTCCTCCTCGACACCCATGTCTTCTTATGTGGCGCGAGGAGGATCCCCGGCTGGGCACCGTGGCCCACGATCACATCACTGGCGCCGACGCCGTCACCGACCTCCTTCCGCAGGCGCAGCTCGACGGCCTCACGCTGGTCACGCACGATCGCCGCTTCGAGCCGGACCGCGTTCCAGTCGTGTGGACATGACTGCGAGCAGCCGAGTAACCCGCAACCCGCAACCCTTCACCGCACCTTGTGCCCGTCCGCGTCCCACACCTCCACCGCGCCAAGACTCCGCGCCCGCACTGGCTGCTCGATCTTGGACAGGTCCCCCACGACGACGATCGTAAGCGCATCCGGCACGAGGTGCGCGCGCCCGGCCCGCTGAAGGTCGGAGGGCGTCACGGCGGCGAGCCGCTCGCGGTAGCTCGCCCAGTAGTCGAGCGGCAGGTCCCAGATTATGAGCTGCTGGATTCGCGCCTGTAGCTCCTGCACGCTCTGCACCGATGACGGGAAGCTCGCCACGACATTGTTCGTCGCGCCCGAAAGCTCGTCGCCCGGGACAACCTCGCTAGCGATGCGCTTATACTCCCCGATCGCCTCGACCAGCGCCGAGTCGGTCGCGTCCGTACGCACGGAGGACGAGATGAGGTAAACGCTGCCAGCCTTCCGGAGGTCCATGTTGCTGAACGCTCCGTACGTGTAGCCGTGCTTCTCGCGCAGGTTCATGTTCACGCGCGCGTTGAATCCGCCGCCGAGCACGCGGTTCAGCGC
Source organism: Gemmatimonadota bacterium (assembly GCA_030860435.1). Classification (GTDB taxonomy): domain Bacteria; phylum Gemmatimonadota; class Gemmatimonadetes; order Gemmatimonadales; family Gemmatimonadaceae. Next base: position 968 of record JALZIF010000010.1, on the reverse strand, counting down.
GACCATCGGGAGGTATTCGGGGTCCGTCGCGGTGAGACTGGTGTGACCGATCCGGAGCGCGGACTGTACCGAGCCCGGCCGGTCGACGAGAATGACTCGCGTGCCGTTCGACGGACGCGCGGCGTTGACCGGCGTAGTTAGGCGTGGGGCCCGGGTCTTCCACGCCCCGAACGCGCGCTCCATCAGCCGCCGCGCCTCGGGGACGGTGATGTCACCGACCAGCAACGCCGTCGCCGCCGCCGGCGCGTACATGCTCCGGTGCCACGACACGACGTCGTCGCGCGTAAGCCCCGAAAGGCTCGCCTTCGTGCCACCGGGGCGACGAGCCATTGGCGCGCTCGGCTGGAACACGGCCTGGAGGAACACGTCCTGCGCGATCCCTTCCACCGACGCATGCGACTGCTCGTACTGCGCGATCGCCTGCGCGCGCACCCGGTCGAACTCGCGCTGCGGGACGGATGGCGCGGTGACGGTCGGGGCGGCGAGCGCGAGCGCCTCGCCGAACGCAGTCGAGAGAGTGGTGAGATCCATCGACGCAAAGCTGTATGTCCCGGACGTCGAGTACTGCGCGCCGAGCCGCCCCATTCGTTCCGCGATCTGCTCGCCTGTCAGCGCGCCCGTCCCCTCACGCAGCAGCGAGCCTGTGAGCGACGCCACGCCAGTCTTGTCCTCAGGCTCGCGCAGAGACCCGGCGTCTATGATGAGCCGCAGCGACACGATCGGAAGCGTGTGCCGCTCCGCGACCAGAACACGCATCCCGTTCGACAGCGTGAGCTCCTGCACCTTCGGAAAGTCGAACCGCCGCAGCGGTCCTGGTTCCGGAGGCTTCTCCTGGGCGAAGGCGGGTACGGATATGATGGCGGCACAGAGAGCGCACATCACCCTCGACCCTCGCCGCTCAACGCTCAACGCTCGACGCTCTCCGCGACTACTAAAACGAAGCATTATCATGGAACTACCCTCGCCGG
>JALZIF010000258.1 GCA_030860435.1 Gemmatimonadota bacterium | reverse complement strand
AAGCTTCGACTACAAGCGCGTGCGTGGCGGCGTTCTCGTTCAGGAACGGCCGAGCGGATCGAGCGCCGACAGTTGGCAGGTCGTCACCAGGCGGGCGCCGAGCGATGCCGAGCGTGCCGACCTCCTCTTCGCCTGGTGCGCGGTCGGCAGCGTCAAGTCGAACGCTATCGTGCTGGCCCGCTCCGGCGCGACGATCGGCATCGGCGCCGGGCAGATGTCGCGCGTGGACGCAGCGTTCCTCGCGGTGCACAAGGCGCGCGGGGCCGGCCACGAGACCGCGGGTGCCGCGCTCGGCTCCGACGCGTTCTTCCCATTCCGCGATGGCGTCGACCAAGCCGCCGAAGCTGGGATCACCGCGATAGTGCAGCCCGGAGGCTCGGTACGCGATGCCGAGGTGACCGCCGCCGCGGACGAGCACGAGATTGCGATGGTGTTCACCGGCCGGCGGCAGTTCCGGCATTAACTTAATCGGATGCCGCCCACCGAGCTCGACTACCGGCCATCGTACGTCGCCGCCGGAATCACCGCCACCGCGATTCTCGTCCTCTACCTCGTAACCCTCGCCCCGACGACGGCGATGTGGGACACGAGCGAATACATCGCGTCGGCGTTCGTGCTCGGCAACCCGCACCCTCCGGGGAATCCCCTCTTCGTTTTGATCGGCCGCGTGTTCTCGGTGCTGCCGATTCCCGGGACCTCCGTCGCCGTGCGCATCAACATGCTCGCCGCGGTCACCGGCGCCGTGGCTGCCGGTTTGTGGTTTCTCGTCGCCGAGCGGGTGCTCGTCGCCTGGCTTGCCGAGCGGTGGCAGCGGGTAGCTGGAGGGGTGCTGGCCGCGCTCATCGGTGCGACAGCGTTCACCGTGTGGAACCAGAGCGTCGTCAACGAGAAGGTGTACACCATCTCGCTCGTCATGCTCGCGGCGATCTCGTGGCTCACGGTGAGGTGGTCGGACGACCCGGACGGGCGGGCCGCAGACCGCATCCTCGTCCTGATCGCTTATCTCCTCGGGCTGGGCTACTCGAACCATATGATGGGGTTCCTCGCCGGGCCCGCGGTCGCGGTCGCCGTCCTCGTCAGGCGACCGCAGACGGTGCTCCGGTGGAAACTGCTCCTCGCGTGCGCCGTGGCCGTGCTCTTCGGGATCACCGTCTTTGCCTTCCAGCCGATCCGCGCTGCGCACTTCCCCGCGATCAACGAAGGCGAGCCAACCGGCTGCCGCATGGCCTTCGAGTGGGCGTGCACGTTCAGCCAGCAGACGTGGGACGCGTTCCTGTACAACTTCAACCGCGGGCAGTACGGCAAGCCATCGGTGCTGGAGCGGCAGGCGCCGGTCGCCGGCCAGCTCGGCATGTGGTGGCTGTACTTCAAGTGGCAGTGGATGCGCGACATGCACGGGACGATGCCCGTCGTTCAGCAGCTCCTCGCGGTGTTCTACCTCGTGCTCGGCCTCTTCGGCGGTTACGTCCACTGGAAGCGCGACCGGCGGTCCTTCTGGTATCTCGGGACCTTCATGTTCACGCTGACGCTGGTCCTCATATACTACCTGAACTTCAAGTACGGCCATTCGCAGTGCCTCGCGATGGAAGCCGCCGGGGACGTGCCGTGCGAGGTCCGAGACCGCGACTATTTCTTCGTCGTGAGCTTCTCGGCGTGGGGCGTGTGGGCCGCGCTGGGTCTCGTGTTCTTGTGGGAGAGCGCGGCGGTGATGCTCGGCTCAGAGCAGGTGCGGTACGGGCGCGAGACGCTGACTCTGCCGCGGCGGCGGAGCTGGCTGGGGGCGTCACCACTCCTCCTCGTCGCCGTAGTCCCGCTGGCGGCCAACTGGGACGCCGCCTCGCGCGCCGGCCAGACCGATACGCGCGACTTTGCCCACGATCTGCTCAACTCGGTCGAGCCGTACGGGATCCTCGTGACGGTGGGAGACAACGACACATTCCCGCTCTGGTACGCGCAGGAAGTGGAAGGCATTCGCAAGGACGTGATCGTCGCGAACACCTCGCTGCTGAACACGGACTGGTACGTGAGGCAGTTGATTCGTCGCCCCGTATTCGGTTACGACGCCGCAAACGGCCCGGCGATCTATCGCGGGCGTGACTGGACGGAGCCGAGCGGGCCGGCGCTCAAGCTCACCCTGGACGAGGCCGACGGTCTTCCGGAGCTCCTCCCCCTCGCCGAGGCGCAGACTTTCCGCAAGGAGACTCCCCAGGGGACGATTACCGCGACAATCCCCGTTGGGCCGGGATATCTCGAGCGCGCCGATCTGGTCGTGCTTCGGATTATCCTCGACTCGTACCCAGCGCGCCCCCTGTACGTCAGCCGCACGGCGGGGGGCTTCGGCGAACGCCTTGGGCTGGGCGACTACCTGCTGACCCAGGGGTTGGCTCGGAAGCTACTCCCGTTCGTTCCGACGGCCGCCGGCGACACGCTGAACCTCCCGCGCGAGGGGTGGTTCGACCTTGCGCGTACACGGGCGCTGTGGAACGACGTATTCCTCGCTCCAGCGTCCTTGCTCGAGCGAGAGGACTGGGTCGACAATGCGTCCGCTGGGATTCCGCTTCTGTACGTCACGACGGCGGTGAGCCTCGCCGAAGCCGAAGCGCGGGTAGGGAACGCCGCAGTGTCCCAGCGGCTTATGGTCACCGCGGGGGCGCTCGCCGACGTGACGGGAGTTCGGTAGGGCGGCCGCGACTCAGCTAGGGATCCTCACGCGGGCCGCCCGCCAGGCAGGTTGAGAATCAGACTCGCCGGAGCCATCTTTGGAGGAGGGAGGGCTAGACCTAACTGGTAAGGCAGCGGTCTTGAAAACCGCCGGGCGCAAGCCCTTGGGGGTTCGAGTCCCCCGCCCTCCGTCGCAGCTCGCCCCACCGGCGCGGCCCTAGCGCCACCCACTGCCGTCGCTCCGTCCTAGCCGCTCACGCGAAGACACTCCGGCCGCCTGGCCCCACCCCCTCACGCCCAACCTTCCCAACTCCGATCTCTCCGATCCCTTGACTTCCTCCAGCGCCGACAACCCACCCCGTCCCCCTCGCCCCACGCCCTCGGACGTCGTCCCGCCGGAACTCGTTGCGCGGCTCCGCGCGGCGCTCGAGAGCAACGACATCGCCGGTGACCACCTCCAGGTAGCGGTGCGCGACTTTGTGGGCGATCTCAAGCGCCGTGGGGCGCCGCCCGAGCATGCGCTGATGGCTGTCAAGTACGCAGTGCGCGCCGTTTTCGATCGCTCGCCGCCGGACGACGCAACCGTCGCAGCCCTCGATCGCACCATACGCTGGTGCGTGGACGAGTACTACCGCGAGTGACACCAGGCCGGAGCGCCGTCAGGCACCAGCGTTCGCGCGCAACGGCGCGGCCCGGCCCGCGAGCTCGAGCGTGGTTGACTGCTCTCTGAAAGACGGCTAACTTTTTGGACTTCCGAACGACGTGGCTCGCGGCGGAGTAGGCGCCGGGGTCGCGCCCCGGAGAGGTGGCCGAGAGGCTGAAGGCGGCGGTTTGCTAAACCGTTATAGGGTCGAAAAGCTCTATCGAGGGTTCGAATCCCTCCCTCTCCGCTAGCAGAAACATCGGGACAAGGGACACGGGACACGGGGCAAGACCATGGACGTCCCGTGTTCCTTGTCCCTTCTCCCATTCCGGCCGAAGGGCTCATGACCGACACGACGAGTTCCATTCGCGTCCGCTTCGCGCCGTCGCCGACCGGGTACTTGCACGTTGGCGGCGCCCGAACCGCGCTTTTCAACTGGCTCTACGCGCGCAAGCACGGCGGTCAATGCCTCCTCCGTGTCGAGGACACCGACAAGGCGCGCAGCACTGAAGAGAGCACCAGCGCGATTTTCGACGGGCTCCGATGGCTCGGGCTCGACTGGGACGAAGATGTCGTTTACCAGGGAGCGAACCTCGAGCGCCACCGGGCGGACGGGCGGCACCTGCTCGAGACCGGCGCGGCCTATCGTTGCTTCTGCACGTCAGCCGAGCTGGAGGAGCGCCGGCGCGAGGCGGAGGGTCGGAAGGAGAGCTTCAAGTACGATCGCCGGTGCGACCGGCTCGAGCCGAACGAGGTCGCGCGGCGCGTGCAGGATGGCGTGCCGTACGTGATCCGCTTCCGCGTTCCCGAGGGGGCCACCGACTGGGATGATGTCGTGCACGAGCGCATCAGCTTCCCGAACAAGGACATCGAGGACTTCGTCGTCCTGCGCTCCGACGGCACGCCCATCTACAACATGGCGGTCGTATCGGACGACATCGCGATGCGGATCACGCTCGTCATGCGCGGTGACGACCACATCTCGAACACGCCGAAGCAGATTCTCCTTTATCGCGCGCTAGGCGCGCCGCTTCCGCGCTTCGGGCATGTCCCGATGATCCACGGCACCGACGGGAAGAAGCTGAGCAAGCGCCACGGAGCGACCGCGGTTGCCGATTACCGGAACGAGGGCATTGTCCCGAGCGCGATGGTGAACTTTCTCGCGCTCCTCGGTTGGTCGCCCGGCGGCGACCGCGAGGTGATGGCGCTGCAAGAGATGGTCGAGCGCTTCTCCCTCGACGGGCTCCAGAAGAAGGCGGCTGTGTTCGACCCGCAGAAGCTCGAGTGGATGAACGGCCAGCACCTGAGCCTAACGCCGGCGGCCGAGCTCGAGCCGGTGGTCACCCGCGAGATTGTCGGCGCTGGCCTCGCGACGGCGGCGGAGCTCGCCGAGCGCCGGGAGTGGTATCTCGCGCTGATCGATCTCCTGAAGGTGCGCGCGCGCACGACGCACGACATCGTGCGGCAAGCGCGCCCCTATCTCACGGAAAAGATAGCCTACGATCCCGACGCCGTCGCGAAAACATGGACGAACGCAGGTGAGACCGCCGAGCTGCTTCTCGTGACGCGAGATCGACTCCAAACGGTTCATGAGTGGGACGCCGGAGTCTTGGAGCTCGCCCTGCGCGCGCTCGCGACGGAACGCGGCATCGCGGCGGGGAAGATCTTCCAACCACTGCGCCTCGCGCTTACCGGGATGAGCGTAAGTCCGGGTATTTTCGACGTAGTTGTAACTATGGGGCGCGAACGGGCACTCGCCCGGCTCGATCAGGCCGTCGCATGGCTTCACGCGAAATGTTAGCGTTGACGCGCGACTGACAACGTGCAATTATGAGCGTGGCTCTCTGTGCGGGTCCGCGAGTCACGTCCCTCCTTCGACCGGCTTCCACGATACGCTTATGCCAGAGCCACTGACGACGACGGAGCGGAAGGTATACCAGTACCTTCTCGACTTCCTCGCGGAGAACACGTACCAGCCGAGCGTCCGGGACATCGGGAAGCGCTTCAAGATCAAGTCGACCAAGACCGTCTCGGAGCTGCTGCAATCGCTCGCCGACAAGGGATACATCGAGCGCGATCCCTCACGCTCGAGGGGCGTCCGCCTGCTCGGCTTCCAGGTATCGCGGCGCACACAGCCGATTCCCTACTACGGGAAGGTCGCGGCGGGCGAGCCAGCACTACTCACCGAGAACCGCGTCGGCTTCATCACGATCGACCGCCGTTTCGTCCCGCAGGAGGATGTGTTCTTCCTCAAGGTCGATGGGGAGAGCATGACGGGCCGCGGAATTTTCGACGGCGATTACGTCATGATCAAGCCCGACCACCACCCCGCTGAGGGCGACATGGTCGCCGTCCGAATCGGCGAGGAGGCCACGGTCAAGACGCTGACACGCAGCAACGGGAGCTTCGTGCTCACCCCCGCTAACCCCGCGGATGAGGAGATCGTGCTCGAGGGCAGCAAGGACGACTTCGCGTTTCTCGGGACCGTCTGTGGCGTATTCCGGCCGTTCTGCGAGACCGTGATCGAGGAAACGGCCGAGCCGAGCGAGTAGCCACTATCAATTGGCCATCTCCGAACGCCCGGGCTCACGGAGCCTGGGCGTTCTTTGCTAGCTGCTCCGCCGCGCGGCGCTCGCGCTCCTTGCGCTCCCGAATGCGCTTGACCGCCGCCTTGAACTCGTCCTCGGTGGCGGCGCGCTGCGCGTGAAACCGAATGTCTGCGCTCATCGAGGAGAGAGCCCGTTCGCGGTCGAGCGCTGCGGGATTCGCCTGCCGGTTGATCGGCAACAGCGCCAGGAGCGCAGCCGGGAGCTTCACGGACCCGATGTAGATGTGATTCTGATCTAGCCCGTATTTCTTGCCATCCCTCTCAACCGTCCAGTCGCCCGGCTTGCGGCCGCTCCGCGCAAGAGCGATGGAATCATTGAGCACCTCGAGCCGGCGCCCGATCTCGCGCCCAATCTCCTCGGGGGTCTGCTTCCCCGGCGCCGGAGCCGTCACGACGCCGCGCTCCGGCGCGATCCAGAGGCGCGGGTCCCTGTACGACGGGTTGATCCCCTGCGTCGGCCCTCCCTCCCCTACCACGCGCCCCGCGCCCGCCTCCGGAGTTATGGGCAGCGGCACCGGCATCGGGACACCAGCCGGCGTTTCGGTAGGCGCGACGAGGGGCGGCGGCGGAGCTTGGGGCGCGGTCACCGGACGATCGTCGCCGCCGCTCCGGCCGGGGGTGTCGATCGGCCCCTGCGGGACGGACACGAAGCCGATCCGTTCCACCACCTTCGGCGGCGATTTCTGACTCCGCCACCATTCCTCGAAGGATCCCGGCCTGCCGACGACGTACACGAGGCCGGCACCGAGCACGGCGTGCAGGGCGAGCGAGACGATCCACGGCCCGCCGGGGCGGCGGCTCACACCACGCCAGCCCCGAACGCGCTCAGGACGCGACCCGCGCGCGCCGCCGCCTCCGCGATCCGCTCCGGTGGAGCGACGAACGAGACTCGTGCGAATCCTTCTCCCCCCGCCCCGAATCCGGAGCCCGGAACCAGTACGACACCCTCTTCGATGAGTAGCCGCTCGGCGAACGCCGCGTCAGGCACGCCGTCGGGAAGCTGCAGCCACAGGTACATCGTGGCGCGCGGTACCTCGCAGACGAACCCGGCGGCGCGGAACGCGTCCACGGCGGCATCGCGGCGCTCCTTGAAGACCGCAACGTTCGCCGGCACCCACTCGGAGTAGCTCTCGATCGCCGCGACCGCGGCGGCCTGGAGCGCCATGAAGGGACCCGTGTCCACGTAGGTCTTCACCTTCTGCAGCGTCGTCGCGACCTCGGAACGAGTCACCGCCCACCCGAGCCGCCACCCCGTCATGTTGTACGTCTTCGACATCGAATGGAACTCGACCGCGATCTCGCGTGCCCCCTCGACCTCGAAGATGCTCGGCGGACGGTATCCGTCAAACGCCAGTTCCGAGTACGCATTGTCATACACCAGGAGGATGTCGAGTTCCATGCACCGGGCGACGACTCGCTCGAGATAATCCCGCGGAGCAATCGCTGCGGTCGGGTTGTTCGGGTAGTTGAGGTAGAGAATCCGCGTCCGGCGCAACACATCTGGCGGAATCTCGTCCAACTCGACGAGAAAGTTCGTGCGTGGGCGCAGCGGGTAGGGGTACGCAGTGCCGCTGCTGAGCGCGGTGCCGCCGCCGTACGCCGGGTAACCCGGCTCCGGGATGACGGCCACGTCTTCCTCGTTCAGGTACGCGAGCGCGAGGTGCGAGATCCCTTCCTTGGAGCCGATGAGCGGAACCAGCTCCTTGTATG
>JALZIF010000255.1 GCA_030860435.1 Gemmatimonadota bacterium | reverse complement strand
GACCAACACGGCGCCTGGGATGTGTTTCGAACGCGCGCGCGCGTGGTGGTAGTGCTGCACCAACACATGTGGGGGCGGACGCCCACGACGCGCGATGACGCCGCCGCGATCCGCCAGCGGGTGCGGGCCGGCGGCAAGGGCTTCCTGCAGGTCGTGTCGCTGGATCGCACGCCGCTGCCCGAATGGCTCGAAAACGCATCCTCGTGCAGCGTGCTAGACTGCGACCTCGACGATTGCGTGGACCGTATAGTCGAGGCCGTTGCAGCGCGAGGTGGCGCGACGCGTCCCGTCCCCGCGGCGACGATGGTCGCACGGGCGGCCGCCGACGAGCAGACGGCGCGCGAGCGCGACACTTTCCTCGGCTCCTACCGCGCGACCTCGGCGCTGGGCCGCGAGTTCGATCGCCTGGCCGATGAGGTGGCGCGCCAGGCCGCCGCGTTAGGCCCGGTCGCCGATGGCGCGGTCACCAATGGCGCGGCTACCGAGGTTCGCGCCGAGGTCCGCCGCGCACCCGGCCGGTGTACCGTCCAGCTCGGGCCGGTAGCACTCAGCCTGTCCTGGATTCGCTCGCACTTCGATTCGGTAGCCGAGGGGCGGCTGCTGATCATCGAATGGGCTGGCACGATCGGGCGCGGCGCGGCGCCGGGCGGGGGTGTCCGCGCGACCCCCATCCGCGAAGACCTGCTCCGCGCCGAAGCGACGCGCGCGGACGACTGGCAGTGGCGGAGCAACGACACTGAGATGTGCGCGTACGGGCCGCGGGAGCTGGCCGCGCGCTGTCTCGACTCTCTCGTCTGCGCGCTCGGCGACCGAAGCCGCTGAGCTGCGGACGGACTGGTGCGGCGTGAGTGGCAGCGCCGCGCCTATTCGGGCCTAGCTTTCGCGCTTCGTCCGTTTCCGGCGCCGGGCTGCCGCCGACTTGAGCTGTCGTGCCGCGCTCGGCTTCACATAGTGGCGCTTGCGGCGAAGGTCCTTCAGCACTCCCGCCTTCTGGACCTTGCGCTTGAACGCCTTGATCGCCCACTCGATGCGATCGGTCTCGTCGAGCTTCATCTCAACCATCTAGTGTCTCCTGGTGCCTCTCGGGGTGATGTGTCACGGGTGCGTCGCGCGCCTGACGAGGCCCTGCACAGAGCCCCGGGCGGCCGGAACGCGCATGGCCGGTCCAGCGAGCCGGACCGGCCATGACGTACATGTCGCCCTGCGACCGCGGCACCCGTGCCGCTGCCGCAGGGCCCATGTTGGTGGTCCCGCCCTTCAGCGGCCGAGCTTGGTGACGTTCTCGGCCGCGGGGCCCTTCTGCCCCTGGACGATCTCGAACTCCACGCGCTCACCCTCGGCGAGCGACTTGAAGCCAGAGCCCTGGATAGCAGAATGATGCACGAAGCAATCCTTCTGGCCATCCTCGGGGGTAATGAAACCGAAGCCCTTGGAATCGTTGAACCACTTGACGGTGCCGGTCGTACGCATAACGGTACTCCTCCAATAGATTGGTGCCGTGGTCGGAGCTCGATACCGCCGTGCGTGCCGACTACGATCCTCTCGTGATCCTCGCCCTCACGATGGGCCCGCCCGTGTCTCGGACGGAAAAAACAAAAAGGTCTGCGCGAATGCAGACCCGTCTCAAGCACTCGGTACATGTCCGCGCACCTGGGGCACGCGTATGTCTCTGGTCCAAACTTAATAGGGACCGCCGGCAGATGCAAGATGCTGGTTCTGCCAAGGGAATATTCCCCCGGTTCGCGTCCGTTTCGACGGTCTTTCCCCCCGGCACACATTGACACGTGGGGCACGGACCCCTTACGCTTCGAGACCGGGCGGCGCCCGACAAGTCGCGCCCCACGGTCCAGCGGTCAACTACGGGGCCTGCCGGTTGCGCAGGCCCTTTTGCTTTCGCAGCCCAACCGGGCGCGGCGGTTAGAGCCGCCCCAGTGTCCGAGCGTCTGTGGACCGACGCCATTCATCATGCACGACCACACACGCGAGGACGGGATGGCCAAGGAAGAAGCGATCGAGCTCGAAGGGACGGTAATGGACGTCCTTCCCAATGCCACGTTCCGGGTGAGCCTGCCGAACGGCCATTCGGTCCTGGCGATGACGGCCGGGAAGATGCGCCGGTTCAGGATCCGGATCCTGGCCGGTGACCGGGTGACCCTCGAAGTGTCGCCATACGACCTGAGTCGCGGCCGAATCACTTTCCGACACAAGACTTAATACCGCCAGCTCCGCACGTCCGCTCCCCTGGGCGCCGTCATCAGCATCCGCTCGACGGCCCACGGCAGCACCATCTGCGGATAGCGCAGCCGTGAGAAGGCGTTGGGGCGTGTGTGATCTCCGTTCCAGCAGTGCTCATCTCGGTCGCCGTAATCCACGACGGCGTCGGCGGGCGGATCCGCCGAGCGGAGGAAGTCCTCCACCAGGTACACCGCGTTGTTGAGGTAGTAGTTGTCCATGTCGCCCACGTAGATGCGCAGCTTGCCGCGGAGCTTGGGGCCAAGCGTCTTCCAGTCGCGGCGCAGGATGTGGGAGAGGTCGTAGTTCTCGCGCCAATGGGCGGCGACCGACCTGTCTATCGTTCCCGTGAGCTTGTTCCAGATCGGCTTCGGGTAGCCGTCGGCCCCAACGGGCGAGTACACCGACTCCCACACGTCCCACTGCTGTCCCGAGCGGCTTCGCGTGCCTAACGCTAGCTCGCGATGGTTCATCTGCTCCAGCGTCGCGGAGACGTGTCCCAGCCAGTTGCGATGCACCGGCCGCGGCACGCGCTTCCACCGCCCGCCGGCGTGGTACGCGTTCGAGTCCTCGTAGATGTTGACAACCGTGTAGGCGCGGAAGTCGATCGGGTCCGGGCAGGCGATCCACGCGCCGTTGTACTCGTCAGGGTAGAACATCTGCACAGCCATCGCCTCCCACCCACCCGTCGAGCCGCCGTAGGTGAAGCGGGCCCACCCCTGAGCGATCCCACGGAAACGACGCTCGATCTCGGGGATCAGCTCGAATTGGATGGCGTCGCCGTATGGGCCATTGTTGGCCGAATTGACAGCGTAGGAGTCATCGTAATAGGGAGTGGGATGCTGGATCTCGATCAGCAGCACGCGCGGAAAGCCCTTGCCCGTCCATTCCTTGTAGAACTGCCAAGCGTGCTCCTGTTGGATGCGGTTGTAGCCGCGCAGGCTGAAGCGTGTGCTGAAGTCGGGAACGAGCGTCGTGTCCGGGGGCGTCTCGCGCCAGTCTCCCAGCTCCGAGGGAAAGTGCCCGTGGTTCACCACGAGCGGATAGCGCGAGCCCGGGTGGTCGTCGAAGCCCCACGGCAGAAGGACCCACGCCGCGAGGTGCATGTCGCGCCCCCAGAACCTCGACAGCCGCTCACTCCGGATTTTCACATACTTGACGTACTTCGTCTCCTGCTTCTCGAAGGCCTCGACCGGCGGAACCTCCTGATCGAGCGCGATTCGGATGACTTCGTCGCGCGATGGGTCGACGGCGAGGGTACGGGGACGCGAGTAGAGATTCCCGGGCTTGCGGTTCCACTGCTGTCCCTCGCCCTTGTCCGGGGGGAGCTTGACCGTGTGGCCGTCGCTCCGGCGGAAGGTGTCGTACCGGTTGACCAGTCCCTGCACCCGGTAGGTGCCGCGTGGCAGCTCGGCGAGGGAGCGAAGCGGGTAACCGAACGCGCTCGCATCGACTACGTGCTCCTCGCCGGGGCGCCATCCGTCTACGTCGATCCCGAAAACGAGCTGCGTGTCGTGGCCGTCGTTGATCTGGAAGCGCGGTTCGGCGGTGGTGTCGGCCGAGATGAGAAGCAGAAGACGACCGTCGATAGGGCCGGCGCTCCGCTCGCGCGGAAAGGTGAGGGCGAAGCGGAGAGGTGCGCGCCCGGCCTGCGAGGCCGCGGGCGCCGCGTAAGTGACGCCGGCCAGCACGCACGCGGCGACGAGCGCTCCGGCAGTCGGGCGAGTACGGTAGCCCATGAGCTCTCCGGCATGAAGTGACTGGAATAAGCGTGCGCCTACCACCGAAGCTTGTCAAACAGGTGCGCGCACCGCTGCCCCCACCCCCCCAACGGCACCGCTGGCCGGGCCGTAAGTTGATGAGAGGTCGATGCCCGAATCTCGACCAACCTCATCTTTAACTCGCTCGGAGGTACACCTGCCGTGGCTCGCTCCATCACCGCTCCCGACGCCCGCACGGCGGCGACGCTCCTTCTCTTCGCCGCTGCCTTCGCGAACGTGCCCGCCGCGGCAGCGCAGACCGGCCGCCCTGACAGCGCCGCCTTCGTCACACGGCTCGGTGCCGACACGCTCGTCGTGGAACGGGTGGTCCGAACGCCCCGTCGCATCGAGGCCGAGGTGCTGCTTCGTGTCCCGGCCACAACGCTTACGCGCTACGTGTTGGAGCTGTCGCCTGACGGCAAGATGCTCAGCCTCGAGGCGCGGAGCTTCGACCCGCGGGGGGGGGTCGGAAACGCGGCGGCGCCGCAGCGACGGCAAGTGGTTACGCGGGCGGGCGATTCGCTCCGCATCGAGATCTCGGGCGACGCCGAGCCGCGCACGCGAATGGTCGCGGCAAACACGCGCGTGCTCCCCTTCATCGACATGGTGCATTGGCCTTTCGAGGTGGCGCTGATGCGCGCCCGCGCGGCCGGCACCGAGGAGGTCATGCAACCGCTGCTGACCGGCTCGCGGGTGGGCGAATTCGCCTTCGCGCGCGTTGGCGCGGATTCGATGACCATCACGCATCCGACGCGCGGAACGATGCGCGCGCAAGTGGATGCCGAAGGTCGCCTGCTCGGCCTCGACGCTGGCGCCACGACCCGCAAGCTCGTCGTCGAGCGGCGGCCATGGCTCGCGATCGACTCGCTCGTCGCGCGCTGGACGGCGGAAGACGCCGCAGGACGCAGCCTCGGCGCGCTCTCCGGACGCGACACGACGCTGGCGCGCGTCCATGGCGCCGCGATCACTGTGAACTACGGCGTGCCGGCGAAGCGCGGTCGCGAGATCTGGGGCGCGCTCGTCCCTTATGGGCAGGTGTGGCGCACCGGCGCCAACCAGGCCACGCACTTCACCACCGATCGCGAGCTGGCGTTCGGCACCGGCGCGAACGCGGTGGTGGTTCCCCCTGGTAGCTACACGTTCTTCTCGATCCCGGCGCGCGAGGGCGGTACGTTGATCATCAGCCGGGAGACCGGGCAGGCCGGCACGGCGTACGACGCGGCGCACGACCTCGGCCGCGTCAGGCTAATCGTGCGCGCGCTACCGGCGGTAGTCGAGCTGTTCACGATCGCGGTGACGGAGGAGGCGGGGGAAGCAGCAGGCGCGCTACGCCTGCAGTGGGACCGGACGGAGTTGGTGACGCCATTCGTCGTGCGCGGCCGCTGATCGACGGCGAAGCCCCCTTACCGCTCGCTCTCCGGCAGCTCGCGCACCCAGATGTTGCGGAAGCGTACCGGGTGGCCGTGATCCTGGAGCGAGAGCGATAAGCGGTCGGGATGCGCGCTGTACGTCGCCCGCTCCTGGTGCCTGGTGGCGCCGCCGATGGTGGCGGCATCGTGCACGAGCACGCCGTTGTGGAGCACGGTGATCCGCGCGGCGCGCTGGAGCTTGCCTGCGGCGTCGAAACGGGGACGACGAAAGATGATGTCGTACGTCTGCCACTGTCCCGGCGGACGGCTCGCATTGACGAGCGGCGGCTCCTGCCCGTAGAGCGCGGCCGCCTGCCCGTCGGAGTAGGTGACACTGCGATACGAGTCGAGGATCTGCAGCTCGTACCGCCCCATAAGGAACACGCCGCTGTTCCCGCGACTCTGTCCGTCGCCCGCCGGCGGGCTCGGCGCCATCCACTCGAGATGGAGCTGCACGTCGCCGAACTCCTGGACGGTGGCGATCCCCCCCGCGCCGGGCACCACCTCCATGTAATCGCTCCCGATGCGCCAGCGGCTCGGGCCGCCCGCGGTACCGGCCGAGCGCCAGGCGGCGAGGGAGCGCCCGTCGAAGAGAACGATCGCGTCGGACGGGGGAGGCAGGGACGCAGTGAAAGGACCGGGATCGACCACCCGGGGTTGGGGGCGCGACATCGAGTGAACGGGCCATTCGGTCGCCGGTTGGGCTTGGACGGTCGCCGGAAGGGCGAGCGCGAGAGCGGCGGCGCCGAGGGTCGAGAGGGCGAAGGCGGCGTTCGGTCGCATGGTATACACCCTGGGAATCCTGCTACGCGAGCTCGACACGCTCGAACTTGCAGAGAAGCTAGGAGGCGTCGCTAGCGCGCGCGAGGCGCCGGGCGGCAATAGCTGCCATTGCGCTGCGCGGGCCACCGGTCGTGCCGCGGGACGGCTGGCGCGGAGCGCCGTAAGGACGCATTCTTGCTCGGTGCCGCTCGACGCTCGACGCTCGTCTCCCGCCGTCGCCCAACGATTCCCTCCTCGCACCCATGTCCACGCCCCGCGTGCGCGAATAGGCATGCACCCCGACGCGCTCATGGCCCACACGAAGGCCGTTCGCGCTCTGAGCATCGAACAGAAGCTCCTCGTCGCGGAATCGCTTCGCGCGTTCGCGTGGGATGTGAAGCGCGCGGCCATCAGCCGGCGGGACCCCGAATTGAGCGAAACAGAGGTGCTCCGACGGGTTCGCGCCGCCTTCGGACATGACCGCGCCTGACGTCTATCGGCTGCTCCTCCAGCGGCTTCACGAAACAGGCATCGAGTACATGGTCACCGGCGCCGTGGCCGCCATCGCCTATGGGGAGCCTCGGATGACGAACGACGTGGACATTGTCGCGCGACTCGACTCGGCAAGCCCCATCCTCCTCCACCGAGCGTTTCCGGAGCATTCATACTATGTACCGCCGCTCGAAACGATTGAAGAGGAGCGGCAGCGGGCTCGTTTCGGTCACTTCAACATCATTCACCATGAGACCGCGCTACGAGCGGACGTCTACATCGCCGCCGACGACCCGCTGCACGCATGGGGGCTACAGCGGCGGCGCGCCGAATTGATGGCCAGCGGAGTCGTTTGGTTCGCGCCCGTCGAATACGTGATCGTGAGAAAGCTAGAGTACTACAGGCAGTCGGGTTCCGACCGGCACGTTCGCGACATCTCTGGAATCGTTCGGATCAGCGGAGACGAAATCGACATGGCGGCCCTTCGCCAACTGGTGGGTGAGCGTGGGCTCACAGAGTTGTGGGAGCTAGCCAGAGTGAGCTAAGGCCCGGCGGACGCGTCCTGGCGCTACTCCCCGAACCCGAGCGCGCGGGCGACGGCGCGCTGTCGTTGGTGGAGCGCGAGGAAGCTGATCGCGGCTGCGATGGCCGTTCTTATAGCGATCACGCCCGAACCAGCTTCTTATACGCCACGCGGTGGGGTTGGTCGGCGTCGATGCCCTTCCGCCGCCGCAGGTCCTCCTTATAGGAGGAGTAGGGACCCTCGAACCACACCACCTCGCTGTTCCCCTCGAACGCCAGCATGTGCGTCGCGATCCGGTCCAGGAACCACCGGTCGTGGCTGATCACGACCGCGCAGCCGGGGAAGTCCACCAGCGCGTCCTCCAGCGCGCGCAGCGTGTCGACGTCGAGGTCGTTGGTGGGCTCGTCGAGCAGAAGCACGTTGCCCCCGCTCTTCAGCAGCTTCGCGAGGTGCAGACGGTTCCGCTCCCCGCCGGAGAGGTTCGCCACCCGCTTCTGCTGGTCGGGGCCGCGGAAGCCGAAGCTCGACACGTAGGCGCGTGAGTCCAGCTCGCGCTTGCCGATCATCATCGTGTCCTGTCCATCGCTCACCTCGTCGTAGACCGTGCGCGCTCCCGCGAGCTCGCGCCCTTGATCCACGTACGAGAGTGACACCGTCTCACCGATCGTCAGGCTCCCAGCATCGGGGCGCTCGCTTCCAACGATCATGCGGAAAAGCGTTGTCTTCCCCGCGCCGTTAGGGCCGATGACGCCGACAATCCCCCCGCGCGGCAAGGAGAACGACAGGGCATCGAAGAGGAGCGTGTCGCCGTACGCCTTGCGCAGCTCCTTCGCGACCACGACGTCGTTGCCCAGGCGGGGGGGCGGGGGAATCACGATCTCGTGCTGCATCCCCTTCTCCCCCTGCTGCTCGGTCACCAGCTCGTCGAAGCGCTGGATGCGCGCCTTGCTCTTGGCCTGACGAGCGCGGGGCGCCATCCGCACCCACTCCAGCTCGCGCTCGAGCGTGCGTTGCCGCGCCGAGGCGCGCTTCTCTTCCTGCTGCAGGCGAAGACGCTTCTGGTCGAGCCAGAGAGTGTAATTGCCTTCGTAGGGGATGCCGCGGCCGCGGTCCAACTCGAGGATCCACTTCGCCACGTTGTCCAGGAAGTAGCGGTCGTGGGTGATTGCCACCACCGTCCCCGGCAGCTCGGCGAGATGCCGCTCCAGCCACGCGACGCTCTCTGCGTCCAGGTGGTTCGTCGGCTCATCGAGTAAGAGCAGGTCGGGCTGCGCGAGCAGCGTGCGGCAGAGAGCGACGCGGCGCTTCTCTCCACCGGACAGCGTCGTGACGTTCGCTTCCGCGGGCGGTAGGCGCAGGGCGTCCATCGCGATCTCGATCTTCGTATCGAGGTTCCACAGATCGAGCATCTCGATCCGCTCCTGAACCCGCGCCTGCTCGTCGAGCAGCTTTGTCATCTCGCCGTCGGTCATCGGCTCGGTGAAGCGCATCGAGATCTCGTTGAAGCGCTCGAGTAAGTGGCGCTGGTCGCGCACCGCCTCCTCGACGTTCCCGCGCACGTCCTTCGCCTCGTCGAGTCTCGGCTCCTGTGGGAGGAACCCGATCTTGGTGCCCTTCGCTGCCCATGCCTCACCCTGAAAGTCCTGGTCGACGCCGGCCATGATGCGCAACAAGCTCGACTTCCCCGCGCCGTTGGCGCCAAGTACGCCGATCTTTGCGCCAGGATAGAAGGAGAGCCAGATCGCGTCCAGGATCACCCGCGACGGCGGGACGACCTTGCGGAGATCCTTCATGACGTAGATGAACTGGTGAGCCACGGAAGACGCGGGAAGGAGTGAAAAAAAGGCTGAAAAAGGTTACGCCGGACCGCCCTCAAAGCTAATCGGGCACCGCCATGAGCCCGCCCACGGCAGTGAGCGCTGTAGTGGGCCACTTTGTGGTTGTCACGAGAATGACCACACGGACGCCACCGCTCTTCGGCGCCTGCGCCTGACGGGAACGGTGGCGAAAGCGCGGGGTATACGCATCGTACTTGCACGAGGGAGACTACGACGCAGAGTCCTCGTAGTCGGACGCGGTTCCTGAGCCGCTGGTGGCGAGCCCCGTACTAGCGAGCCCGGCCGTGGCGGCACTCGACTTGCAAAGTCACAGGGTGATGCCGACCGCGCGCTGTCCCGCCGGGCGGTCGTGAGGTTACCCGGCCGGGCCCGGTTAGCCGAAGCACCGAAGCAGAGGAAGCAGCCGATGCAGTTGTCGATGACGCGGTTCCGCCCCCCCCGATCGTCCCCCATCCTGGTGCTCCTTGCCGCGTTCGCTCTGGTCGCGGGGTGCCGCGGCGAGAAGGGCCCGACGGATCCGGGGATGCGGCAGCCGCCGCCAACGGGACCGGCCCCAGGGTCCACGGGGACGCTCCGCATCCGAGTCACGACCACGGGCGCGAGTCTCGATCCGGACGGCTATACGGTGGTCCTCCCGAATGGCGCCGGCGTGGCGTTGGCCGTGAACGGCGAAACCACTATCGAACGACTCGCGCCGCAGCAATACACGATCACCCTCACGGGCCTCGCCAACAACTGCGCGGTGTCGAGCCAGAACCCACTTACTGTTGCGGTCCCGCCACAGGGGACCGTGGACGCCGAGTTCACTGTCGCGTGCACGCTGGTACCGTCGCAACGCATCGCCTTCGTCTCGACCCGCGATGGGAATCGCGAGATATATGTGCTCGAGCTGTACGGCGCGGGGGAGATGCGCCTGACGAACACCCCGGAGGACGACTCGGACCCGGTATGGTCTCCTGATGGGAAGCGGCTTGCGTACGTGACGCAAGCGAGCGCGGCCAGTCCCGCGCAGATCTCGATCGTCGACTGGGAGAACCGTGAGCATGGCCCGCGGCTTATCAGCCAGAGCGTAACGGTGAGCGATGGCTACCCGGCATGGTCACCCGGCGGCGATTTCCTTGCCTTCTCCACGAGCCAATTCTCGTCGAACCGCGACATCGCGATCATGCGCGCCGACGGGTCAGACAGGCGGCGGCTTACCGACGTCATCGGTCAGACGCTCCGTCCGAGCTGGTCGCCGGACGGGACGCGCGTGGCGTTTGACGCGGATCTCGACATCTGGGTGGTGAACGCGGACGGAACCGGGGCGCGGCCGATCGTGCAGCACCCATCGGCCGACCTCAACGCCGCCTGGTCGCCGGACGGATTGAAGTTGGTTTTCCAATCAAGCCGGCACGGCAAGTTCGACATCTTCGTCGTCAACGCCGACGGATCGAATTTGAGACGGCTAACGAGCGGGTTCGCCGACGACATCGACCCGGCGTGGACGCCTGACGGCCGGATCGTCTTCGCCTCCAACCGCAGCGGTGACCTCGACATCTACGTCATGGACGCCGACGGCGACGACATCACGCGCCTCACGCGCAACCCCGGTGACGACTTCGATCCAGCGTGGGGAAGGTAGGGGGGGCTTTCGGTCGAGCCCCGCTCGGCTAGCCATCCCTCATCTGGCGGCGGCGCTCCTCGCTGTACGGAAACACATCCGCCAGCTCTCCGGCCTGGATCCGGCGCTGCATCCCTTGCCAGAAGGCGACGCCGAGTAGGTCCGCGTGCGCGGCGAGGAAGGTGTCGCGAAGGTGGCCGGGCGGGACGAGGAATGCGCTGAATTCCTCCGGGAAGATGTCGTGCTCGCCGACGTGGAACCACGGCTCGGCGGCCATCTCGTCTTCCAGCGACATCGCCGGCGGGACGCGGCGGAAGTGGCACTCTGTGAGGAGAGCGAGCTCGTCGTAGTCGTAGAAGATCACGCGGCCGTGGCGAGTGCGGCCGAAGTTCTTGAGGAGCATGTCGCCGGTGAAGATGTTGGCCCCGGCGAGGTCCTTGATCGCGTTGCCGTAATCGAGGATCGCCGCCCGCGCGCCGCGCCGGTCGGCGCGGCGCAGGTAGACGTTGAGGGGAGTGACGCGCCGCTCGGTATAGCAATGCGTCACGATGACCTGATCCTCCCCGACCGTCACACTCCCGGCGCACGTCGCGAGCAGGTGGGTGAGGAGGGTGCTGGGGAAGCAGCGGCGAGGGAACTCCAGGTGCTCGAACTCCTGCGCGTCGGCGAGCCGCCCGGCGCGGTCGCGCAGGAAGACGAGGTGATACTTCTCCATTACCGCTCGGCGCGTCGTCGTCTTGGGCTGGCCGAACGTATCCTTGATGATCTTGAAGACGATGTTGAGCGCAGGTAGCGTGAACACCGTCATCACGAGCCCTTCGTCCCCTTCCGCCGGCTCGAACTGCGCCCCATTGGCGGCCATCTGCCTGACGACGGCGCGATACAGCTCCGTTTTCCCGTGCTTGTTGTAACCGATCGAGTTGTACAGCTCATCTACCCGCTTGAGCGGCATCGCCGAGGCAAGGAAGTCGACGAGCGCGCGTGGCCGCCATGATGCGACGCGGAAATAGCTCCAGGAGAAGCCGAAGACGATACTCGCCTCGTCCGCCGTTGTGAGCGCCGCGTCGACGACTATCCCGTCAGCCGTGTTGAGGAGTGGGAGGATGAGCGGCGTCACGGCCCCACCGCAGCGCACGCGCGCCACGAGATAGGCTCCCTTGTTACGGTAGAAGGGCGAGTCGAGGACATCGATCGCGGTCCCCGCGGCGCGCTCGCCGTCGAGCGCCAGGTCCTCACGGAGGATCGCCGCGACGAGCTCGGCCGCGCGGTCCGGATCGCGGTACGGCACGGCCCACGTGAAAGAGTCGAGGATGCAGCGAACCAGGGCGGCGTCGATCTGAGAGGCGTCGAAGGTGCGGAAGAGCGGCGAACGGCTTGACAGCGCTTCCCGAGTCCCGGGACCCGGCTCCCGTGTGCCGGGCTCGACGAACTCGATGCGCGGTTCCACGCCGACCGTTGCGAAGACGCGCCTCGTAACGGAATTGAAGAAGGTCTCGGCGATCTCGGCGTCGTCGCGGCCGGCCACCAGCTCGGCGTACTCCGCCCGCATCGCCGACCACGTCGCGGGGTGGTCGCCGGAGTCGCCCAGCAAGCCCGGCAGTGCTTGCAACATGCGCGTGACGTACTCGCCGTAGAGCGCGAGGCGCTCCCCGGCGTCCTGCTGCGACCCGTGCCAGTCGCGTTGTTCGAAGCGCGTCCGCGCCCGCTCGGTGATCTCGGCGAATCGGTGGTGGTACGCGGCGAAACCGTCGCGCACCGCGGCGGCAGCGACGGCGGCGAGGCAGTTGTGGGAGGAGGCCATCGGCATATTATTGAACGAACGGCCCGAAGCGGAAATGGGGAAGTGGGAAGTGGGAAGTGGGAAGAGATTCCCTTCCCTCTTCCCTCTTCCCTCTTCCCTCTTCCCTCTTCCCCTGCTCCTCCCATGCACGACGGCGATCGAAGACCGATGACCCTCCCCACGCCCACATACAAGAGCCTCGCGCCACCGACCTCCGGCGACGCGATCGCGATGCGCGATGGAAGGCTGCACGTGCCTGACGAT
>JALZIF010000235.1 GCA_030860435.1 Gemmatimonadota bacterium | reverse complement strand
CCCCCCCCCCACTTCCGCAGACCTGGCCCGTCGTGCCGGACTTGCCGGCTCCTCACCACCGACCGCGCGAAGTCGAGCGTCTCACTCGCAACGCGGTCCCAGTTATAGTACGCCTCCGCAAGCGCGCGACCTCTGCGGCCCATGGCCTCACGGCGCGACGCGTCGCGCAGAAGGTCGCGGATCGCGCCGGCCACGGCGCGTTCCTCCGCCGGTGGTACGACGAGCCCCGTCTCGCCGTGGCGGACCGCAGATCGTACGCCGCCAGAGTCACCCGCGATGACGGCGGTCCCGCTCGCCCCGGCTTCGGCAAAGGCCAGGCCGAACCCTTCGACGTTCACCGCGTCGTGCAGACGCGAGGGGCCTACGTAGAGGGTCGCTGTCGCGTGCGCCTCAGCGACTTCCGAGGTGGACAGTGCAGTCTCGAACAGCACCCGGTTCGCGATCCCGAGATCCGCGACGAGATGCCGTAACGCCTGCTCATGAGGGCCGGCGCCAATAATCAGGTAGCGGAGCTCAGGAAACTCGCCGGCCAGCAGAGCTACGGCGCGGATCGCCACATCCTGGCCTTT
Source organism: Gemmatimonadota bacterium (assembly GCA_030860435.1). Lineage (GTDB taxonomy): Bacteria > Gemmatimonadota > Gemmatimonadetes > Gemmatimonadales > Gemmatimonadaceae. Next base: position 19,693 of record JALZIF010000235.1, on the reverse strand, counting down.
GTGTGGCAGGAGGCGGGCGACGGTGAGCAGGAGCGGTGCGTTGCCGAGTCCGAGCCGCGCGCGGAGGGCGCCAGTGTCGCGCGTCGGATGGAACTCGTCGGGATCGGTACCCAGATCGATCGCGGCAATCGGCGGCAGCCGTGGGACCCCGACTCTATGCATGACGTCCGCGGCGGTCTCCGCGGTCCACGCCGAGTTCGCGACGATCCCTGCAGCTCCCCCCATTAGGGCACGTGCCAGCACGCGCAGTCGCGGCCGGCTTGCCCTCCGCCGTTCCAGGAGCAGGTCCAGTCCGTTCACGTACAAGAGGTATGGCACGCGCGCGCGCCCCGCGGCCCACCAGACGGCGATGCTCGTCGGACGGATCTCGCCGCAGTGGATCAGCTCGGTCCCAGGCCCGCAGCGCCCAGCCAACCACGCCGCCCAGCGAAGTGTGTTGGTAGAGCGCTTGGCATCTCGCTGAGCAAATGGCTGACGGATAATCGTGTAGGGCTCGGCGCGATCGAATGCCGGACCATCGGCTCGCACGCTACGCACGGTGGAAACAAGCACCCGCTCAGGCACGAAGCGGCGGCAAAGCTGCACATGGCGCTGATCCATGCCGCCCCATTGCGGTCCGAAGTTTTGCGTTACGAACATGTGCGTCAAAGCGGAAGCCTCGTCTCTCTGTCGCCAAAGCAAGCCTGTCCGACGTCTTATTATTGGCACTCTGATTCTTAGTCCCGTCCGCGCGGAGGCGTCAGATGACGCGATCCGCGGGGTGAGCGCGCCGGGCACGGGGATGCGCCGAACGCTCGCCGAGAGCCGCTCGTCCAGCCGTTGCTGCGGAGGTACTGCTCGAGCGGAGTGATGCGGGGCCACCCGCCAGGTCGATCGCGCGCCCGAGCTGCTAGACCGGACAGGAATATCGCCGCTACGGCAGCGTGACGAACGTGCCCTCCGTAATCGTCTTGTTGCCGTTCGCCGCGATCGCCAGCACCTCGGCCTTGTACGTCGTGCCAGGCTGGAGGAACGCGGGCGGCACCTGCATGCTCGTGACCGACGGTGGGACATCGACGGTCAGCGCCACGCCGAGGGCCTCGTTCTCGACGATGAGCTGATAGGACGCGATCCCCGGAATGGCGTTCCACCGAATGACGACGTTGTTCCGGTCCACCAACTCGCCGTTGGACGGCGAAAAGGAAGGGGCCGGCGGAAAGTCGTGCGACAGCGTCGCGGTGCCCGCCAATCTGTCGCCTCCGAGCGTGAGACCCACGAATCGGTAGGTCCCGGCCGGGAAGAGGGCCAGCACCTCGCCCGGCGATGGCTCGGCGCTCTCAAAAAACAGCTCAGTGAGCCCGAGCTCCTGCAGCCGCCCGTGGGCCGAGATGTCGACGATCCTCCGGTTGCCCGGGTCGAAGCCCGCGACGCGCCTCCACTCGTCCCCATCGAGGAGGAGCTGCACGCCCAGGTCGTTGTCGGTCGAGTTGAACTCGAAGAAGAACTGCAGCTTTGCGAAGGGAATCCGAGCACCCGGAGCCCCGTCGACCGCCACTTCCGCGAACTCCGGGTCATCCGCACGTGCCGAACTCTCCGGCGCGCCCGGCGCGTCCTTACAGCCGATAGCCAGAGTGAGCCCCGACGCGACGGCGACGCCGTACCATCCACTCCATGAGTGTCGCATGGTCATCCTCCCGGATTAGAGATGCAGAACTCGATTGACTCCGCTCGGGAGGAGCAGACGAAGCGAAGGGTTTGTGACAGCCACGGCGCGTCCGTCCGCGCGCTCCATCGGCGTCATCCACGTCTTGTCGCCAAGCGGCATCGTCTGCCCTGCCCACGGGCTACGGGTTCAGATCACTTCCCTCTTCCCCCTTCCCACGACTTGGCCCGCCCGGCGGAACAGGGATACCGGGCCGCTGTTCCGCGCGAGCCGGCCGCATCGTATCGTACCGCCTGGTGGCCCACCTCACCCGCTGTCCTGTGTGTAGCTCGTCGGTCAGCGCCGACGACGCGGTGTGTCCCGCGTGCAGCGCGGGCATCACCGCGGAGCCGGCGTACGCTACCGATACGCTCAGCGAAACGCCCGGCGACTCCTCCCCCCCCCGCAAGGCCGGAGGGGTCGACGACCGCGAGACCGCAGCGTTGCTTGCCGAGCTTTGCGAAGCGCTCGCACCGCGCTTCCAGGTGCTGCGCGTGCTCGGGTTCGGCGGGATGGGGCGGGTCTTTCTGGCGCGTGACCCGGCGCTCAAGCGCATGGTCGCGATCAAGGTGCTGGCGCCTGCCCTCGCCGGAAACCCGATCCCGCACGCGCGTTTCATCCGCGAGGCCGAGGCTGCCGCGATGGTCTCGCATCCGAACATCGTCAGCGTGTATGAGGTCGGCGAGCTGCCGCGCTCCGGCACCCCGTACTTCATCATGCAGTTCGTCGAAGGGGAGGTGCTCGACGAGGAATTCCCCGCCGGAACCGCCGCGCCGGAGGCGCGCGTGAAGCGCGTGCTCGGCGAAATCGCCTCGGCGCTGGCGGCGGCCCACGCGCGCGGCCTCGTGCACCGCGACATCAAGCCTCGCAACATCATCCTCGAGAAGGATAGCGGGCGCGCGATGGTGCTCGACTTCGGCATCAGCGCCGCGCTCGGCCAGCCGCGTTTGCCGGAGAGTGATCGCCTCACGGCGACGGGGACGTTCGTCGGAACGCCCCGGTACATGAGTCCCGAGCAAGCGTGCGGTCAGGAGGCCGGGGATCGGAGCGACGTGTACAGCCTCGGCCTCGTGGGGTTCGAGCTGCTGACCGGCCGCCCGCCGTTCTCGGCCGAGTCGGCGATGGCGACAATCGCCGCGCACATCAGGGACGCGCCACCGCTGGTCGGCAACCTGCGACCGGACGTGACTGAGCAACTCTCCTCGCTCGTCGACCGGTGTCTGGTCAAGGAGCCCGAGCGACGGCCGGCGGCCGCTGAAATCGCGGATTACCTCCTACCTTCCACGCAGCGCCACATCGAGTGGCCGCCGCCCGGGCTGGAGCGCATTCGGGGACTCGGGGCGCGGCTGTTCGGCGCGCTGGCGATGACCGCCGCCGCTGGGCTCGTGTTCTTCGTCGTGCTCGCTCTACAACCCACCTTTAGCTCGCCACGCTGGCACGAAGGGGAGCGGTCGGAATTCTGGCGTGCGCTCTCCGAGCCGGGGCGGGTCCTGGAGCAGGCGGCCTCACGCGGGTTGGAGGACCGGACCGCACAGGAAGTGGACGCCGCGCCGATCTGGTTCTTCCTCCTCGGGCTCTCGCTCGTAGCGATCACGATCACGGTTCCCATCGTGGCACGACGTGGCTGGCGTCTCGCCTCGCGAATGCACTGGGCGCGCCGCTCGGGCTATCCCTGGCGGGTGCTGATCGACGTCGCGTGGGATACCGGCCCCGACACGGCCGCGGTGCTTAACCGGACCGGGATCTTCGCCCTTCTGGACGCGGCGGAGCGCGCGCGGCTCCTCCGCTTCCGCCGTCGCGAGCAGATCTGGTCGGCAGCCACTCTCTTGCTCGTGGCTGCCGGACCCGCGCTCTGGCTCTCCGGCGTCACGGGTGGATGGTCGATGCAGGCCACGGCCGTCGTCTCCGGAGTCGAGACGCTCGTGATCGTCGCGCCCGCGCTGCTCGGCGCGCTCGGCGTGCTCTGGTGCCGGCGTGAGCAGGCGCGCATCCTCGCGCGCGTTCGCCCGCGACGCTCGTACTTCCGGCGGCGCGAGCTGTCGCCGGTAAGGCCGGAGCTGGTGTCTGCCTGGCTCGCTTCGGCCGGCCGCGGCACGCCGGGCCCCGCACGGTTCACGCCGCATGTAATCCTCGCGCTCATCCCCGCGGGGATGGCGGTCGTCGCACTCGCCGCGGCGGTCATCCTCATGCTCGTCACCTTCGTCGTGCGTGGGCGACTCGCGCCAACCCGCTCCCAGGCTGCGGCATGGATAGCCTCGCTCCAGATCGATTCGCTCCGTCCGCTGCGCTGGCAGGAGCTCGACTCCGTGCTGGCGCGATCCAGCCGCGTGCCCGGTGCGAGACCGGACCCCGACACTGAAGCCGTCGGGCTGTTCCTCCTCCGCGCCGGTTTCTCGGGACCGATCGACCGTGTGTGGGATGTTGGACCGGCGGTCGCGACCGCGGAATGGGCGCCCGACACCACATTCGTCGATTCGGACCTCGCCACCACAGCGCTGGCACAACTTCCCCGCCCGCTCACGCGAACGGACCTGGATGACCTGGCACGCGACACGTCGTCGCGATGGCTGGGTGTCTGGCGGCGCATGGCCTATTCTGCTCCGCTCCCCCCGTCCTGGGGCTATCGGCAAGGACTTCCCGGAGTCGCGAGTCCACTGGAGCTGCCGAGCCGGGCGCTATCGCTCGCCGCACAGGACCTCGCCGAGCGGAACAGGGCGGCCGCGGTGCTGGCGCTCGCTCGGGGAGACAAGTCGACCGCGCTCCTGCGCGCCCGGGAGAGCATCGCCGCCGCGCGGCAATTCATGCGAAGCTGGGTGCTGCTCGACCTTGTAAGCGCGATCGGCATCGCTAGCCGGAACGCGCAATTGATCGCGGACATCGGGCGTGTCACGGGCGATCAGGAGCTGATCGATGAGGCCGAGTATCTCATCGAGACGCTGCGACGGGCACGGAGTGAAAGCTATCTGTCGCTCCGGGCGTTTCTCGCGCTCATGGCCCAGCCAGAGAACCCAGTAGGGCTCCGATACCTGTCCGACACGACGCTCGCGGTCGCCGTCCGGATGGAGATGGCGGGCTCCATCGTCACGGGGTATTGCATGAACGCGCGGGAGGTGATTTTCGGGCTCGACCCGCGCCGGCGCGCCACGCTCACCAGGGCCGCCGTGCTGCTTGCCGACGCCCCGCGCTCCGGGGAGCTTATCGACCTCAACCGGCGCTGGTTGGACACGCTCATCGCGAGCCCCGCGGCGGGGTTAGGCTCGTTCACTGCCGCCGCACCCGCCGGCCTCGGGCCGCTCGCGTGGTTCGGCCTCGACAACCTACACGCGCGGCTGGCGCTGTGTAGTCAGCCGTTCTGACCGATCAGTGCGTCAGTGGATACCCAGGCTCCCCGGGCAGCTTGCCGTTTATCCGCAGCACCTTGATCCCCGATTGCCCGGCCGCTATTGCGTCCGCGCGGACGACGGCGAGCGTGCCGCGCGAGGCGGCCACGAAGGTGAGCGCTTCCCGGTAGGAATCGACCACGGGTGGGGCCGCTTCGATCTGCCCCTGGAAGAGCCGCTCCAGGATGAGCCGCTTGAGCCCCGCGTCGTTGAGCCGGTAGATGTCCTCCAGCACAAAGCTCCGAGCGTCGAGTCCGCCGCCCGGGAGCAGGAGGACGACGCGTTTCCCACCGCTCCAGAATCGCTGGCGGAAGAAGAACACCTCGCGCAGATCGTCGAACGTCAGCCCCGTTACCGGCACAGCCGGATTAGTGACGACCGCGAAGGTGACGGCGAACGGGTTGGTAAGGACGGTCACCGTGGATGCCTGCCCATCACCGGCGTCCGTGCGGAGGTCGGACGCCGGCCGGATGAGCTGCGCCGGCTCGCCATGCGCCCGCGCTACAAGCTCCCTGCTTCTCGCCGGCTGATCACCGCCCGCCTGCGCGGACGACACCCCGCAGGGGATGAGCAGCATCAGCGACGCGGTGGCCGCGAGATGCCGGCGATGCCTAGAACGTGAACGCGGTCTGAAGCGCCAGTGCATTGATCGTCTGGTCCGGCCGGCGGTCGTGTCGGAACTCGAGCTTGACGGCGTTGAAAGCGTTGACGTCGAACCGCACGCCTCCGAGGTATCGTGTGAGATCACCGAACTCCTCGGGGAAGAACAGATCGCCCGACTCGAAATCTACTCCATCGATGCCGATGTAGGGATTCCACATCCCCAGTCGGGCCACCAGAACCGCGTACCAGGCAGCGTGGTCGAAGCGTTCTCGGCTGTTGCGGTAGTCGTTCCGCATGGCGTACGCCTCGGACAGGAGCTGCACGTGTCGGTCCTCGTAGACCAGATGCGCGCCGAGGATGGTCCCATCAATCGACCCCTCCCGCCCGGGGATCTCTGGGTTGGGCGGGATGACGTCATAGTAGATCGACGGCCCGATGCGCAGCGTGCGCCCCGCCTCACGAGTGAGGGAGAGCTTCAGAGCGACAGCCTTGTTGGAGTTGATATCACCCCCGCTCTGAATGAAATCCTGGATGGGCCCCCGCCCGTTCGCCAGGTTGGCGACGTAGCCGAGCCGCCACCGAGGCGCGACCGGCACCGTCCCGCTCAGCTCCATTCCCACGAAGTGGACCGGGAGGACCCCGCCATCATCCTCGAATTTGAGCGCCTCGGGACGGTCCACGGTCGGGTAGAGCAAGGAACCGTGATGGTAAGCCTCGTTCCAGTATCCGAGCGCGGTGTGTCCTCGCCCCACGGTAAGGTTGAGGTAGTCGGCCCAGGAGTACTTGAGCAGCACCCGCTCGACGTCCACGATCCATCCCCCTCCGATGAATTCGAAGACGCTCTCGCCGAGAAAGGACAGATTCTCCGCCAGCCGCGAGGCGATGTAGAGGTCGAACTGGCCGATCGCGAAGCCGGAGGTGCTCGACGGGCTCGAGTCGGTGTTGCTGTACCACTCACTCGTGAACGTGACATCCGCGAATCCGTGGAGAGAGAACCGTGGCTCGAGGAGGTCGCGAGGATGCTCGGCACCGTGGCCTTCCTGCGCGCGGGCGGCGGGCGCTGGTAAGGCGAGCGCGAGCAGGAGCGACAACCGAACGACAGTCGTGAAGCCGGAAGCCACCTGCCAGCCAGGACGCATATGCTCGGGCCAGGGTTTGCTCACCGACGACGCTCGCGCGACGCCCGTCGCGGAGCTCGTAGGACGTCACATAATACAAGCCCCGTCTGTTCGCGCTAGGGTGGCGGCGATAGAATTCCCGCCACTTGCCATCATTTCGCGGCCGAGGGCGCATGAATGTTCGCCGTGGGCGTATACTTCCTTCGTCATGATCGTTTCTTCGAAGCGCCTCGACGAATTCGAGGAACGCTATCAGCGCGACGCGTTCACCGAATTGAGCTACGCAGACGCCCTTGCTCGGTTCGCGGCGCTCTGGGCCGCGGCGCGGGTCATCCGGCCCGACTTGGGACAGGACTGGCGGCCGGATCTCGAAGCTGACCTCGCCGTTGCGCGTGCCGTCAATGGCCTCCCGCCCGCCTCCTGATTTTTCCGCCTTCATCGCCCACATCGCTCGGGAGCTGACGGGCCGTCAGCTCCCGTTCATGCTGATCGGCGGGCAGGCAGTGCTGCTGCATGGGCAGCCGCGGCTTACAGAGGACATCGACATCACGCTCGGCGTGGGTCCAAGCCAGCTCAATGTTCTCCAGGCGGTCTGCATCGCATTGGGGCTGGAGCCGCTGCCGCAGGACGTGTCAGCTTTTGTCCGGGACACTTTCGTGCTCCCAGCACGGCATCCGGAGACCGCGATTCGAGTGGATTTCATCTTCTCCACTACGCCGTACGAGCGACAGGCCATCGAGCGGGCCGTGATGGTAATCCTGGAGGGTGTCTCCGTACCATTCGCCGCCGCCGAGGATCTGATCATCCACAAGCTGTTCGCCGGCCGTCCACGCGACATCGAAGACGCGGTCGGCGTCGCTCGTCGCCAGGGGAGCGCGCTCGATTGGGCGTATGTCGAGCGGTGGGCACGGGAGTTCGCCAGCGTTCCCGGTCGGGACGAGATGCCGGCGCACGTCGCGCGTCTCAAGAAAGGGAACCAGCCGCAGGATCGTGCGCCGTAGCCCTGGGCCGACGTCCATCCGCGCCCGTCGTCATCGCCTATCGATAACGAAGCTTCGCCGCGGCGAGCGCGCCGTTCAGCGCCACCATTCCGCTATTGGTAAGCACGACCGGCCAGTCTCTGGTGACGATTCCGTAAAGGATCCACAAAGAGCTGGCGGTGGCGAGTAGCGCGAACATGCCCAACGATAGGTCCCGCGTCTGCCGTGTCTGCCAGGTGCGAATGACCTGCGGGAGAAACGACCCGACTGTAAGCAGTCCGGCAAAGTAGCCGAGATAATGGATCATGTTACGCCGCGGGCTCCACGAGTTCGGCAACCGCGGAGCCGTCGCGGATGGTCAGCCAGTCGGTCCGCACCCGATCCCACTCCTGAATCAGCAGCCCCTGCTCCTCGAAAAGGAGCCGGATCTGGCTTGGGTCGTAGCCGGCGATCTCCTCGAGCACCGGAATCAGCACGCTGAGCGCGTCGTCGCTGATGACTGTGCGACGCGCTATCTGGGCGATGTGCCGCGCCTCAGACGCGGCGATCGTGAGGCCATCGCCACGGTTCACATGGAGCATGACATGGATGTCAGAGCTCCCGTCCCCCACGTACACCACCCTCTCCCTGGGCACGCCGAGGCTGAACCGGAGATCATCGACCGCGGCGACCTTTCCATAGCCGGCGGGGACCTGCAGGATCGTCTCGACCTCGCCGGTCTGCGCATCGAAGCCGAACCGCGTGGCGATGATGTGCTCCGGTGGCACGATTCCCTCCAGCGCCGAGTTGACCACCTCCCACGGCGCCGCCGACACCACGTAAAAGCCGAAGCGGAAGCCGTCGATGCCGTCGTTGAGGAACGCTGCCAGCAATGCGATGTTCCGCTTGAGGCGGATGCGCTTCCCCACGTCTACCAAGTCTGACCTGCGGACTCGGCGGAACTCCGGGTCATGTCGCAACAGGTACGCGAGCTCCGCGCCCTCCTGAACCAGGTTGAGGCGCGAAAGGCCAGCGACTCTGTCCTGGAAGCCCGCAATACCGAGCATCTCGCTCAGCACCAGCCCCGAGTCGTTGAAGCTCAGCGTCTGATCGAAGTCGCTCACGAGCAGGTAGTGCTTCTTCATTTTCTCCTCCATCCTCGGTACCGGCTGCCCGATCATTCATCAGGTGCGCCGGTCACTCTGGCTATAAGAAATCGCCCCCGCATCCGATCGGGACGCGGGGGCGAGACTAGGTGTATCAAAGTTACTCTCAGCCCGGTTATCCCCGCTCTCCACGCGTCAAGAACCCGCCATTGAGGCCGGTCTCGAGCTTCGCGTTCAGGAGTCGACGAGCGATGAGAGTCATTCGTGCTGGTAGTGGCCGTTGCAATTGCGCTACTGCGCGCCATCGCGCGCATGACGAACCTTATCGGCGCCGGACGGTGATGTCAATCGAAAGCGTGCGTTTCTCGCACCCATCTCGGCCTCCGGATGTGCCTGAGAGAAATCTGCATTGGAAGTGACAGAGGGAGATGTGCTCTCTGTCACGAACACGTCACACTACCGATCGGCTTTACTCGCTACCCCGTTACGCGTGCCGTCAATGGCCTCCCGCCCGCCTCCTGGTTAGCATCCATTCGCCGGCGGGTCGATACTTGACATAAGCAACTATCTCGTTGATATTGGCAATCTGCGTCGTTCCCCCGGAGGACGTGCGATGGCCAGGGCTCGAGTCGACAAGCGCATCGCTGCCGTACGGCGCTTCAATCGGTTCTACACCCATCGCATAGGTGTCCTGAACGAAGGGCTCCTCCACAGCCCCTTCTCGCTGAGCCAGGTGCGCGTCCTCTTCGAGCTCGCGCACCGGCCGGATCTCACCGCGACAACGCTCGCGGCTGATCTCGGTCTCGATGCAGGGTACCTGAGCCGCATGCTGCGCGACTTCGAGAAACGCGGATTGATCGACCGCACCACGTCCGAGGTCGATGGCCGCGTCAGTCACCTGCGGCTCACGGCGGAGGGGCGCGAAGCGTTCGGCACGCTCGACAAGCGGTCGAATCGCGAGGTCGAGGAGCTGCTTGGCACGCTCTCCGTGGCCGAACAGCGGAAGCTGCTTGCGGCGATGGCCACGATCGAGGAAGTGCTCGGCTATTCGTCAAGAAGCGAAGCGCCGTACCTGCTCCGGCCGCACCAACCCGGTGACATGGGCTGGGTAGTGCACCGCCACGGCGTTCTCTACGCACGGGAGTACGGGTGGGACGAGCGATTCGAGGCACTTGTTGCCGGTATAGTCGCCTCGTTCATCCAGAACTTCGATCAAAAGCGGGAGCGCTGCTGGATAGCCGAGAAGGATGGGGAGATCGTCGGGTCGGTGTTTCTCGTCAAGGAATCGAAAGAGGCGGCGAAGCTGCGTCTCCTGTTTGTTGAGCCGGCCGCGCGCCGGCTCGGAATTGGCGGCCGCCTCGTGGACGAATGCATTCGCTTCGCGCGGCAGGTGGGGTATCGCAAGATCACGCTATGGACGAACAACGTGCTGCATGCGGCCCGGCACATCTATGAGAAGGCGGACTTCCAGCTCGTCGACGAGAAGCCGCACAACGAATTCGGGAAGGATCTTGTCGGGCAGACGTGGGAGCTGGAGTTGTGAAGCCCCCAGCAGTGGCGAATATGCCACACACTAACTTCCTAACCAACACCGCCGGCGTATCTGCACAATGGAGCGAACGCAGGGGTAAGCCCGGACTATCTTCCGACGTGTCCTAGGGAGATCGCATGGAATTGCAGCCGCCACGAATCGTCAGGGAAGCGCTGGCGCGATCGGAGCTCGTCGCTATCGCTTCGGAGCAGTTCGGCGATATGGTCAAGGCGGTAGTCGACATCGAGCGCGGGATCATGGCGCTGGGAGGTGAGTTGCATTCGGATGCGGAAGCGTTGCTGCTCGATGACGGATCCTCCCAGGGCAACCTCTGGGGAATTAACCTCTACCCAAGCGCGAACGAAGAGGATTGGGTCGAATACGATTCGATGATCAACGTGCGGCCGTCACAGGGAAATCGCACGCGCGAGGTTGTGGACGCGGGACTGCGCGACACCATCCGACGGATTGTGAAAGGGTTGGTGACGTAGGTGGCACCTTCAAAGGGGGGAGCAGGGGGCCACACCGGTCTCGCCGCGGGCCGGTGGAAGTCGCTGACTTTGATCGAGCAGCTCGCAAACGTTGGAAGCGAAGTGGATCGGGCGATCAAGGCGCACGAAGCCGGTCGCCCCGATCGTCGCGACGCGGCCGTGGATCGCGGCCTCGAGCTGTTCGATCTTACGGCCGCGGACGGCCGCTGGCGCGGAGCGCGGCGTCGCGAGGTGCTGAGAGCAAGGGAAGAATTCTGCGCGCTCTTCTGGGGCGACGATCGCCCGGGAGCAGCGGCCTCGCTCAGCAAGTATTTTCTTCACTTCGCTCTCGCCGCGCGCCGTGCCGCCGGCCGGGGCTAAGCCCTGAGCACCCCGACCGGTCCCTCCAACGTCTTCGATCGATCGTGCCGGGCGACTAGGCGTGGGTGTGGACGGTCACTTCTTTCTCACACCCTTGGCGGGAGGGTGGATGGTTTCGTGCCGCGCGAGCATCGCCACCAGCTCCGCGATCCTGCGCTGCCGCGTCTCCTCCTTCTTGGCCGTCTGCACCCGGTAGAGGATCGCGTACCGGTTCGCGCCATCCAAAGTCGTGAAGAACGCTGCCGCCTTCTTGTTCGCCGCAAGCGCCGCAGCGAGGTCGCTCGGAACGGTTGCGGTCCGCGCGGAGTCGTACGCAGCGTCCCACCGGCCGTCGCCGCGAGCACGCTCGACCTCTGCCAAGCCCGGAGGCTCCATCTTGCCGGCACGGATCAGCGCCAGAGCCTTGTCGCGGTTGATCTTCGACCAGGGGCTTCGCGGCTTGCGCGGCGTAAACCGCTGGAGGTAGGTCTGGTCATCGCCCCGCGCGAGCTGACTGTCGATCCAGCCCCACGCCAGAGCGACCTCGACCGCCTCCGCGTAGGTTTGAGAGACTAACCCGCTCGTCTTCTTCGCGATACGAAGCCAGAGACCCGACGACGCCCTGTGGTTCTTCGCGAGCCACGCCGCCCATCTATCCGGGGTCTCGAAAAACGCGACCGGTAGACCGTCGGGAGAGGAGAGCTTGTTCAACTTCGCCACACGGCCAAAGGCGTAGACTGCGACATGGGTTATGACGGAACGGCGTTAGGGGTACGTCTGTGAGGTCGTTAAACGGTCAACGGCGTCGACGGTGCCAGGTGGGCGACGGCGACCAAATGATGCGGGGCGGGACAGAAGGAGTGCGCCTCATGTTCGCTGCGACGGTATGGTGGTGGGGATGCAGGACTTCAAGAAGCTCCGAGTGTGGCATCTCGCCCACGAGCTATCGCTGAACGTTATCAGCGCTCTCCCGCCCCGCCGAGCCGGGGCGATCCCCGGTCTCCGCTCTCAGGCGATTCGAGCCGCCACCTAGGTACCGGCGAATCTCGCTGAAGGCTGCGCCCGTGCGACGCGACCGGAATTCCTGCACTTCATCGAGATCGCCCTGGGCTCGCTGAACGAGCTGGAAGGTCATCTGCTCATCGCCCGGGACGCCGGCGTCATCGACGGCCTTCGTCACCCCGAGTGTCAAGAGAATCTCGACCTCGTTCGCCGCATCCTGCTCTCACTCATTCGTGCCCTCCAGCACCACATCGCCGACGATGAATCACGCCGCTTGGACTCCGTCCACCACCCCCGCTAACATCCCCACGCCGTTGACGCAGTTGACGCCGTTGACCCACTAACGACGTCACAGACGTACCCCTAACGCCGTTCTGTCATAACCCATGTCGCCGTGAACGCCGTTAACGCCGTTAACGCCGTTGACAACTCAGTCCACCCGCAACGCCACCGCCGGATTCACCCCCCAAGCCCGCCGCGCCGGCCCCAGACTCGCAACCACCGCCAGCACAATCAACCCCCCGCCAACGACCCCGAGCACCAGCGGATCTCGCGTCGAAGTCTCGAACAGGAGCTCGCGAATCCATGCGCTCCCCGCGATCGCCATGAAGAGCCCCAACGCCACGCCGACCGTCGCAATCCGCAGGCCGTCTCCGACGATCAGTCCCATCACATCCGACGCCACTGCACCGACCGCCATGCGCACCCCGATCTCCCGTGTCCGCTGGGTGACCGCGTATGCGACAGCGCTGTAGAGTCCGAGCGCGGCGAGCAGTGCCGCGAGCACACCGAACGCAGTGAACAACGTCGCGCCCATGCGCCATGGCCGCATCTCCGGATCGAGCCTGTCGCCCAGCACGCTGACATCGACGTACGGGACGTCAGTCTCCAGCTCCTGCACTACGCGACGCACTGTTCCAGACATCGCGTCGACGGTGCCAGGCGCGACATGCACGAGCAACACTCGCGAATCCACATCGTCCGGCGCGAGTGGCTGGTAGAACCATGTTCGGTTTTCCTCCAGCAGCCGAAACGTGCGCGCATTCGCGACGACGCCGACCACAGTCGTGCACACGTCTTTCGCGCCCAATAGGAACACGCACTCCCCGACCCCCGATTGCCCGGGCCAGGCGAGGGAGGCGAGCGCCTCGTTCACGACGATGACGGGCGGACCGGTGCGGTCGCTGGTCGTAAAGCCTCGACCGCGGACGATCCGCATTCCCGTCGCCTCGAAGAAGCCGTCGCTGGCGGAGTTGAAGAAGGGTAGACCGCCATCGGGTGAGGTAACCGGTCTTTCAGCACCCGGCAGCATGAAGCCGCCACCCCTTGCTCCCTTGAGCGGCGCCTCGGTCGACACACTGGCCGCGTGCACTCCCGGCAACGCCCGGACGCGCTCGAGCGCTCGCTCGAAGAAGGCGATGCGATCGCGGCCCGAGCGGCCGGTCGCGGTGAAATCGACGCTCACGGCGAGCACGTTCTGAACATCCATGCCGAGGTCGAGCGAAGAGATCCGGTGCAAGCTGCGCAGAAAAAGGCCTGCTCCAACGAGTAGAACCACCGACAGCGCCGTCTGGCCGACGAGGAGGCCGCGATGCATCCACGACCGTCGCGCGGAGCCATGTTGTCCACCCTCGCGTAGTCCGGCGGTGATCGCGCCGCGGATCTGGAGTAGCGGGACGAGGCCGGCGACGAATGCGGTGCCGATCGTACACGCCGCCGCAACGCCGAGCATCCGCCAATCGAACCCGGGCCGTTCGACAGCGATGTTCGTCAGCATCACGCGCTCCACCCACTCCCCGCCCCATACGATCACGACGATCGACGCCACGGCGCCGAGGAGCGCGAGCAGTCCGCTCTCGACAAAGAGCAATGCCGCAAGCCGGCGGCGACTCATGCCGAGCGCGAGCCGGACGGCGATCTCGCGCCGGCGTCGAAGTGCGCGGAGAAGGAGCAGTCCAGCGACGTTGGCGCAGGCTATGGCAAGCAGCAGCGCCGCGACGCCGACGAGCCATGCGGAAACGGTCGCTTCGGGGAGACGCGTCATGTTTCGGTCGAGGGCGCCCGTGAGCTCACCGAGGCGGATGCTCGTCGGAGGGAATCTCGGCGCCGGACTCCCCTCACGGTCCCCGACGTGTTCGGAGTGCGCGCGATGCTGTGCAGTCGCGTCGGCCTCGGCCTGCGCTGTGGCGACACCGGGCCGCAACCGCACGACGTAGGCGAGCATGAAACTGCCCGGCTGCAGGTGCCACTGGATCGCCCGTTCGCTGCCGTCCTCGTAGGCGAACAGTGGCAGCCACACATCGGTCTCCGTCAACTCGATGCCGCGGAAGCCGCGCGGAGCAATGCCGATGATCTGGTACGGCAGGCCCTTCACGGCCAGCGTCTGCCCGATGACGCCGCGATCGCCTCCGTAGCGCCGTTGCCAGAATGCGTGGCCCAGGACCACGACTCTGGCTCCAGTCGCCGGGTGCGCCTCCTCATCGGCGATGAACCGCCCGGCCAGCGGCGACACGCCCAGCGTCGACCAGAAGCCCGCCGAAGTCATCGTCGCGCGGGCCAGGCCCGCACCGCGGCCCCTGCCGACGACGAGCTGCTGGTCGAGATACACGGCGATGCCGGCGAGAGTTCGCATCTCTCGGCGAAGCTGCTCGAAAAAGGGGTACGAAAACCGATCGTAGATCTGGGCGCTGTCGTCTTCGGGTTCAGCGCGGAAATACACTTTGGCGAGTGCGTCCGGCGCGGCCACGTGCGGCGGGGGCGCGAGCAGCAGCCGACGCATGACTCCGTACATCGCGGTGGTCGCTCCGATCCCGATCGCGAGCGCGATGATGATCGTCGTGGTGAGCAGTGCGTTCGAGCGCAGGCCGCGAAGCGCATACCGAAGGTCCGACCCCGCCGTGTCCCACCAGAGCACGCGCGCCCGTCGTGCCTTGCGGCGCTCTCCGATTTCGTGCAGGCGCTCGCGCGTCGCCCTCTCATCGCCGAACTCCTCGGCGATCCGCCGCTTCACCTCGTCCGCCGGAACGCCCAGCGCGCGTAGGTCCGCGTCGCGCGACTCGAAGTGAAAGCGGAGCTCATCATCGATGTCGCCGTCCACATCCGGTCGCCAGAACCGCAGGTATCGTCGCCAGCGCGGTGTGTTCGTCATGACGATCCCTCCTTTGTCTCGACGCGGCCGGCGGCGTCCTCATAGGCGGCGGCCTCGCGCCGTGCTTGCGTGCTACGCCGTTCTCGGCTTCGTGGCCAGCACTGCCGCGACTCCCGCGGCGTAGCGCTCCCACTGCGTCGTTTCCTGGCGGAGCTGGCGCCGGCCGGCCGCGGTCAACTGATAGAACTTCGCGCGCTTCCCCTGCTCTGTGTGTCCCCACTCCGCCGAGATCCACCCGCGCTCCTCCATTCGGTGGAGCGAGGTGTAGAGCGCGCCATCGAGAATGCGGAACGTTCCGCCGGACGATTCGCGAATCCAGCGGGCGACCCCGTACCCGTGCATGGTGCCCCACGACAGGGTCTTGAGCACGAGGATATCGAGGGTGCCGAGGAGAATGTCGAGCTCCGCGCCATCGGTCATGGCGCATCATATCCTCAACAGTTGATAATATCAACGGTTGAGGGAACGGAGGCCGGTGCTGATGCGGGGGGCGGGGGGTGGGGTGGGGTGGGGGGGATCGGGGGCGACGATATCCGATTCCGCGGTGCGCCGTCGTTCGGCCAAGGTGTGGTGTTCGCCCGACCGCGGATCTGACACGTATATTGGGACTATGCCTGTCCTCTGCGCTTGCGGATCTGGCCGCGGGCGTCGAGTACGTGCCTTCGCTCGAAGCGCGTTATCTCGAGCGGGGGCACGCCGTGCACTTTCGCATCGCTCACGGCGGGATCCGTTTCGAGCACCCAAGCCGATACGCGGCGACATCGATCGTGAACTGGACCAACGAGAGCTAACGGGCATCGCCACGGCACTCGAAACCATCCTCAAGCGGGACCGCACGCTCGTCCTGCTCGGCTTGGGCGCGATCGCGGGTCTGGCCTGGTGGTACGTGATCCATCTGGCACGGGAGATGAGCCCCCGCGCGATGGACATGGCCATGCCGATGATGCAGCAGTGGGGCGCGATGGACCTGCTGCTGCTCTTCGTGATGTGGCTCGTCATGATGGTGGCGATGATGGTTCCTTCCGCCACCCCTATGATTCTGCTGTTCGCGACCGTCACCCGCCAGCGGCGCGAGCGCCAGGCGTCCCACCCCGCCGTACCTACCGGCGTCTTTCTCCTCGGCTATCTGCTCGTCTGGGCTGGCTACAGCGCGATCGCGACGTCCGCCCAGTGGGCGCTACACTCAGCAGCGCTCTTGTCCCCCATGATGGTGACGACGAGCACCCGACTGGGCGGCGCGCTCCTCATCGTGGCCGGACTCTTTCAGTTCACGCCGCTGAAGGCGCTCTGCCTTACGCGCTGCCGCTCACCGCTCGGTTTTCTGACCGTGGAATGGCGGGAGGGCGTACGCGGCGCGCTGATCATGGGAATCAAGCATGGCGGCTACTGCGTGACATGCTGCTGGAGCTTGATGGCTCTCCTGTTCGTCGCCGGCGTCATGAATCTGCTCTGGGTTGCCGCTATCGCGGTGCTCGTGCTGTTGGAGAAGATGGCGCCGTCGGGAAGGCTGATCAGCCGTGCAGCGGGGGTGGTGCTCGTGGCGGGTGGGGTCTGGATGGCGAGCGGAGGGATGTGATCATCTGCCATCGCATCATACATACTTAGAACATGTCGCGACGCATTCCGCGTCTGCCAAGCAAGATTCCCCTGTCAAGGGGAGCGCAAGTGCCCACGGATCTCGTTGTCTCGCTCGACCAACTGATCGGCAACACGCCTCTATTGCCTCTGCAACGGATGGCATCGTCGGGCACAGCGCGCGTGCTCGTGAAACTCGAGTACTTCAATCCCGGCGGCAGTGTCAAGGACCGTCCCGCGCGGGCGATCATCAGGGCTGCGGAACGGGACGGGCGGCTCGGATCAGGAGCGGCGCTCCTCGATGCCAGCTCGGGTAACACGGGCATCGCGTACGCGATGCTGTGCGCGGAGCGTGGGTATGCGTGCGAAATCTGTCTCCCCGGCAACGCCAGCGTCGAGCGACGGAAGCTCCTGCGGTGCTACGGTGCGACAGTCATCATCACGCATGCGATTGAGGGCTCCGACGGCGCGATTCGAGAGGCCAGGCGTCGTGCGGCAGAGTGGCCCGAGCGGTACTTCTACGCGGATCAGTACAACAACGCCGAGAACTTCCAGGCGCACTACGACACGACGGGCGCCGAGATCTGGGAGCAGTCGAACCATGGGGTCACCCACTTCGTGGCGGCGCTGGGGACGAGCGGCACCTTCGTCGGCGCCGGGCGGCGCCTGCGCGAGTATAATCCCGGCGTCCGTCTAATAGCGGTGCAGCCTGATTCTCCGATGCACGGACTCGAAGGCGTGAAGCATATGGCAACCGCCATCGTGCCGGGCATCTTCGACTCAGCCCTCGCGGATGTGACGCTCGTGATTACCACAGAGGAGGCCCAGGACGCGGCGCGGCGGCTCGCGCTCGAAGAAGGAATCCTTGCCGGCGCGTCCGGCGGCGCGAACGTGGCTGCGGCGCTGCGTGTCGCTGCCGAATCTGGTCCGGATGCTGTCGTGGTGACGCTGATTCCGGACGGAGGCGAGCGTTACCTGAGTGAAAGCTGGTGGGAGAAGCTGCCATGATGCGCTTGCATGCCTCCACGCTCAGAGAAGTCAATGCCCATGCGAGTGTGGCATATCCGGAAGAGTGTTGCGGGGTACTCCTCGGCCGTGACTCTGGCAACCATGGCATCCCCCGGGAAGTCGTGCGCATCGTGGCGCTCGGAAACTTGCTGGCTAACGATCGGAAACGCCGGTACCACATTCCCGCCGATTCAGTGCTCTCGGCCGAACGGGAAGCCGAAGCCGCGGGATTGACAGTGATCGGCTTCTACCATTCGCACCCCGACGGCACATCGGAGCCATCCGCGTTCGATCTGGAACACGCCTGGCCCTGGTACGGTTATCTGATCGTGGCCGCGCGGGAGGGCGACACAGGACCCATCCGCGCTTGGCGGCTGGCCGACGACCGGTCGAGGTTCGATGAAGAGGAATTAACGCTTGCGGAGGAGGCATGAGTCCAATCGTTCGCATCCCTACACCGCTGCGCGCATACGTCGGGGGTCTGACCGACGTTTCGGTCTCCGCGACGACCGTGGGTGCGGTGCTGGCGCAGCTCACGAGCGAGTACCCCCTACTTCGACCTCACCTGTACACAGCCGATGGCGTGCTGCGCAACTTCGTGAATGTCTACGTCAACGAGGAGGAAGCTCGCTACCTCGGCGGTGAAGGCGCCGTAGTCAAAAGCGCCGACACGATCACCATCGTTCCGAGCGTTGCTGGCGGAACGGCGGTAGCTGCGGCTCCGCCCAACCCTTCGGTGGAGCTGAGCCCGGAGGAGGTATTTCGTTACTCGCGGCACCTCATCATGCCAGAGGTAGGCATGGAGGGGCAACGGAAGCTCAAGGCCGCGAAGGTCCTTATGGTCGGGGCGGGCGGACTCGGATCGCCGCTCGGCCTCTACCTCGCTGCCGCTGGTATCGGCACGCTCGGCGTCGTGGACTTCGACGTTGTCGATGCGACCAACCTCCAGCGCCAGGTGCTGTACGGACAGAGAGATATCGGAAAGCCCAAACTTCAGGCCGCCAGCGAGCGGCTGCGGGACGTGAACCCTCACATACGCATCGTCCCGCACGAGCTGCGGCTCACCAGCGAGAACGCGCTCGACGTCCTCGAGCCGTACGATATCGTCGCCGACGGAACAGACAACTTCCCGACGCGCTACCTCGTGAACGACGCCTGCGTCCTCCTCGGCAAGCCGAATGTGTACGGCTCCATCTTCCGCTTCGAAGGGCAGGTGTCAGTGTTCTATGCCAAGCAGGGACCGTGCTACCGATGCCTCTTTCGGGAACCGCCCCCTCCCGGACTTGTTCCGAGCTGCGCCGAGGGCGGGGTGCTCGGCGTACTCCCGGGTATCATCGGCTCACTTCAGGCGCTCGAGACGATCAAGTTCATCCTCGGGCAAGGAGAGCTTCTCATCGGCCGGCTCCTTCTCGCCGATGCGCTCACGCTTCGCTGGCGTGAGCTGAAGGTGCGCAAGGACCCCGACTGCCCAATCTGCGGACTGCATCCCACCATCAAGGGGCTCATCGATTACGAGGAGTTCTGCGGTGTCCCGCAGGCGCAGGCGGCCGAGGCGGCGGAACGCGCAGGAGCCGCGGAGATATCCGCGTCGGAGCTCAAGTCGCGGCTCGACCGTGGTGATGCCATCAGGATCATCGACGTGCGCGAGCCGCACGAGTGGGAGATTGTGAACCTAGAGCGCTACGGCGCGTCGCTCATCCCCCTGGCCCAGTTGCCCGAGCGCATGCACGAGCTCGACAGTGCCCAGGAAAC
>JALZIF010000175.1 GCA_030860435.1 Gemmatimonadota bacterium | reverse complement strand
CGAGGGCGCGGGCTCTGTATTCCCCGTCAACGTCCTTGTATAGCGACGGCAGCGTCAGGCACTCGGTGCCCGGCGGGAGCTCGAGCGCGGCCGCCTCGCGTGCGCCGAACAACAGGAGGATCGAAGCGTCCGGCGACGCGCGCCCAAGCGCTTGGGCGATGAGCAGATTTCGGCGCATGTGCCCCATCCCCTGGGTGTCATGCGAGTACATCGCGATGCGCCGCTTAGTCGATTGCATCAGCCGCCTCCCCGTTTCGCGTCCAAGGCGAGCGGGTCCACACCCACCCCGGTCGCGGCGACGCTCGCCGTTTGGTGGGGACAAGGCACGCCGCACGCCAGGCGGCACGTCGCCATCAGCGCTCTATAAGACAGCTAATGACAACGCCTTAGTGGTCGCACACCCGGGCTCTGCGGTAGGTCCGCGCTGTATCGTCGCGGAAAGAGCTGCCTCGATTCAGCGCAGCAAGCTCGGCGCTACCTTCTGCCCGCGGCGTCGCGCCGCCCCAGCTCGCGCGCGATGCTCGCGGTTCGGAAGAGCGCGGTACCGAGCGAGCCAAAGCCGATGACCGCGAGAACGCCGGCGAGGAGCAGACCTGGGGCCCAGCCAAGCGCTCCTGTGACCGCCGCATCGAGGATGGCGGCGGCGGCGAGCAGTACTATCCGCTCGGCCCGCTGCATGAGTCCCTCCTTGCACGAGACGTCAAGCGCCTCGCCGCGGGCGCGGGCGTAGCTCACCAGAAGGGAGCCGCCGAGGGCGACGACTGCGACCAGCACCCCCAACGGGCGGCCGGCGAAGTAGACCGCGACGCCAGTGTAGGCGAACGCCTCGGTGAAGCGATCGAGCGTCGAGTCGAGGAACGCGCCTCGTGCGCTCGCGACCCCGAGGGCGCGGGCGACGCGACCGTCAAAGATGTCCATGAGCCCGCCTATGAGGACGAGCCAACCAGCCAACGAAAGCGCTCCCGTGGCGAACGTTACGCCAGCGCCGAGCCCGAGCGTGACACCCAAATAGTTGAAGATGTCGGGAGAGACTCTCGCATGGATGAGCACCCGCTCCACCGGGTGGATCACCCACATGAGCCAGTCGCGAACCCAGTAGCCGAGGAGCGCGGTAGCAGGGCGTTTGGCGACGTCGGCGTCCATGGCACGGTCGCGTCCGAGAACCGCGAACACCGGCATTGTGAAGAGGACCAGGGCCACGACCGAGAGCGCGATGCGGTCAGCGAGGGTCATGCGGGCTGGGCCGGATGGGCACAGATGCGGTCAGGCAGCGTCGGGGCCGCGCCGCTGTGGGCGGGTCCGGATGAAGTCGATCGCCCGCGGCCAGAGGAAGATTAGCGGCCAGCGCCGCTCGCGCTCCGTCAGCTCGACGGACCGTCCGGATCGCCGAGCGATTTTCTGGACGATGTAGTCGAGCCAATCCTCGTAGAGAACGATGTGCTTGGCCCAGCGGAGGGTCGCGCGCGCTTTGCTGCGGGCGAAGTAGAGCCGGATGCGGACACCCTCTAGCCGCGACACCGGCGTCCGCAAGGCGTAGACATTCTCGTCACGAACGAGTATTGTAGAAGCCGCCAAGTGTTGGAGCAGCACCCCGTAAACCCCGATTAGCGTGTCCCGCTGGGCCGCGAGCAGTTGGGAGACGCGCTCATTCCCTTCGGGCCGGATCTCCGCGGCGAACGACGCTTCGAGCAGGGTGCGGCAGTAGAGCTCCACATCGAACCGCGCGGGAAGGTAGGGGCGACCCCACCGGAACGTTTCAGCCCGTGCGGACACCAGCGCGTCAATCGTGGCCGCCCGGCTGTCGGAGTCGCGGACCCAGGCAAGCTGAGTCTGCTGGAACAAGCGGCCTTGAGTAAAGTGGTCTGAGGCGCTGGGCGAGCACAGCCGTGCCAGGTCGGCAGTCGAGAGCACGGCGCACTTTGCCTGCATGCGGCGGCCGGCGACGGGGAGGACGAGACGGATAACGTTGGGCGGGAGGACCTTGGCGAGTGCGGTTGCCGTAGCGGGCGAATAGCGCGTTTGGGTGGTTGTCCGTAGGTGGCGGTAAGCCTCGGCGTAGCGGTCGACGATGACGAAGAAATCGTGTGCGCTCTCGGGACCTGCACCTGATCGCTGGGCGTGGGAGCCGTAGTGAACGACCGCAGCCGCGGAGGGGCCGAACGCTAGGGCGACTTGGGCCGCGAGACGAGCGGCGTCGGGATGGATTGGTGACTCGAGCCCGAACGCGACCCCCGCGCGTAGCGCGGAATCGAAGAGCGAGCTGTTTGACAGTTGGAAGGATGAGGGGTCCGTCACGGCTGTAGATTCAGTGGCGGCGGCGCAGGTCGTGGAGCGCGCCGATCATCCGGGCGCGGATCTCGTCGATGAATGCGTCGAGCTCGTTCGCGTCGGACGGCGCGGCGAACGGGCCAAGGATGACACCGTGGATGCGCGAGCCGGCGAAACGAAGCGCCGCGTCGGCAAACGTCCGCGAGCGCCACATTCCGTCGGCCACGATGCAATATACGGGGCGGCGCGCCCGCGCGAGCACGAGCTTCAGCCCGGGCTTCATGAAGTCCGTAATCTCGCCGTCGCGCGTACGGTGCCCCTCCGGGAAGATGAGCAGCGATTGCTCGCCGGCGGCGACCTGTTCGGCCGCGCGGCGCAGCGAGACCAATTCCTCGCGCCTGGCGGTGCGCCCCTGTGAGACGAAGGGGAAGCGAGCCAGCCGCGCGAGCTGGGAAACGCCGGGAATGCCCTGGCGGTAGCGGTCGCGCGTCGGGATGAGGGGGTACGGGCCGGGGATCAACGCGATCCCGAGTGGGATGTCGAGTAGGGACTGGTGATTCATCACGGCGACGATCGGTTCCGATGGGATCGAGCCGCGAATCGTCAAGCGCACGCCGCTGAGAGCGCGTGCCAGCGCGAGGGTCCCTCGCGCGTGGGCGCCCAGCCACCAGCGGGTGATGGCGCGGCGCCGGCGTGGGAATAGGGTGATGAGCGGCAGCACGACCACGCGTTGGCCGAGTCCAACGGCGAAGGTCAGGTAAAGGCAGTAGATCGCGATGAATGAGAGGCTTCGAGCCGCGCGGGCAAGACGCGGGCTGGATGCCGGCGAATCGCCGGCGGGATGCGGTCGTTCGGCGGAGGGCGGAGAAGGCGCGGCGACAGCGGCCGCATCGTCCCCCTTGGCGGAATGGTGGTCAGTACTCACGTGGAGGTCATCCATGGCAGCACGAGTCGAAGAGCAAAGTACCACGAACGTCTCCGACTACGACTACAGTAACTTTTACTACTCCTCCGGCGAGGACATCTTCGCCATTCTGGAACCCTTTAACCAGTGGTACGGCGGAGCGCGATCGCACGGGTATTACCTGTACGGCCAGCCCATGGCGACGCCCCCGCAGACGCGGGTCGACCTCGAGGAGCAGCTCGCGCAGCATCCTGTCAGTCTCCTCAACTTGTCGTCGTACAACTACCTCGGACTGTCGTACCGCCCTGAGGTCATCGCCGCCGCCAAACGCGCGCTCGACCAGTACGGACTGGGCGCGGCCGGATCGCCGATTCTGAGCGGGACGATGAACGTGCACGTCGAGTTGGAGCGCGCACTCGCCGAGTTCAAGCGGACGGAGGCGGCGCTCGTCTTCCCGACCGGCTACTCGACGAATCTCGGGCTCATCCAGGGGCTCCTGCGCCCCGGCGATTGGATCATCGCCGACCAGAATGCGCACGCCAGCATCGTCGACGGCGCCATCCTCTCCAAAGCGAACGTCCGCTTCTTCCGCCACAACCGGCCCGACGACCTCGCGAAGAAGCTCAAGCAGGCGACAGGTAAGAAGCTCGTCGTCGTCGAGGGCGTGTATTCGATGGACGGCGACGTCGTGCGCCTCCCGGAGATCGTAGAGATCGCCAAGAAGCACAACGCGCGCATCATGATCGATGAAGCACACTCGGCGTTCGTCTACGGCGAGAATGGCCGTGGCGTCGCGGACCACTTCGGGCTCGAGGACGAGATCGACATCCACGTCGGCACGTTCTCCAAGGCGCTCGGCGGGCAGGGCGGGTACGTCGCTGGCTCCAAGGGACTGTACAAGTACCTCGAGGGATTCGCGCGCTCGCGCTTCTTTTCCTGCGCGCTCTCGCCCGTGGTCGCTGCCGGCGTCCGCGAGTCGCTGCGCATCGCGCAGGCCGAGCCGCAACTCCGCACGCGACTTTGGGACAACGTGGCGTACATGCGGGGAAAGCTCGGCGAGTACGGCGTGGATGTGGGCGAGTCCACCTCGCAGGTAATCCCGGTGATGGTCCGCAACGACCGCCGGATCATGCACATCGCTCACCGCCTCCAGCAGGCGGGGCTCTACCTCCAGCCGATTCTTTATCCCGCGGTAGCCAAGCACCGATCGCGCTTCCGCATCTCCGTCTCCGCATCGCACACGCATGACCAACTCGACGAGGGAACGTCGATCCTCGTCCGCATCCTTCGCGAAGAGGGCATACTATGAACGCCAGCGACAAGAACGGCTTCGTGCAGTACCATTTCAAGGACGCGATCGGTGCGTTCTTCGAGCTCCCCACGGACAATGCCCGCGCCCTGCTACCCGGCGATCTCCAACCGATCGAGCCGCATCACGGGAGCGCCGTCCTGTCCGTGATGGCGTTCGACTTCACCGACAGCATGGTGGGCGCCTACGGCGAGCTGATTCTCTCCATCCTCGTGTCGCCGCTCATCCAGGCCGGGCAGCCGATGCCACGCACGGCGTTCTACCCGTTCAAGCTCGGGACGACGACCACGGAGTCACGCGAGCACGCGATCGAGCGGTGGCGTCTGCCGCACTACATGCGGAACATCAACCTCGACTGGCACCGCGGCGACGGGCACATGACCATCCGCGCCACCGACCGGGGCGCGCCAATGGTGGAGATGATCGTGACCGAGCACGAGTGGTCCCCGGTGGAGCATCGCTATCAGTCGTTCATGCATGACGACGATGGCTTCTACACATCCACGATCATCATGCAGGGGCAGTTCAGCGAGAACGAGGAGGAACGTGGCGGGATCACGATCCACTCCCGCGGCATGACCGAGCTTCTCGACCAGTGGGACGTCACCACGACGCCGTTCCGCGAGATGTGGATGAAGAACGGCGTTCAGACCTTCCAGCCGTTGCAACAGCTCGCCGCATACGCGAAGCGGTAGCGGGGAGAGAGGAGGGGCGGCGTCGGCTCCTGGCGGTTGGCTATGCCCAGCAAAGTCACTGTGATCGTTAACCCCGCCTCGGGCAGGGGGCGGGGGGCGAAGCGATTGCCCGAGATCAGGTCGGCGTTCGCCGCGGTCGGTGTGACGGACATACGCACCACCGTTACCGAGCACGAGGAGAAGGAGCTCACCCGGCGCGCGATCGGCGAGGGCGCGACGACCGTTGTCGCGTGCGGCGGGGATGGCACCGTGAGCAACGTCGCCAACGCCATCCTCGAATCGGGAGCCGGGTCGAGCGTGCGGCTTGGGCTCGTCGCCGCCGGTACGGGAAACGACTACTACAAGACCGTCGGCGCCCCGGCGCGCGACATCGCGGCGACGGCCAAGCTCGCGGTGGAAGGGCCGGACGTCCCCGTGGACGTCGGGAAGATCGAAGGCAAGTACTTCCTCAACGTCACCGGGTTCGGCTTCGACATGGCGGTGCTCGAGGACATCCGGAACATCGGGTGGCTGACGGGGCCGGCGCTCTACAACTACTCCGCGCTCCGCCAGCTCCTCTTCTACCGCGGCGTCAGGATCGGGATTCGCACCGGCGCGGCGACTCGTCAGGCGCATCACCTGATGCTGATCATCGCCAACGCGCGCTACTTCGGGGGTACGTTCTTCCTCGCCCCTCAGGCGAGCCTCACCGACGGACAGCTCGACGCGGTGTCCTTCCACGACACCTCGCCCCTCCGCCGCATGCGCCTCTTCGCGAAGGTGATCCGCGGGACGCACACGGCGCAGCCAGAGGTCGTGATCGAGCAGTCCGACCGCTTCCACCTCCACTTCCCGGCTCCACCCCCCTACGAGATCGACGGCGAGTACAACCGCGCCTCATCCGCCGAGTTGACGGTGACGTGCGTGCCGAAGGCGCTACGAGTCGTGACGCCGGGGACGAGGTAGGGGAAGAGGGAAGAGCGAAGTGGGAAGGGGGAAGGGGGCTGCAGGTTACTGCTTACTGCTTACTGCTTACTGCTTACTGCTTCCCTCATCCCTCTTACCTCTTCCCTCTTCCCCGTCTGCCGCCCCAGCACCTCCACCATCGCCACTCCGAAGGCCGGGAGATCCTTCGGGACGCGCGCACTGACGATGTTGCCATCGATCACCGTAGGCTCGTCCACCCACGTCGCACCGGCGTTCACGACGTCGTCGCGGATTCCCACCGTCGAGGTGAGCCGGCGGCCGCGGACGATCCCCGCGGAGATGAGGATCCAAGGCCCGTGGCAGATGGTCGCGACCATTTTCCCGGCGTCGTGCACATCGCGCACGAGCTGGAGCACTGTGGGGTCACGCCGGAGCTTGTCCGGGGCCCACCCACCCGGGCAGAGCACACCGGCGAGCGAGCTCGAGTCGAAGTCGCGCACGTGCCCGTCCACCGGGCAGGGGTAGCCGTGCTTTCCGCGGTACGACGACTCCCCGATCCCGGCGAGCGGCGTCGCGTATCCCGCCTCCTCGAGGCGAAGCTTCGGGTACCAGACTTCGAGGTCCTCGTATTCCGGACCGACCAGCATGAGGACGGTGCCTTTGCTCATGGTCCAGCGCGAGCCTCCAGGCGGTACCGCCCCCCCACCGGCGACCCCGGGTAGCCCCGCACCTGGAGGTAGTAGGTGCCAGGCGTGAGCGTCGTCGTTATGCGCGAGCAGTAGTTCTCACCAGGCGTGTCGATGTCATCGTTCGAGGCGATGACGCCGCCGCTCGCGTCGAGCAGGTCCAGAACCGTGTCTACCTCGATTGCGAAGCCGCAGGCGCCTCGCCAGCCTGACGTCTCGAACGTGTACTGCCCGGGCTGATGGATGGCGACTCGTGCCATGTCGACGTCCGCGTCGGGAAGCGTCGCCATGAGATAACCTCCAGGGTACAGCGGCGCTGACTCGGCCGTCGTGTTATTTGGTTCCCGCTCGCCCGGGAGCGCGATCGAGAACGACGCCGGGTAATCACCCTCACCCTGAACCGTTATCGCCGTCGGACCCCCCACTCCGCCAAACGCCCCCCATCGCCGGCCGGGCAACCCGAT
The DNA here is from genome assembly GCA_030860435.1 of Gemmatimonadota bacterium. Taxonomy (GTDB): domain Bacteria; phylum Gemmatimonadota; class Gemmatimonadetes; order Gemmatimonadales; family Gemmatimonadaceae. The sequence continues at coordinate 11,193 of JALZIF010000175.1, read as the reverse complement.
GACCCCATCTCCATCCGCGTCCTGGCCCGCGTAGACGTGATAGCTCCCATCCTGGAGGCCGGGGAACGCGAACGACCCATCCACCTGCGCCCCGGTCCGCTGGACCAACTCTCCGGTTGTCGCGTTGTACAACCGCACGAAGCTGGCTCGAGCGGGCTCGAAGCTCTGGGTGAGGCTGTTCCGTGCATTCAGGATTCCGGCTCCGTACGACTGGTCTGGTCCGGGTTGTCCCGCGTCGACCGCGAAGCTGGTGAGGCGCGTCCGGAGCTGTGCCGCTGTGAGCGAGGGTGTGCGTGCGAGAAGGAGCGCCGCGACGCCGGCGACGTGAGGCGCGGCCATGGACGTGCCCTCGAAACCGCCGATCAGCGGCACGTGATCCTGAAAGTCCCAGATCGTCGACCACACGCCGAAGGTGCCGTCGCCATCGTCGAAATCGCCACCGGGCGCCCCGATCGCGACGTTCGGGCCAAAGCTGGAGTAAGTGGAAAGCAACCGGTCAGGGCCGACGGCCGACACAGAGAGCGCCGTCGAATAGGCCGCCGGGTACGACGGAGCCGATGTGCCGGTATTCCCCGCCGACACGACGATCAGGGCCCCGGCGTTGCTCGCGGCGGTCATCGAGCTCTCGAGAATGGTCGATGGCGTCGCCCCGCCAAGGCTGAGATTGATGATTCGCGCGCCACTGGGCGCCTGGACGAAGCCACCGATCCCATTGTCCGCCGGAAGGCCAGCGGCGTAGAGAATCCCCTGAGCGATGTCGTAGTACGAGCCGTTTCCCGTGACGCCCAGCACCCGAACGGGCCGGATGCGCACGGTGGGGCTTACACCCGCGCCGCGGATTGCGTCGTGGTCGGTCGCCCCGATGGTACCCGCGACATGGAGTCCATGGCCGCTGTATCGCGTGACCACGGCGCACCCGTGCGCCGGGTCGATGTTATACCTGGCGGGAACGGTGGGATCCGGATCGTAGCCGCCGCCGTCACCGGCGTTGGAGATCGTAGCGCCGCTGCAGAGCGGCATCTGGACATCGGAGACGAAGTCGTACCCGTCACCCGTGAGGTTCACTGAGATGCCCGGGTGGTCGAAGCGAATCCCGTCATCCACCACCGCCACTAGGACGCTGGTACTTCCCCTGGTCAACTCCCACGCCGCAGGGAGGTCGATCATGGCGTAGTGCCACGCCTGGTACGGCTCGAGCAGCGACGCCGCGACACCAACGAGGGCGGTCGGAGGCGCATGTATCTCGTGCGAGTACGCGATCCCGTTTCGCTCCACGCTGGCGATCGCTGGATTCCGCCTCAGCTCCGCCTCCACTTCACCGATGCGAGCGAGATCGGCGACTTTGACGCGCGCCGCGAGGAGCGCCGGCGAGACACCCGCCAAGGTCGCAGCGCCCGAGAGAACGCCCGCCGAGAGCCGCGAGCGGATCGCGGCGCCGACGGCGGTGGCCGTCGAGGCTTGGCTCATCGCGGCGGTGCCCGTCGGAGGCGCCGCCAACGCCGCGGACCGGAAGGTGACGATCAGATCATCGGCCGTGTTCCGCTGTAGGGCGGGAGGCCGGGAGGCCGGCGCGACAGCCGGCGCCAGGCCAGGTGTCATGCCGCCCCCGTCGCGGCCACCCTTGTGCGCCAGCGACCGGCGGACGGGCGCGTTGTCGCGTCCCACACCGGGACCCGCGCGCACGTGGGCCGCCACGAGGATTCCGCTCGCGACGGTGACCGCCCCCATGACGCGCGCGCTTACAATGGCGGCCGCCACGAAGGTCACCGGCGACCCGGTGAGACCCGCCACCGTGGCGGTCGTGGTTTGCGGGCCGGACCCTGGCCCGAGGGTCCGCTCGATGGTCGCGATGCCGGCCCCGTCACTGACCGAGGTCGCCGCAGAAACGGAGCCACCGCCTGACGCCGCCGACCAGCTCACCGTGACGCCGCTGATGGAATTGTCAAACTGGTCGGTTACCCGAACCGAATGGTGAACCGGGAGGATCGAGCTGGCCGGCGCGGTCTGTCCATCGCCGTCCCGCACGGCGATCCCAGCAGCGGCGCCGGCGGCGGCGCTCGCGCGGAAAGTTACCTTCGGGCCGCTGAGCCCCTCGACGGTCGCCGTCACCGTATTGTTGTTCGTCCCGGCGGCCTCGCCGACGGTCCACGTAACCGATGCTTCGCCATCGTCATCGGTTGACGCAGACTGCCGGGAGATGTTCCCCCCGCCCGCCTCGACCGTCCATTCGACCGTGGCATCAGCCAGGCCACTTCCGTCGGAGGCCGTCACCCTGACGATGAGCGGCGCCGCGAGAGCCTGACCCACCGTTCCCGCCTGACCGTTTCCGCTGACCAGTCGGATGTCCGCTGGCGTTTTCGGTTGTGGGTTCGTGCCGTCGTTCGAGCAAGCCGCGACGACCGACGACGCCGCGAGGGCACAAAGGATGGAACTCTGACGGCGAAGGAGCATGGAGGGATCGTCGGGATACGGGAAGGTAGGGCGAACCCAGCGGAGGACGCCACGGCCCACTTCGTGTGGGCAGTCGTGCGCATGCGAGGTAGGAGGGGGCGGGTTAGGGGCGACGACCTACGATCGGCGCACCAGCAAGCGCTGTCAAGCGGGAGTTCGCCGCCCCGTCCACCGGCGACGACCGCCCCGGCCGCGCCACGAGTCCGTCCGAATTACTCTGGGGAGGGGTGAACCCGGCGCTCGGTACGCGCTGCCCCCCCCTAAGCCTAGCGACCGCTCAACCCTCAACTCTTCTTCAGCCCAGGCTCCACGTCACCGCCGCCGCTGACCGCCGAGCCGAACTTCGGCGCTGTTACCTTCCCCGTCGTCGTCCGCGGAGGGTTCGGCTCCGTGGTCGCATCTTTCGCGCGTTCGTGGGCCTCGCGCTCGCGGTCCTTCTCCCGATCGCGCTCGTCGTGCTTCGGCATCTTCGCTCCTAGTCGTGAGACACGGGTAGAGCGAGCAGGCGCCGTGCCATTCGGGGAAGAGGGGGGGAGGAAGGCGGGAGTGTACGACATCCGCCGTTCCGACTGTATCAAAGCCCTGGCTGCACCCCCGCCGGCCCCCGTTCCGCCGGGCAGACGCATCAATAGAACGAAAGACGAGAGACGACTCGCTAGAATCGTCTCTCGTCTCCCACATTCGTATTACCGCGCCTGTTACGGACTGCGTTCGACGTCGATCGTGTGGCCGACCACCGCGCCGAGCAATCCGCCGGCAGCGGCGCCGATGACCGCTCCCTTAACGTCGCGGCCGATCGCGGCACCCGCGACGGCCCCCGCCGTCGCGCCGATCATCGCGTCACGCTTGGTATTGCGCTTGATCGTCGGCGCCGGCGCCGGGGCACGATAGATCTGCCCCGAGGAGCTGGTCGCGCGCGGCGCGGGGGCGGGCGCCGGATAGCGGTAGACAACGGGGGCCGGCGCTGGCGGATAATAGCCCGGCGGCGCGTAGCCGTATGGCTGCCCGTAGGGCTGCGCATACTGGCCCTGCGCATAGCCCAACTCCTGGGGCGAGATCCATTGCTGACCGTAAGGCTGCGGCGTCGCGGCGATCGCGAGGTCGCGACTCAGCGCGTCGTCCGCGCTCGATCGCGGCGCTTCGCGAACGCACGCCGCCACGATCGCCACTGCCGGAACGAGAAGTAGAACCTTGTTGAGCTTACGCATTGTTACCTCCGGGTGTCCCGCATCGCCTCGCACGGCGCGGCTCCAACCACTGCGGAGAGGGCACCGACGGTGCCAGGCGTAGACCCCGCAGATCGGCGATCAACTTCCTCCGCCGTCCCCGCGCCCGACACCGCGTTGTCCACTTCGGAGGACCTCGTGATGAGCGTCACTCGCGACACGTTGCCGCCTTCCGCGCCCTATCATACCTTCACTCGAAGCACCACTCGATCCGGAGACAACCATGCACTTTCGTCAACGCTGGCTGTGTGCCGTCGGGCTCGCCGGCACGCTGACGCTCGCGACTTCGCTAGCGTCCGACGCCCAGGCGCAAGCGCCCGTCGGCGGGCCGGCCGTCGGTGACGCGGCGCCCGACTTTTCGCTTCCGGCAGCGACCCGCTATGGCCTGCTCAAAGATTCGGTCTCGCTGTCGGCTCTGCGGGGGAAGACGGTCGTGCTCGCGTTCTTCTTCAAGGCGAGAACCAAGGGCTGAACGATCCAGATGGAGGCGTACCGTGATCAGTACGCCACGATCTTCAACGGTGGAAAGCACGTCGCCGTCATCGCCATCAGCGTCGATCCGGACACCGCGCTCGCAAGCTGGGCGCGCGACCAGGACTTCCCTGCCCTGTTCGCGAGCGACATGAGCGGCACCGTTGGTGCCCTTTACGGAGCGTACGACGCCGCCCGCAAGACGGACAATCGCTCCCTCTTCGTGATCGCCCCGGACGGGAAGGTGAGCTACATCGCGCGACCGTTCAACGCGCTATCGCAGGACGCGTACACGGAGCTCGGGACGGCGGTCGAGAAAGCATCGGCCGCGCGCGGCGCGGGTTCGTGATAGGGGCCAGGTAACGGCACCCGTCAGGCGACGCGGTCCGGCGGGTCCCGCCGGCGAGACGCCGCTCCACCGGCTGCTCGAGCTGTACCGGGCCGGCCTCGCCGCCGTCGCTCCCGGGGCCGCGCTCGAGCGGGCGCTTGCCGGGCTAGCGATCGCGTCGAGCGACCGGCCGTGGCTCTTCGCGCTCGGTAAAGCCGCCGTACCGATGGCCGCGTCCGCGGTCGCCGTGCTCCGCCGCCACGGCGCCGAGCCGTCAGGCGGAGTGGTCGTCGCTCCCGAGCCAGGTGAGGCGCCGCACGCGATGATCGTCGTGGCGCAGGGCGATCACCCGGAGCCGGGAGCGGGGTCGTTTGCGGCAGCGGCGCTAATTGGCCGCACAGCGGCGCGCGTCCGCTCCGGCGACGAAGCATGGGTTCTTCTCTCCGGCGGCGCGACGAGCCTCGCCGCCGCTCCCATCGCGGGAGTAAGCGAATCCGAGCTCACCGCCCTCTTCGCGCTCCTCCTCCGCTCGGGGCTGGACATCGCGGCAATGAACACGGTCCGCAAGCGCTTCTCCCGTTGGGGTGGCGGCCGTCTCGCCGTGGCGCTCGCGCCGGCGAGGTTGCGGGTGTTCGCCATCTCCGATGTAGCCGGCGACGACCTCGCCGCAATAGGCTCCGGTCCGTGCACCCCGGACCCGGCTACCGTGGCCGACGTCCGGCGTCTGCTCGAGCGCGCATCGCTGCTCGACCGAGTGCCGTCGGCAATCCGCACGGCGCTCGATCGCGCCGAGCACGACCCGCAGCTCGAGACACGGAAGGCCGGCGACAGAGCCTTCCGCGGCGTCGAGACGCGCATCATCGCCAACAACGCTCTCGCCCTCGACGCGATCGCTCGTGAGGCATTGGCGCGCGGTATTTCGTTGCATGCGGCGGGGGGGGCGCTCAGTGGCGAAGCCGCGGCGGCGGGACGGCGTATCGTTCGTGACATCCTCGCCATGCCGGTGGTGACGGTAACGCCGCTTGCACGGGGAGCGGCGGAGCGCTGTCTTATCGCTGGCGGTGAGACTGTCGTCGCGCTCGGCGACATTCCGGCGGGAATGCTCGGCGGCCGGTCGCAGGAGCTCGCGCTGGCCGCCGCGCGTGAGCTCCGCACCACCGGGGCGGGGCGCTCCATCACCGTGCTCGCCGCCGGAACGGACGGGCGCGACGGCCCCACCGACGCCGCAGGCGCCGTTGTGGACGGCGAGACGTGGGACGCGATCCGCTGTGCCGGGCGGGACCCCGAGCGCGACCTCGCCGCGCACGACGCATACCGGGCGCTCGACGCGGCCGGCGCGCTGCTGCGCACCGGCCCCACTGGAACGAACGTGATGGACGTGGTGATCGCCCTCCGCCGCGATTGACCTCGCGCCCGACTCTCGCGGGAACCGAACGTGTACTAGCGGCCCGCTTCTGAGCGCTGTTTGCAGCCGTTACCTTCCACACGATGCCGCCGCCCTTTCGTCGCGCACTCGCCGGGCATTCGCTCCGAACATCCGCACCGGGCATCGCACGATGAGTCCCAAGCACAACGAGCCGTTCACGATCGGGCTGATCCAGCAGGCCGTCGGCGCGAACAAGGCCGAGACGATCCGCGACACCGAGGAGGCGATCTTCGAGGCGGCGGAACGCGGCGCGCAGATCATCTGCCTACAGGAGCTGTTCGACGCGCCGTACTTCTGCAAGGTGACCGACGCCGAGCGCTTCAACCTCGCCGAGCCGATCCCGGGCCCCACGGTCGCGGGAATGCAGCGCATTGCGGCGGACCTCGGCGTCGCGATCATTGTGCCGATCTTCGAGCGGCGCGGACCCGGCGTCTACCACAACTCCACCGCCGTCGTCGACGCCGACGGGTCGTTGCTCGGGACCTACCGGAAGATGCACATCCCCGACGACCCGCTGTACCACGAGAAGTACTACTTCGCGCCGGGCGAAGCGGGCGCGCCAGAACGGGGGCGCGGAACGCCCGATGAGATCTACCACCACGGCGAGACGCCGCGACAGCAGGCCGGCTTCCGCGTTTTCGACACGCGCTTCGCCCGGATCGGAGTGCTCATTTGCTGGGACCAGTGGTATCCCGAAGCGGCGCGTATCACCGCGCTGATGGGAGCGCAGGTACTGTTCTACCCGACCGCGATCGGCTGGCACCCGAAGGAGAAGGATGAGTGGGGGAGGGCACAGGCGGATGCGTGGCGCACCATCCAACGTGGCCACGCGATCGCGAACGGCGTTTACGTCGCCGCGGCGAACCGCGTCGGCTTCGAGGCCGAGCCGGGCACGGACGGGATAGAGTTCTTCGGCCACTCCTTCGTGAGCGACCCGTTCGGCCGCCTCATTGCCGAGACAGGAACGGCGCCGGACGTTCTCACGGCCACCTGCGAGCCCGCGCTAATCGAGTACACGCGCCGCAACTGGCCCTTCCTTCGCGACCGCCGTATCGACGCGTATGGGCCCATTCTGAGCCGGTACCTGGGGTGACGATCACGCCAACGGCGGTCGAAGCCATCCCAGAAGAGCTCCCCGCCGCGGCGGCAGTGGCGTTAGGCACTCCACGCCGCCGCTGGCCCGCGGAATGGGAGCTACACGACGCGACGTGGATCGGATGGCCGCACCACCGACCCGACTGGCCCGACAAGTTCGAGCCGATCCCGTGGGTGTATGCGGAGATCGTGCGGACGCTGCACCGTCACGAGCGAGTGGAGGTCCTTTGCCACACCGAGCAGGTGCGCGAGGACGCCATCGCCGCGTGCCGCGCCCACCACGTGGACCTCACACGCTGCCGCTTCCACCTGGTGCCGAGCGACCGGGTATGGCTGCGTGACTCGGGACCGACCGGCGTTATGCGGCACGACGGTAGCATCGAGTTGATAGGGTGGCACTTCAACGCGTGGGCGAAATACGAGAACTTCGCGAACGACGAGCTCATCGCGAGGAAGGTGGCGAGCTTCACCCGGCTACCGTTCACCGAGGCGATGCGTCCCGATGGTTGTGGCCGACTGGTGCTCGAGGGGGGTGGGATCGAGACGGACGGCGCGGGGACGATGCTCGTGACCGAGGAGTGGCTCCTGTCGGACGCCCAGGTGCGCAATCCGGGGCTCGATCGCGACGAGTACGAGCGCGCTTTTGCCGAGTATCTCGGGATCAATCGCACCGTCTGGCTCGGCGAAGGGTGCGTTGGCGATGACACGCACGGGCACATCGACGACGTCGCGCGATTTACCGATTCTCGCACCGTCGTGCTGGCGTACGAGGCTGATCCGGCGGACGACAACCACGAGCGGTCGGTGGACAACTTGCGCCGACTTCGCTTCGCCGCCCGGCGTTTCCCGAGCGGACTGCGCATAATCAAGCTTCCCTTTCCCCGGCCGGTCATCATGAGCGGGGAACGACTGCCCGCGAGCTATGCGAATTTCTACATCGCGAACGGTGTGGTGATCGTCCCCACCTTCAACGATGTGAACGATCGTGTCGCGCTCAACACGTTGACGAGGCTCTTTCCGGATCGCGAGGTGGTGGGCGTCCACGCCGTCGACTTGGTCTGGGGGCTCGGCACGCTGCACTGCCTGACGCAGCAGCAGCCCGCGGCGGCGTCACTCTGACGCGTTAGCCGCCGCCGGATCGGCAGCGCGATCGTCGACCGCGACAAAACGGCACGGACAGGATCAACGGGATTTGCAGGATGTGGGGGACGCACCACATCCCGTCCATCCTGTCCATCCTGTCGAGGTTCCGCCGTGGAACGCGCTACCGCATGCCTTTACGGCGGCGTCGGGCGCGAGGAGGGGAGCGGGGAAGGCACGGGGACCGCGAGGCTCGGGATCACATCAGTCCCGGGCGGACCTGGGCCCAGTTTTTTGACCGCCGAGCGCGCGGGCCGCGAGGTCGGCCGGCGGGACACCCGATCGCCCGCGAGCAACCGGCGCACACTCTCGGCCGACGGCGTCGTGGAGTCGGCGTAGTGCGCTCCCACGTCGCAGGACCGCTCCGGAACCGCACCGCACACGATGGCGTCCGCCTCACGCGCGAGTAGGTCGCGCACGTCCGATGCGGCGAGCGGAACGGCCACGATGAGCCGGTCCGCCCCCTGTTCGCGAACCGCGGCGATTGCCGCCTGGGCGTGCCATCTCGTGGCACTGCCGTCATCAGTCAGCACCACCACGCGGCCACGAAGCGGAATCGCGACATGTCGCGCGCGCACCCGGTGCATCTGCCGCTCGGCCTCAGCCGCCTCGGCCCGGCTCACGAGCTCGATGTACTCGTCCGGCACCCCAAGCATGCGGATGGTCATCGCGTCGAGCACGCGGGCCCCGCCGGACGCCACGGCCCCGATCCCCACGTCCGAGGAGCCCGGCGCACCGAGGCGGCGGGCGACGAGCACATCGAGTGGGGCGCCCAGCGAGTCGGCGAGGGCACGACCAACAGGAACGCCATTCGGGAAGGTGGCGAGGACGACCGGGTCCTCGTCGCGGAGCGTGGGTAGCTGCTCGCACAGTAGGCCGGTAAGTTGGTGCCCGGCGTCGGCGCGGTCGCGATAGATCATGGGGACGACCTGTTAGTGAGTACGGCGGTGTGGCGTGCGATCCACTCCGCGGCGAGGCCCGCGACCTCCTCGAGCGAACCGGGTTCCTCGAACAGGTGCGAGGCACCGGGAACGATTGCGAGCTCCCGCTCGCACCGGAGCGCCGCATACGCCTGACGGTTGAGCGGGATGACCGGCAGGTCGTCCCCGCCGACGATCAGCAGCGTCGGCGCCTCGACCTGTGGCAGCCAAGCGTTCGCGAGATCGGGGCGACCGCCGCGAGAGACGACGGCGCGGATGTCCCCGCGGCGGCGTGCCGCGGCCTGGAGCGCGGCCGCCGCTCCCGTGCTAGCTCCGAAGTACGAGACGGGAAGCCGGGCGAGCTCCGGTTCCTCCGCGACCCAGGCAGTCGCGTCCAGGAGGCGGCCGGCGAGGAGGTCGATGTCGAACCTGAGGTGACCGGTGCGTGCGTCCGCACGCTCTTCCTCAACGGTGAGGAGGTCCATGAGGAGCGTCGCCAACCCGTTCTCTTGGAGCACGCGGGCGACGTAGCCGTTCCGCGGGCTCAGCCGGCCGCTTCCGCTGCCATGCGCGAAGAGTACGACACCCGCCGAACCGTCGGGCACTTGGAGAATGCCTCGCATCGCGAGCGTTCCAGAGGGCAATTCAACGTCACGGGTCCGGATCCGGTGCTGCATCGCGCGCGACCTCCGGCGGGAGACGCCTAACGGTTACGTGAAAACTCGACCGTCGGGTTAGGGGCCGCAAGAGTGGGACCGGCAGGAACGGACGGACTAACTGACCGCTCAGTCCGACTGGAAGCTACGGGAGGAGGTTCGAGCGTTGGCCGAACCCGACATCGTGGTCCCCGGCACCCGCCTCCTGCTGCTTCACGATCAGCGCGCGCGTTGGCAAGGCGAACTCGATCCCTTCCTCGCGAAACCGCCGGAGCAGCGCCAGGTTAATCTCCTGTTGAATGTCCATGTAGACGGTGTAGTCAGCGGACAGGACGAAATACACTGTTTCAAACTCGAGCCCAGAGTCCGCGTAGCCCTCGAAGTGCGAGCGTCGTAGGAGACGCTGGTGAAGAACTCGACGCGGCGCTCGTACAGACGCTGGAAGTTTCGGATGCGGGACTTGAGCAAGTCCCCGTTAGACGATGATCTGCTCACCGGACAAGCTCCGCAGCCGCGTCGTCTTGAGTCCGATGTGTTCGACGGTCCCCATGTACTCATCGACGACGATGAAGTCGCCGACCACGAACGGTTTGTCGACCACGATCGAGAGAGCGCCGAGGAGATCGCCGAGGATGTTCTGGACAGCGAGCGCGACCGCGATGCCGGTGATCCCGAGCCCCGCAATAAGCGTCGAGACGTCGACGTCGAGGTTCTCCAGAGCGAGGAGAAACGCGAACGTCCAGATCAGCAGCCGCGCGGCGAAGCCGACGGCGCGCGTCGTCGTAACGCTGGCCGCGTCCGTGGTGCGCTCGGCGGCATAGCGGTCGAGCCAGAAGCTGACCGCGCCGCCCGCCCAGAGCGCGAACTGAACGATGATCGCCAACGCCGCGCCTTGCCGCGCTAGGCCTCGCGCGCCGTCGGTGAGCGTCAGCGTCTTCAACGCGACGATGAGCGCCGCCGCGATGAAGACGAAAAAGGTCGTGCGGCCGAGCAGATGGACGGCGACGTCGTCCGCTTTGGTGCGGGTGCGCTTGGCGAGGTGGGCGAGGCGGCGAACGACAATCGCGCGCACCAGAGCGATCGTTCCGGCTACGACGAGGAAGAGGGCGAACGCCGTGCCCCACGTGTACAGGCTGTTGCCGTAAAACGTGCGGTTCAGAAAGTCCGGTAGCAGCATGTCAGCGTCGGTCGTCTCCGTTGAGGGCCGGTCGGCGCCCGGGCACCGGGCTTGCTTCGTGCATGCTCCGCGCCCGCATCGCACGAGTCGCGTGGCGCGGGCTACGTTTCACGAGTCAGAACCCGCGAGGAAACCCGTCGTGAAGATCACGCTGCTGTCGGAGGAGCGCGTCCGGCTCGAGGATGGGGCCGGCCCGCTGACGGTCGAGGCGGAGACAGCGGAGACGTCCTACTCCCCTTTCCACATGGTCGCCAGCGGCCTCGCGACGTGCATCTTCTCCGTCCTCCACTCCTGGGCTGCTCA
>JALZIF010000166.1 GCA_030860435.1 Gemmatimonadota bacterium | reverse complement strand
CTGCTCGGCGCGACGGGCGGCGCGGCCGAGCTCGGCTCGATCACGCTACTCCCACATCAACGCGAGGCGGTGACCCGGCTGAGATGCGTCATCGCCGATCACGGCGGGGCGCTTCTCGCCGACGAAGTGGGACTCGGCAAGACGTACGTCGCGCTCGCACTCGCCCGCGAGGCTAGCAACCCGCTCGTCGTCGCGCCGGCCGCGCTCCGCCCTATGTGGCAGGAGGCGCTCCACGCCGCTGAGATAGCAGCGCCGATTGTCACATACGAGGCGCTCAGCCGCGGGGACGCCGCGAGAACCGGCCACGACTTCCTCGTCCTCGACGAGGCGCATCACGCCCGCACACCCGCGACCAATCGCTACCGGCGCTTGTCCGCGTTAGCCGCTCGGGCCCGAGTGCTGCTCGTCACGGCAACACCGGTTCACAACCGACGCGGCGACCTCGCCGCCCTCCTCGCCCTCTTCCTTGGGGAGCGGGCCTGGTTGATCGACGACACCGAGCTCGCGCGATGCGTAGTCCGCCGCGAGCACCGCGATGTGCGGCGCCCGCCGGTCCTCCCACGCGCAGCCTTGCCGCAGTCGCTTCGTGTTGCCGATGATGAGGAGACAATGCGCCGCCTGCTCCTCCTTCCGCCGCCTCTTCCCCCGCGCGACGGCGGCGACGGCGGTGTCCTCCTCACCTGGTCGCTCGTCAGGCAGTGGGCTTCCAGTCGCGGCGCCCTCACCGGCGCGCTCAGCCGCCGCCTGGCGCGCGCAGCGGCGCTCGGGTCGGCGCTCGAGCAAGGCCGGTATCCGGCGCGCGCGGAGCTGTCGGCCTGGTGCTGCGCCGACAACGCGGTGCAGCTCGCCTTTCCCGAGCTGCTGGCGCCGGCCGAGCCGAACGCGGACGCACTCTTGGCCGTAGTTCGTGCGCACGAGCGCGCCGTACGCGTCCTGCTCGATTGGGTCGAGCGCCAGCCAAACGTGGACCTCGAACGAGCGGCGCGGCTGCGCGAGCTGCGTGCGCTGCATGCCGGAGAGCGTATGGTCGCATTCACCCAGTATGGCGACACGGCCGACGCGCTGTTCCGGCTTCTCCGCCACGACCCGGGAATCGCGACGCTCAGCGGGCGCGGAGCGCGCGTCGCCAGTGGGCCGCTTTCGCGGCTGGAGACGCTGCGCCGCTTCGCGCCGTCGGCGGCCGGGGCGGCGGAGCCGCGCGAGGCGGATCGGATCGACTTGCTACTCACTACGGATCTGCTGAGCGAGGGGGTGGATTTGCGCGACGCGTCTGTCGTGGTGCACCTCGACCTCCCGTGGACCGTTGCCCGCATCGAGCAGCGCGTGGGCCGCTCGCGCCGGCTCGGCGCGCGGCACCAGCAGGTCGCCGTTTACGCGCTGGCGCCGCCGGCGAGCGCGGAGGCCGTGCTGGAGCTCGAGCGCCGACTGCACGAGAAGTTGCGAGCCGCCTCACGATCCATAGGAATCGCGGGGGCTATCCTCCCGTCGCTCGCACGTCCTCCTGACGGCGAACCAACCAGTCCCGTTCGCGCGGAAGAATTGATCCGAGCAGAGCTCGAGGCGTGGGTGGAGCAAACGCCGTCGGCCGACGGGGCGCCTGCGACCGGCAGGGATCCACTACCGGCGGGCCGAATCGCGGTCGCAGCCGTTCGCGCGCCGATGGGAGCGGGCGTTGGCGCTCTCGTCGTCGTGCGCGACGGCGGTTGCTTCCGGCTGCTCGCGGTGGTCGGAGATGATGTGAGTCGTGAGCCCGCGACGGTCCTGGAGGCCGTGCGAGGCGCTGCCGGAGGCGACGCAGGCGAGAACGACGACCGCGCCGCGGGAACGATCGACCTGGTTTCACGTTGGCTCGATCACGAGCGCGCGGCGGACGACGCGGGGATCCCCCTGGCGCTGGGGTCCAACCTACGGCGCCGCGCGTTGCGGCGCATCGCCGCGATCACCGCTCGCGCGCCACTTCACCGCCGCCCGCTCCTCTCGGCACTCGCGGCCGAGGCGCGGCTCGTAGCCGCCACCACATACGGGGTGGGCGCGGAGCGTGTGTTGGCCGAGCTCGCGGTGGCCGCGATGCCGGACGAGGCATGGTTGCGAGCTGTCAACGCTTTCGGAGAGGTACATCGACCGGTGACTCGCCCTCGCCGCGCCGCGCCCACGGCGGCCGACATCGCGGCGGTGCTGCTCCTCGAGTTGGATGGCTAGAATCCGTGCGATCTTCGTAATCTACGGATTTGCGGGCCGTCGTTGGCCTCGTCACCACTCGGACGTTAGCTTGGCCGTCATGCCACCCGGCGCACGCCCGCTCGCCGTCCTGTTCGACCTCGACGGTACCCTCATCGACTCGATCGAGCTTCTGCTAAGCTCCTTTCGCTACGCCTTTGCCACCGCTGTCGGGCGCGTCCCGCCGGACGAGGCGTGGATCGCCGGTATCGGGATGCCGCTCGTTACTCAGATGCGGATGCTGGCCGAGCGGGAGGCGGACGTAGAACCGCTCGTCGTTGCGTACCGTAGCTATCAGCGCGAGCACCACGACCGGCTGCTTCGCGAGTTCGAGGGCGCGCGCGAGACGCTCGCCCTCCTCCTCGAGCGGGGACACCCGATGGCGCTCGTCACCAGCAAGATCGTGGAGCTCGCGGTCCGCGCGCTCGACTTCACGGGACTCAGTAAGTACCTGGACGTCATTGTGGGATGCGACACGTGCGCCCGTCACAAGCCGGACCCGGAGCCGGTGCTCATCGCCGTCGAGCGGCTCGGCTACACGACGAGCGAGGCCGTGTTCGTCGGCGACTCTCCGCACGACATCGCCGCCGGTAACGCGGCCGGCGTCGCGACCATCGCCGCGCTCTGGGGGCCGTTCGACCGGCAAACACTGGAAAAGGCCGCGCCTCACCATCGGATCGAGCGCATCACCGACCTCCCGCCCCTGCTGGAGCGTGTCGCCGCCGAACTGGCGGCATGATCGCTCGCAGGTAGCTCGCTGCGCGTTCAAACCTTTTCCGCGCTCCGGTTATCTGAGATGCCGACAGCTAAGGACGGAGACCCGGGGAGGGGGAAGCTTCTGGCAGCCTCGCTGGCGGTGGAACCGACGACTGCGGCACGAGATGCCGGCGACGTGGCGCGTGCTGCCACGGGCGATCGCCGGGCGTTCGAGGCGCTCTACCGGGCGAACGTCGGCCGCATCTTCTCGCTCTGCGTACGCATGTGCGGGGATCGGGCCGGGGCCGAAGAGCTCACACAGGACGTGTTCGTCCGCGCCTGGGAAAAGCTGCCGCTCTTTCGCGGCGAGAGCGCGTTCTCGACCTGGCTCCATCGGCTGGCGGTGAACGTGGTGCTCAACGCGAGGAAGTCCGCCGGGCGCGAGCGGTCGCGCCGGGAGGACGACGATGATGGGAACGGCGTGGCGGCGTTGCCGGCGCGGGCTCGCGAGCACCACGCAGAGCGGTTGGACCTGGAGGCGGCGATTGCGACACTGCCGCCCGGGGCAAAACGGGTCTTCGTTCTTCACGACGTTGAAGGATACAAGCACGAGGAAATCGCCGAGATGCTCGGCGTGACGGCTGGCGGCAGCAAGGCGCAGCTCCATCGCGCACGACTGCTGCTACGGGAGGCACTGGCACGATGACAATGCATATGATCACTTGCGACCAGTTCGCCGAGCTGCTCGCGGACTACCTCGAGGGGACGCTCGACGGGGGTGCTCGTGCGACGGTCGAGCTTCACGTGGCCTCGTGTGCGGCATGCGCGGCGCTCGCGGCCGACCTGGAGGCAATCCGCCGCCAGGCCGCAGCGCTCGCGACGCTCGCTCCCACCCGCGATCTATGGGCGGGGATCGAGGATCGGATTCAGGCGCCTGTCGTCGCGCTGGAAGAGGCACGGGGGGTCGGGTCGGGTGGAGTGCCTCGCGCCCGGGGGCGCCTTCCATGGTGGGGGCTCGCCGCGGCGGCAGCCGCGCTCGTCGTCGCCTCGTCAGGGGTCACGTACCGGATCGCCGTCACTCACGCCGAGCGGCAGGCCGCCGAGCAATACGCGCAGGCACAGCAGGATCGTTCACTGGGGCCGGCACCCGCCGACGCGTTGGCAACGGAGAGGCAGGCGCCTGACGCGGTGGTCGCGACGAGTGCCGACTCGGGCGCCGACCCGGGCAAGGAATCCGAGCTGGCGCAATCGAGCGACGCCGGGCCCGGCGCGCCGACGCGTCTCGCCAGCTCTCGCCAGGCACCGGTGGTCGGGACGCACGATCGTGAGATCGCGCAGCTCCGCGCGGCCGTCGCCCAGCGGCGCGCGGAGCTCGACACCACGACGATCTCGGTGATCGAGGAGAACCTGCGGGTGATCGACCGGGCGATCGCTCAGAGCCGGGCCGCGCTCACCCGTGATCCGGGAAGTGGATTCCTCAATCAACAAATCAACGAGATGCTCGACAAGAAGGTCGAGCTGCTCCGGACGGCGGCGATGCTGCCGGCCCGTACATGATTGGAGCCAGAGAGATGCGAGCAGTCATGATCGTAGCGGGCGCGGCGCTAGCCGCCGCGCTCCCAGCGGAGATGCACGCGCAACGCGAACGGGACCGCGACGATTACGAGTCGCGCATCGATACGGTGGTCCCGATGGGGCGCGGCGGAGCGGTGGAGCTTTCCCTCACGTCCGGAGAGATCCGGGTAACCGGCTCTGACCGCAACGAGGCCAGAGTGCGCGCCTACAGCGAACACGGCGACCTTCGTTTCGAGTCGACCGGCTCGCGGCTGCAGTTGAGCGTCCGGTCGCGCGGCGGGAGGGGGGGCCGGCTGGGCGACACGCGATACGAGCTCACTATCCCAACCGGGACGCGCGTCATCATGCGCAGCATCTCGGGCGACCTCGCGGTGAGCGGCGTCAAGGGCGAGGTCGAGGCCAACAGCACGAGCGGCGACATCGAGGTCATCGACGCCGTCGAGCGCGTGAGCGCCGAGACTGTCTCGGGGGATCTCCTCGTGCGGCAGGTCGCCGGGGATCTTCGCGGGAGCACGGTGAGCGGCGAGGTACAGGTGCGCAGCGTCACCGGAGACGTTGAAGTGCATTCCGTGAGCGGCGAGATCGAGCTCTCCGACATCCACGCGAAGTTCGTGCGGGCGCGGAGCACGAGCGGCGATATCGATCTTGACGGGACGATGGACTCGAGCGGCCGCTACGACCTCGGCTCACACTCTGGCAGCATCCTCCTCGCGATCCCGTCGGGTACGGGCGCGGACATGAGCGTCGCGACCTTCAGCGGCGACGTCGATAGCGACTTCCAGATGCGCTTGGAACCCGGCGTGCACGCCACCGGACGCCCGCGGCGCCTGGAGTTCAGGATCGGAAACGGCGGCGCGCGTGTCTCCGCCGAGACCTTCAGCGGCAGTATTCGTATCGTCGAGCGCGGCTCCCCCCGCTAGAGGAATCTTAGGAGGAGGAGGCCCCCGCTCCCCGCTCCCCGTTCCCTGCTCCCTCCCTGAAACTCCCTCCCGCGCTCGCCGTACGGTACGCACAGCAATTCACAGGGAGAGGCCGATGCGGTACCTGATCGCCGCCATCTGCGTGGCCATCGCGGGCGTGCTCTTCGTCATGGGGCGTGCCGACTCGGCGCACGGTGATGCGCCCACCGATCGCACATGGGGGTGGAGCGGGGAAGTCGACGCCGGGAACTGGGTACGGGTCCGCAACACGAACGGGGCGGTGCGCATCGAGCCCGCGCTCGGACGCGCGGTCGAGGTGACCGCGACGAAGAAGTGGAAAGGCCGCCGACCCGAGGCCGTGCACTTCGCCGCCACACGCAGCGGCAGCGACGTCACCATCTGCGCGATCTGGGGGCGGGACGGGGAATGCGACGAGGAGAGATATCGCTGGGCCAAGACGTCGTGGTGGACGAAGCTGGTCTTCCGCCGCACGCCGGTGTCGGTGGACTTCGTCGTCAGGCTGCCCGCCGGGTCGCACGTCGGCGCGAGCAGCGTGAACGGCGGCGTGACGATCGACGGGGCGACCGCGGACGTCGTCGTTGAGACAGTGAACGGGGCGATCAAGGCCAACACGGTCGCCGGCTCGCTCAAGGCCGAGACGGTGAACGGGTCGATCACGGTGCGCGTGGATTCGCTCCCCGCGGACGGCGACGTCGAGCTCGAGACCGTGAACGGTTCACTCGTCGCCGAGCTACCCGAAACGCTCGACGCCGAGCTGGACCTCGAGACGGTCAACGGACGCATCTCCGTCAGCGACTACCCGGTAACCGTGACCGGCAAGCTCGACCCCCACCACCTCCGCGCGACGCTCGGCAGCGGCGGGCGGAAGCTCAAGATGGAGACGGTGAACGGCAGCGTGTCGTTGAAGAAGCGAGTGGTCGGCGGCGGCGGCAGCGGCGGCCACGGGGGCGGCGGCGGCCACGGCGGCAGCGGCGGCGGGGTTATGTAGGAAGCGCTTAGAGATGTCCAAGCACGTGTCGCCGCCGGCGTAGCGGGACCGCCCGCCGCCGCTCAACTAAGAATAGAGAGACCTCATGCGTCCGGGACAGAGTTTGGTGGAGTGGCGCGGACGATGAGTGAACGGCCGTCATCCAGGAAGGCGAGGAAAGCAAGCTGACCCCGATTGTTGATCCCTTCCCGGCAGAAGACGAAATTCGTGGTCGTAGCACCGCCGAGGGCATCTCCCGCGAGGATAACGCGATCCGCGACAGGGTCCGGGCCGACGAAGATTCCCTGCTCACCGGTGTCGAGCGTCGACGAGAAAGCCACGACGCCAGGATCGTTGATAGAGGGACCACCGAAATCAAAGGAGCTATACGCTCCGCGGGAATCGGCGACCCTTGTCAGTGGCCCTCCACTGCCTTTGAAGATCGCCTCGTTGCCGCCTTCACGAAGAAACGCGTGGAACCCTACGACGCCGCCAGCATTGAGCGAGGGCGGACGGAAGAAACCACCGATCGGCGGACGCCTATCTGTGGCGATCGTGATGAATCGGCTACCTGTCCACAGAAACATGCCGGAGCCTCCGTCATCAAGATCCTCCTGAAACGCAATCTGGCCGGCAGGGTTGAACGCGGGCCCACCGTCATGCCCCAGGAATTTGCTGGTCGAGGCCAGGTAAACGGTGGTCGCGGGGCCACCCGCGCCATAGAAAAGACCTTCATCGAAGTTGTCGAGCTCGGCCTTGAAAGCGACGTTGCCTGCGTCATCGATTGACGTGTCAAATCCGAAGAAGGCGAAAGGCCCAGTCTCAGTCTCCGCAATCGTGGTGAGAGCGCCGCCACTCCCCCGAAGAATCTCGTACTCCCCCCCGCCCACACTGGCGGCGAACGAGACGTCACCCCTGTTATTGATCGACGGATTGACGCCGATGAATCCGAACTGGCCTTCGTCCAAGGCGATCGCGGTCAGCCGGGGTCCGCTACGGAAAATGCCGCTTGCGAAGCTGAAAGCACGGATTCCATGGAAGGCGATAACGCCTGCTTCATTCATGGCGGGACAGCCGAATCCGAAGGCGTCAAAACCATCTCTGTCGTTGTCGACTACGATGGTAAACCGATACCCGTTTGCCGCGGCGACGGCAGCGTTTACTCCAGTTGTGGAAGATGTGTCGGGTGCGACAGGATCTGCACCGCAACCCGTGAGCGCGAATGCGAAGGTTAGCGCTACTACAGCGAATCCCTTCGTCAACGGTGTAGTCGTCATGTTCCCTCCTCATATCAGGGTGTGCAGTTCATACTTCTCCTAGCAGCGGGGCCATGCCATCGTGCTGACCCCGAGCGGCCCGCTGAGGCTCCTCCTTGGCAGTAAGGTACGAAGTACCAACTTACGAAGTACAGCAGCCCC
>JALZIF010000135.1 GCA_030860435.1 Gemmatimonadota bacterium | reverse complement strand
TTCAATCCCATATAGTCGCGCTCGCATCACGCCCACCATCCCTTCGCGACACAACCGGTTACCGCTTCGCCAGAAAGGCACGGATCGCTTGGACACAGAACGCCGGCTGCTCGTTACACGTCTCGTGCGTCGCCTCGGGAACAATTACGCGCTGCTCGTTGGGCAGAACACGCTCCAGCTCCGCATCGATGAGCTTTCCGAGTGGATATGAGTTTTCCCCACTGAGCATCAGAGTGCGCACGGTGAGTCGCTTGACATCGTCGCGGCGCATAGTTCTTGGAAAGCTGCTCGATGACCGGACCCCACTCCCGGTAGTCGGCCAACCCACCATGAAGAAGACGATCGGCTGTCCCTGCCCACGGATCATGTAATGGAGCTCAACCCCATTTACGTGAATCCGCTGAAGGCTATCCCCTCCATCTGGGCGTTCCCCGAAAGGGGCGGCGCCGACTGTTGGTGGCTCTCCCCCACGGCCCGGGCGAGGAGTCGTTCGTGCAGGCACCGATAACCAAGAGAGCGAGGAGAGTGAGAGCGATCTTGCACATGACTTTCTCCATTCCGCATTCAGCAGCCAGTCATCGCGGAGAGGGTGTTAGTGCCGCCTATCGCCAGCGTCAAGTTGCAAGCGAACCGAATGTGAGCGGCGGCACAGCACCGCGTTCAATCGTCCGCTCGCCGGCTTCAGAAGCACTCTAAGCGTCGTGACGCACCCTTGCCAACCGGTGGCGTCGGCTGCTCGATCCAACTCCGATCTTACCCCCGGCATGCGCCCAAAGGGCACGTTCCACCATCACCGGTATCCAGTCCTGGCCGAGTTGCTCCGCCCGCTCCCGAAGCGCTGTCGCGTACCGCGCGTAATACCTGAGTGTCCATGCGATCCGACCGAGTCCTGGAACCTGTCCGGCCACCAGTTCATCGAAGAACGGATAGAGTTGGGGCGCGCTCGCGGCAGCGAGGGCGGAAGCCGTGGCGGGACCGACGCCAGCGAGCGTAGCCATGGCGGCGATTGGCGCGGTCGGATGCGGGATCTTCGCCAGGGCGTCCGTACTGGTCTTGATTACTACGGCCGGCTCGTTCCCGCGCACTAAGACGAGGTTCCGCGCGCGCCAGATTCCCCGGGCCATCTTCCACTCCGTCAGTCGCACGAGCTCGGGCAGCGTCACATGCGCGGGCCGGCGCGAGGCGATCGTGGCTGGGAGCTCTTCGCGATACCAGCGATCAAGCTCGGGGAGCCTCGCCACCCCTTGGCGGGCGACAACGTCGGTGTAGCTATCGAGCGCCTGACGCCACCGGGCTGGCGCAGCCAATGCCCAGAGATCGGTCATCGATTACGGGAAACTCAGGCCTCCCGGTTCGTTATCAGATATTTGTCCCACCACCCGGCCGCGGGCTCGATCTGTTCGACGACATCGATCCAGACGCCGGCAGGGTCGAAGAGACCGAAACGGCGCTGGCCGAAGGGCTCATCTCGGAGCGACAGGGAGAGCGCTACACCCCCGCGCACCAATCGCTCGTACTCTGTTCTGGCATCTGCTACCTGAAATTCGAGACACATCCCCTGACCGCTGAACGGCTCGGGCCCCGGTGGGGCAGAGGGGTGGGTGGGATGCATGAATGCGATGCTTGCCTTCCCTTCTTCGCCAGATTTGAGTAACACGAACCAACTGGCTTCGAAAGCCACCTCGAGCCCAAACCACTGCCGGTAGAAGTCACGACATCCGGCTAAGTGCTCGGTCACCACGATCGGGTAGAAATCCTGGAGTTCCATCGGTGTCCTCTACCGTCGCTGGGCCGCGAGTGCAAACGGATTGATTGCCACAATAATCCGCTGCGGCCGCGCGCGACCCGTTACGACTACGAAACGCTTCCCGTCCGGATGCACGTCGTAATTCGGATGGTCAGCGCTCGCGTAACTTGTCGTCAGAACGGTGGTGTAATTCACCACCCGCGGGCGGTCCCTCAAGTCGAGACGCACAGCGATGAGCCGTTCGTCATTCCAATAAAACAATTCCCGACCATCCGGCCCCCACCGCGGATTTCTGCCTCCCGCTGAGGACACCATCACCGGAGAAGCGGAGGGTTCGGGGAATCTGTTGACGAACACCTCAAACCGGCCGGGCGCGTTGGAGTCGTACGCGATCCAACGGCCGTCTGGTGACACATCCCCCGACTTCTCGGTAAAGGGCGTGTCGAGATACGGAAACGGTGCCTCGCTTCCGTCCGCCTTTACGACCCAGATGTCGCGGTCTTCATCCAGCGGGACATCGGTGAACACGATGAATCCGTCGGGCGTCCAGTCGGATGGCCACTGCAGTCCCTCCCTCACGACGAGTTGTCTCTCGCTGCCGGTTCCGTCGGTGTTGCGAACGAGCAAATCCTTTCGAGAGGGCCGATCCGCGGCAAAGGCGATTTGCTTGCCGTCGGGACTCCACGTGGGATCGTTGTTGCTCGCTCCGTCGAGCGTAAAGCGACGGCGGGTTTGCGTGGGGAGGTCGTAGATCCAAATGTCGTCTGGGTTCCGGGCGCCGAAGGCAATTCGATTCCCGTCGGGAGAGAACCGTGGCGCCCAGAAGCCGCCGCTGCGGAAGAGCACTTGCTGACGCCCGCTGCGATCGAACAACGCCAGGTCGAGGTCCGTACCCGCTGCGCGAATGATCGCCAGCGCGCCTCCGCGCGACACGGAATAGAACGCGTTGCCGATGCCGACTCCGAGCGCCTCGGGCAGAACGCTCGGCGTTCCTATCGTGTCGAGGTGCTTGAGATCGAACGTCTGGATGGCGAGACGGCCTTCCGGGTTTGCAAAGATCAGGTGCCCAGTCTCGATGAAGCTTGGCCGAAGCCCGCGACCGAACGTCTTGCGTTCTCCAGTCTTCAGGTCGAGGACGCCGACCAGGCCGCCAGCCGCCTCGGTGTTGAATAAGACCGCTTCCCCTCCTGGGAGAAAGTGCGGAAAGAAGAAACCCGAGTCGAAAGTGCGTTGCGCGATGACGAGCGGGGTAGGCACCCCACCTCTCGCCGACACCTCGAACAACGAACCCCTCGGCAACATGGCTAGCAGAATCGTATCGTCTTCGCGCCAAGTGGCGCCGGCCAATCCCTCGACGTACGGAGCGATGACGCCCTCACTTCCGTCTTCCAGGCGGACTTTCTTCAGTGACTGATCCGCAAGGAATCCCACCCACTCGCCATCCGCCGAGAAGAACGCGCTGCTAGCCCCCTCCGTCTTTGGTATTGGGGTTGGAATGGGGTCCTTCAGTTGTCGCAGATAAAGACGGTTCGAACCCGCGTCACCGGCCGGATAAACGAGAACGGTCCCGTCGGGCGAAAAGGCAGGGTACCCTGGGACAGCAGCGCCCGAATCCAGTGGTAGGAAGAACACCGCCGGACGGGTCTCACTCGGCCCGGCTCGCGGCGCCGTCGCCGTGCGAACGGACCAGCCGGCGAACAGCCCGATGGCGAGAGTCGCGAATGCGCCAGCCCACAACCTGGTCGTTCGGATCGGTTCGCCGCGCACAGCTCCGATTCTCACTTCTCCCGTTATCGGTAGTCTGAAACCGGGGTTGGCCAGGGCATCGGCAAAGTGCGCAGCGCGTGCGAACCGGTCGGCCGGGCTTTTAGCGAGCGCGCGTTGGACAGCGGCGTCGACGTTCGCTGGTACCAGGTCTCGGCTTTGCGATATCGGTGACGGCTTCTCCGCTAGGATCTTGGCGATGACAGCCTGGACCGAACCCGCGTTGTGAGGCGGGTCCCCGGTCAACATCTCGTACGTGATGGCGCCCATCGAATAGATGTCGCTGCGCGCGTCCAGCGCCCGATCGCCAGCCGCCTGTTCGGGCGACATGTAGTGTGGCGTACCGATGCTGAGTCCGACTTCGGTTAGCCTCGTGCCCCCAGCAGCGCTGACGGCCAATGCGATCCCGAAATCGGCGACGAGCGCTTGGCCGCGTTGCAGCAGGACGTTTTCGGGTTTGATGTCACGGTGAACGATTCCGTGTTCATGCGCGTAGTCGAGAGCGGCCGCGACCGCCCTGGCGATCTGGATCGTTTCCTCCACGCTGAGCTGCCGGTCGCGATCGAGCTTTGCGCGTAGCGACTCTCCGTCCACGCAAGGCATTACATAGTAGAGGAACTCGTCGGCCGCGCCGGAGTCGTAGAGTGGAAGGATGTTGGGGTGCTGAAGGCTGGCCGTAACCTTGATTTCCTGCACGAAGCGCTCACTGCCCAGCCGAGCGGCGAGGTCCTGCTTGAGCACCTTGATGGCGACCTTGCGCCCGTGCCGGACGTCGCGCGCAAGATAGACGGTGGCCATGGCGCCCTCGCCGAGTTGTCGCTCGAGTTCGTACCGAGCGGCGAGAACGATCGACAGCCGGCTCATGGTTTCGCTCATCGCGGACTAAGGTATGGCGAACTGGGGGAGCGCGCGAGCGTGGGAAGCGGCGGAGTGGGCACCTCGTCGGTCGCGGGAAGCACCCGATGAACAATTCTCGCGCGAAGCACCGGGTGGGGCGCATCAAAGTCCAGCGGGAGGGATGCCCGCCGCCTCGCCGCGGTGGGCGGGGGGGGAACAAGACCCTCGCGGGGCGATCAGGGGAACGTAGGCCGCGCCTCGGTGCTCGGCTCGGGTCGCGTCTCCCGAATCTTCGGCGCCTGTCCGTAGTTGAGCTGGAGGGTCGCCCACACCGACCGCGCACCGAAGCTCCGTTTGGTGAGCTGCAGGACGTTGTCGTCTCCAGCGACGATCCGCAGACGATTGGTGTTGAACGGATCGGAGAAGCGCAGGCCGACGACCGCCTTGTCACCGTTGATCTTCTTTCGCAGCGACATGTTCATCCCGTGCATCGCGTCGAAGCGGCCGCGTTCGATCTTCATTGGTGCGCGGTAGAAATAGCTTGCCTGAACTAGGAAAGTCGGAGTGATCTGGGTCGTGCCGTTGACGCGCGTCGACCAGGTGACCGCGTTCGATCCCACGCTGGACTCCGAGCCGCCGTCCGTGACCATCTTGAAGGCGTTGAAGCTGGCGAAGCCGTTGAAGCGCGGTCCGAGTCGAAGCGAGCCGTTGAGGTCGCCGCCCCACGACGTGCTGGTAGCGAGGTTCTGGAAGGTTATCGACGTCACGTCGCGACCATCGACGCTGTCGGCAGTATTGATGTCGACACGGATGATGTTCGTCGTGTGACGATAGAAGGGAGAAAGCTGGATCGACCCGCGCGATAAGGTCCGGCTCCAGCCGAGCTCAATCGCGTTCGTGTACTCGGGGCTGAGCTGGGGGTTGCCGAAGAACACGTTCTGCACATCGAAGAATGACGGGAACGGATTCAGCTCCTGTGTACCCGGACGCCGGATGCGGCGCGAGTAGCTCGCTTTCAACTGAGTCCCTTCGCTCAGGTTGTACATCACGACGCCGCTCGGAAAGAGGCTCGTGTACGTGTACGGATACTCCTGCGCCGGCTCGACCAGAGCAAAGGTGCGGTTGGCACGCTCGGCTCGTAGACCAGCCTGCAGCTGGAAACTGCCTGCGCTTTGGCTCAGCACGCCGTAGGCGGCGTGCACCGTCTCGTCGAACGTGAAGGCGTTACTCAGATCGCTGCGGACCCACTCCCCCGTCCCCGCTGTGTCCTTTTCGACGGCGAAGTCACGGTCGAGCCACCGGGCATTCCCCTTGTAACCCGCCTCCAGCTTCAATCGCGAGCCGAGCGGTCTCGTGTAGTCTGCTTGCGCGCTGAGCTGCCGCGTTAGCGCGTCGGTGTCGTTGTTTTCCCGTTCGATTCCCGAGCCGTCGAACCCGCCTCCCTGGGCGAGCGGCTGCCTCCACAGCGCCGTACGGTCCTCGTCGTGAGCGCGATTGTAGCGTACTTCCGTCGACAGCTCGTGCTTTCGAGGCTCAAGGGTCCGCTTGAGCGCCATTGTGTAGTCGACCATCAGCCCCTTCGTGTCGGTATGGCGCGGGCGATTGTAGAAGTCCAGTTCCGATCGGGAGTCGTCGAGCTCGGTGTAGGTGCTGACTGAGGCATCGCTCCCGTTTCGGTGATTGATCGACAACACATTCGAAAGGACATCTCGCGGCGTCACCTGATAATCGACGGTGGTGTTGAGGTTCTGGCCGGTGCCACCTGTGCGCCCATCGATTGATTGGTTGGTAATGGAGCTCAGCGAGCCCAGTGCGTCGTAACGTTCACGATCATTGATTCCGACGATCGCCCGATCGTCGGAGTAGATCCCGAGATTGGTGAAGAGCGTCAACCGACCGGCCTGATATCCGACGTTGCCGGCCGCGTTGTAGCGATCGGATTCCGCCATTCCGAGATTGAGCCCGGCGCTCAGCCCCAGATCGGTGCCCTGCGTCAGCACGATGTTGAGGATTCCCGCCATCCCCTCGGGGTCGTACTTGGCCGAAGGGTTGGGGATGACTTCGACGCGCTCGACGATGTTCGCAGGGAGGCTCTTCAGATAAGCGGCGAGCTGGGTGCCGCGAATGGGCGAGGGTCGCCCGTTGATCTGGACCGCGACATTCTCGTTGCCGCGCAGGCTGACTTTGCCTTCGCCGTCGACCTGTACTGAAGGTACCGCGTCGAGCACCTCGCTGGCGTTTGCGGCCGCCGGCGCAACGTCCTTCGCTCGATAGGTGTTGCGGTCGGGTTCAATTGCCATCGTTGGGCTCTCGCTTGTAACCTGGACGCCCTCCAGCGCGACGGCGATCTGAGACATGGCGATAGTGCCGACATCGTGGGTAGGTGACGCCGGGATGATCGTGAACTCCTGCCGGTGAGGCCGGAACCCGATCAGCGTAACTCTGAGGGAGTACGCGCCTGGCCGCAGTCCGCGGATGCGAAAGACCCCGTCCGCGCCGGTGATGGCGCCGGCGAAGAGGACCGAATCAGCCGCGCTTCTAACCGCGACCCCTGCGTGCGCGAGCGGCGCATTGCCTTCAGCGGCTGCTACGATGCCGCGGACCTCTCCGTTGCCAGCCGGTAGCGCCGCCGGAGGGGAACTGGGACGGCCAGGAACCTGCGCAGCGACGACATTCGCGCCGGCCGTGAGCGAAAGGCCGAGGGCGGCTATGAAGATGGGCCGCATTGATCACTCCGCGGAGGCAAGTAGCGCGGTCGGCAGACGCCAATCGCGATCCTCCTTGGAGTACGAGGCGGCCGGACGGCGGTTTCAGATCATTGTTCGGAAAGTGTTAACTCGGCTTGCGGACTAGCCGTCTGCCCTTCGGCGGAACCGGCTGCAACTGCGGCGTCACGCATCCGTTGTAAGCGCGGCGTTGGGTGACATCGTCCGCGCGCAGGCAGCAGGGCATGACGACCGTCGTTCGAAGGCCGGCCTCGGTCGAGAGACCTTGTACAGGGCACTCTTCTCCAACGGCAATCCGGAGCTTGCCACCGCCTTGCGCGTCATCAGAGCGCTCGGTCTTCGACTGCACGCTGAGCCTGACAGAATCGGCGCCGCTCACCTGAAGGCAAGGATATCTGTACACACAGGTGACTGCCGGTGTTACTGGTGAGCGATTGGATCTCGATGACGGGACCGCCGCCCGTCAGAATGGCTATGATTCCCTTGGGCCCGGCATGGCTTGCAGCCCCTCTAAGTCCCTAACCTCGAATAGTCCTCGAGCCGGCATCCCACGACACGACGGCCTT
The DNA here is from genome assembly GCA_030860435.1 of Gemmatimonadota bacterium. GTDB lineage: Bacteria > Gemmatimonadota > Gemmatimonadetes > Gemmatimonadales > Gemmatimonadaceae. The sequence continues at coordinate 2,659 of JALZIF010000135.1, read as the reverse complement.
CCGAAAATAGGATTCGTTCGCCATGTGGCAGGCCAGCGCCGCATGGTGACCGAACACCGCGTCCTCGACCACGGGTTTTCGCGAGCGCACGGCCTCGAAGAAGTTCCACAGATGCGGCCTGACGTCGTCGGCGTGCGGACCGCGGATCACGATCGCTTCGGACATCGGCTCCTGACCCATCTTCGGATCGTTGTCCTCGTGCCACTTCTTCACGTACGCGTCGCGCACCGCCCGCGGGAAGCTCGACGTGTAGTAACTGGGACTCGTATCCTTGCCTGACTGCGGCGTGAAGCTCACAGTGGTTCCCGTGACTTCCAGTATCCCCTTCGATCCCTGAATGCGGTAGGTCTCCGGCATTGCCGTTCCCAGGTTCAGGCGCATGTACACCGGGAGGTCGTCATAGTAGTAAGTCACGGCATGCACGTCGGGCATGTTGCGACCGTCCTTCCATCGACGGATTCCACCGACCGACATCGCCTGCGTCGGCGGTTGGTTCATGCCTAACATGAACATCATGCCGCTGATCAGGTGCACCAGCAGGTCGCCCGCGACGCCGGTGCCGTATTCCTTCCAGCAGCGCCAGCGCGCAAAGATGACGGGATCGAACGGTCGCTTGGGAACGGTCCCCTGCCAGGTATCCCAGTCCAGATTCCGAGGCGACAGATCCGGAGGAGGCGGATACTGCCACGCGCCGCTTGGATCGTTCCGGCCCAGCCATCCTTCCACCAGCATCAGATCACCCAGCATGCCCTGCGAGATCATCTCCCTCGCCCTCGCGCAGATCTGGGAGCTCACACGCTGCGAGCCGATTTGCACGATCCGTCCGCTCTTCTTCGCCGCGTCCACCATCATCGCGCCCTCGGCGGCCGTGTGCGACATCGGCTTCTCGCAGTAGATGTCTTTCCCGGCGCTCACCGTGTCCACCACGATCCGCTGGTGCCAGTGATCGGGAACCGCCGCCACGATGCAATCAATGTCCTTGTCGTCGAGGAGCGCTTGATAGCGGCGGGTCACAGGCAGATCCGCTCTGACGATCTCTCGCGCCAAGGTGTGCCGCCCGTCGTAGAGGTCACACGCGGCGGCGCATTCGACTCCCTCCAGCGCAATGGAATCGCCTAACAGCCCGGCCCCCTGCATGCCTACGCCGATGATACCGAATCGGACGCGGTCGCTCGGGGGAGTGGATGCTCGAGCGTTCAGATGTACCTGCGTACTCGCCAGATTCCCTCCGCTAGCGAGCGATGCACCGGCGGCAACGGCGCCGATCTCCAGAAACTCTCGGCGCGAAAGACTGGGCGTGTTCACGGCGCCTCCTCCGGGATGAACGTTGGCCGCAATGATGGCAGCGTGACAGGCGAAGCGTCCAGGCTTCGATCAGTCGGCAACCTGAACATACGCCGACGAAGCACGAAAGCAGCGCTCCGACAAACGCGCGTCTCCGAGTCGCCGAACGAACTCGTCGAAGCCGCTGGCGGGGCCGCGCCAGCGCATCTCATCGCTGGCGGGAGCGGAAAATCGGTTGCAGATTTTGATCAGAGCAGCTTTGGCAAGAAAGGGAGGTCGGCAATGTCGGTCAAACCTATTTATCTAGTTGCAGTGGCGGCCATTCTGGGCTGCGCCGCTGCCAGCGGTACATCCAGTACGTCGGGTCCATCCCCGGTCCCTCGAAAGGCTAATCTCCTCACTGCCGAGGAGATCCTTGCCGCTAACGCCAACGTCGCGAATGCGTACGACGCGTTATCACGCCTGCGTCCGCACTGGCTGAGGTCGCGTGGGCCGACATCGTTCGCCACCCGGGGCACCGAGTTCGCGGTTGTCTTCCTCGATGGGCATCCGCACGGCGACCTCAACTCGCTTCGTAACGTTCACGCCAGTCAGGTAGTCGATATCCGTTATTACAACAGCGCCGAGGCCGGAGGCGAATTCGGATTGCGAGGCGGTACTGGTGGGGTGATCGACGTCAGGATGAATCTGAGAATCAGCCCGACTCGGCCGCAGAATTGATCAGTTGATAAGGCGCGCATGACCCAGGTGGTCTGGCGAGCTTGGGCTGTCTTCCTCGGTGCCGCGTTGACTGCCGCAACGACCGCTTGTCGAGCCGAGCGGCCAGCGGTGGAGGAGCTTTACACCACTCGCATGCTGGGACTCAGCTATCTCCAGCGAAACCAATTGCCGGAGGCTGAAGCCGAGTTCAGAAAGCTCACCAAGCTCGCGCCCGACGATCCTCTTGGCTACGCGGACCTTGGACTCACCTATCTGCAAGCCGGCCGCTACGCCGAGGCAGAGAAGCAATTGCGGCGTGCTCGCGAGCTGGAACCGGCGAGCACGGACGTGGGCCTCGCGCTCGCGAGGCTCTACTCGCTTACGCGACGTCCTTCGGACGCGCGCGCAACCCTCGAGGGGCTCCGCAGCGACACCACAAGCAATGCTCGCGTGCTGTACGCGCTCGCCGAGCTCGAGGCTCAGCAACCCGATGGCGCCGCGGCACGCAGGTACGAGGACCGGCTGAGGGACGTGCTTGCAGTCGCGCCAGCGAATCTCGCCGCGCGACTGAAGCTCGTGAATGCGCTCGCGCGGCGCGGCGAAGCTGACAGCGCCGTTCGGCACCTCGAGGAGGTGCGGCGGATACCCCCCGAGCCACCAAGGGAGGCGCGGGTGT
>JALZIF010000134.1 GCA_030860435.1 Gemmatimonadota bacterium | reverse complement strand
GATACTCGCTCGCATCTCCGCCTACGCGACAGGGGCGACGGCGCCGGAGGACTTATTCTTTGCGCCGATTCGCGCCGTACGAAACCTGATGGAGAAGCAGGGGACGGAGATTGGCGACTACGACCTGATCGAGGCGAACGAGGCGTTCGCGGCGCAAGCCCTCGCCAACGGTGAGGGGCTAGATTGGGACTGGGAGCGCGTGAACGTCCACGGCGGCGCGATCGCGCTTGGGCACCCGATCGGCGCGAGCGGCGCGCGCGTACTCACGACGCTGCTCTACGCGATGAAGGACCGCGATGCGGAAACGGGGCTCGCCACCCTCTGCCTCGGCGGCGGCGATGCTGTCGCGTTGAGCGTGGAGCGCGTGGCGTGATGCCCCCCCTGGTCCCGCGCGACCTCGTTGCGCCTAGCGATGCCAGCCCCGCGCTTATTGGGGTCGTGGGTTTCGCCGCCGCGCTGGCCGCTGCGTCGCAGGTGGCGATTCCGTTACCAGGTACACCGGTGCCCATCACGCTGCAGCCGCTCGTCGTTGTGCTCGCCGGTCTGTGGCTCGGCCCCATGTGGGGCGCGGGAAGTATGCTCCTGTACATCGCCGCCGGGGCATCGGGGCTCCCGATCTTCGCCCCAACGCTCCCGACGACGGGCGTAGCACGGCTCATCGGGCCGACTGGCGGATACATCCTCGCCTATCCGGCCGCGGCGTGGCTCTCCGGAACGATCGCGGCGCGCCCCAGCTCGTTCTTCGGACGCGTGTTCGCCGCGGCGGTGGGGATCGCGCTGATCCACCTCGGCGGAATTGCCCAGCTTGCCGCTCTCACGGGCAGTGCAGGACGGGCCCTCGCGCTCGGGAGCATCCCGTTCCTCGCCCTCGACGCAGTGAAAGCGGTCGTCGCCGGCCTGCTCGCGCCGAAGCGAGGCGACCGCGCGACCGGTTGACGTCGCGCGAGCTCTTCCAGCTTCCCGATGGCACGCTGCGCGCTCCGTGGCGGCTACTCGGCTTCTTCGTCATCGGCACGATGTGCGCGACGGTGCTCGGAAGCGCCAGCGCCGTCTTCGCACGATCCAAACCCGGCGCCGCCGTCTCGTCCTGGATCTTTCTCGTCTCGCTGCTCGTCGCGCATGCGGTGATGCTGCGTGCGGTGGACCGGCTCCCATGGACGGTAGTGGGGCTCGCTCGCGACCAGGCCCGGCCCCGGTACGTTGCCGGCGGGTGGCTGATAGGCGCCCTCGCGATCGGTGTGCCGTCGGTCGTCCTCCTCGGGACTGGCCTGCTCGACGTGTACCGGATGCCGGGTGGTGCGGCGGATTGGTGGCGTTGGGCGGCCAGCATGGCGCTATTCCTCTTGCCGGCCGCACTGTGGGAGGAGCTTGTCTTTCGCGGCTACCCGTTCGTCGTCCTGCGCAAGGCGATAGGCCTTCCGGGTGCGCTGGGCCTGACGAGCGTGCTGTTCGGGCTCGCCCACGTCGGCAACCGTCCCGGAAGCCTTCTCCCCCTGGTGCTCGTCGTGCTAGCGGGCTTTTTTCTGGCCGCTGTCCTGCTGGCCACCCAGAGCCTCTGGGCTGCATGGATGGCGCACTTCGCCTGGAACTGGGTGATGGCGGCGCTGTTACACACGGACGTTAGCGGCTTTCTTCCCGCGCCGCCTCCGGCGTATCGTGTCGCTGACGCCGGGCCGGATTGGGTGACCGGGGGCGCGTGGGGGCCGGAAGGCGGCGTCGCGGCCGGACTCGGGATGACGGCCGGACTTGCGTATCTTTTTGCGCGGTGGCGGTGCCGCGGCGGCGAATAGGAGGGGAGGCGTTCGGGATGACGGATCGCGTCGCGGTGATCGGGGCAGGGCAGATGGGGAATGGCATCGCGCACGTGTTCGCGCAGCACGGCTATTCCGTCACGATGGTAGACGTGTCGAAGGACGCGCTAGTGCGCGGGCGCGCGGCAATCGAGAAGAACCTCGGCCGCCAGCTACAGAAGGGAGTGATCGATGGAGCCACTCGGGACGCCGCGCTCGGCCGGCTTGCCGAGAGCACCGACATGGGCGTCGTCGGCGACGCGGCGCTGGTGATCGAGGCCGCAACTGAGAACCGCGAGGTCAAGTATCGCCTCTTCGCCGACATCGACCGTCTCGCGCCCACCGGGACGATCCTCGCGACTAATACGAGCTCTATCTCGATCACCGAGATCGCGGCGCGCACGCGGCGCCCCGAGCAGGTGATCGGAATGCATTTCATGAACCCCGTTCCGGTGATGCAGCTCGTCGAGGTGATCCGCGGCCTCGCCACCTCGGACGAGACAGCGCGTCGCACCGTGGAGCTGGCGTCTGCGGTGGGAAAGACGCCGGTCGAGGTGAACGATTATCCCGGCTTCGTCTCGAATCGCGTGCTGATGCCGATGATCAACGAGGCGGCCTACTGCGTAATGGAGGGCGTCGGCACGCCGGAGGCGATCGACACGGTGATGAGGCTCGGAATGAATCATCCGGTGGGGCCTCTCGCCCTCGCCGACCTGATCGGCCTCGATACCTGCGTCTCGATCCTCGAGGTGCTGCAGAGCGGACTGGGCGACCCCAAGTATCGTCCCTGCCCGCTGCTCAAGAAGTACGTCGCCGCCGGCTGGCTCGGGAGGAAAACGGGGCGGGGCTTCTTCCGGTACGGTTGAGGAGGTTTAAGTATGACGTCCGACCTGATTCCCCTCACCGAGACCCAGCTCGAAGTCCAACGCACCGCGCGTGAGTTCGCGGCCGCCGAGATCGCGCCGCACGCGGCTGCGTGGGACCGGGACGCGCACTTCGACCGTGGGGTCATCGATAGGCTCGGGGAGCTCGGGTTTCTCGGGATGGTCGTACCCGAACAGTACGATGGGCTCGGCCTCGACACCTGGACATATCTCCTCGCGCTGGAGGAGATCGCCGCGGCGGATGCGTCGGTCGCAGTCGCGATGAGCGTGCACAACTCGCTGCCCACGCAGATGCTGCTACGGTGGGGGACCGAGGCGCAGAAGGAGCGTTTCCTGAAACCGATGGCCCGCGGCGAGTGGCTCGGTGCGTTCGCGCTCTCCGAGGCGGAGGCGGGCTCCGACGCGGCGGCGCTCCGCGCCCAGGCAGTGCGTGACGGGGACTGCTGGGTAGTCAACGGAACCAAAGCCTGGGTGACGAGCGGTGGTGAGGCCGACGTCTACCTGGCTATGGCCCGTACCGACGCCCCAGGCCATCGCCGAGGTCCGCGCGGGATCAGCGCCTTTATTCTTACTCCCGACTTGCCGGGTTTCCGGGTGGGGAAAAAGGAGGACAAGATGGGGCTGCGCGGCTCGCCGACGACGCAGGTCGTATTCGACAACCTGCGCGCCCCCGCCGACGCGCTCCTGGGCCACGAGGGGATGGGCTTCGTCTACGCGATGCAATCGCTCGACACCGGCCGGCTCGGGATCGCCGCCCAGGCGATCGGCATCGCGCGTGCCGCGCTCGACCACGCGGTGCGCTACGCGGGCGAGCGGCAGCAGTTTCGGAAGCCGCTCAAGGAGTTGCAAGCGATCCAGTTCAAGCTCGCCGACATGTCAATGCGGGTGAGCGCGAGCCGCACGCTCCTACACGCCACGGCGGAGGCGAAGGATCGCGGCGAACCAATCACCCGCTACAGCGCGATGGCCAAGCTCATGGCGAGCGAGACCGCGATGTTCGTCACGGACGAGGCGATACAGATATTCGGCGGTTACGGCTACATCAAGGACTACCCCGTCGAGCGCCTATTGCGGGACGCTAAGGTCACCGAGATTTACGAGGGCACTTCCGAGATCCAGCGTATCGTCATCGCGCGAGAGCTGTACACGCATTGAGGGAAGAGGGAAGAGGGAAGAGGGGTGCCCTTCGGCCGTGGTCGCCCCCTTCCCCGTTCCCGCCCCTTCCCACTTCCCTCTTCCCACTTCCCTTCGCTCTTAGCTCTTCCCTCTTCCCTCTTCCCTTTTTTCCTTTCCCTGCTCCCCGTCAATGCAGCTATTCGACACGCTCCACGATATGGGCCACGAGCAGGTTGTCGTGTGCCACGACCCGGCGGCGGGATACCGCGGCATCATCGCCATCCATAGCACCGTGCTCGGTCCCGCGCTGGGCGGCACGCGCTTCTGGAGCTACGGGTCGGATACCGAGGCGATGGTCGACGCGCTGCGACTTGCCCGCGGCATGACCTACAAGAACGCCGTCGCGGGACTCAACCTGGGCGGCGGCAAGGCGGTAATCATCGGCGACAACAGGACGACCGGTCGGGAGCTCCTCTTTCGGGCGCATGGCCGTTTCGTCGAGAGCCTTGGTGGACGATACGTCACCGCGGAGGACGTTGGAACGAGCCCGACCGACATGGACTACGTCCACATGGAGACGCATTACGTCACCGGGCTCGCGGGCCGATCCGGCGATCCCTCTCCCGTCACGGCGCACGGCGTCTTTCGCGCGATCCAGGCGTCGGCGAAGTGGTGCTGGAGCTCGGACGACCTCGCCGGCAGGACGGTGGCGGTACAGGGATGCGGGAACGTCGGCCACTACCTCGCCAAGGAGCTGCACGCCGCCGGCGCCAAGCTCGTCGTCACCGACATCGACGCCGAGCGCGTGCAGCGTGTCGTCGCGGATACCGCGGCAAAGGCGGTCGTGCCTGACGACATTTACGGCGTTCAGGCCGACATCTTCGCGCCATGCGCGATGGGCGGCATCCTCAATGACCGCACGATCCCGCAGCTCAAGGTCCAGGTCGTGGCTGGCGGAGCGAACAACCAGCTCCTGGATGAGCACCATGGCGATGCGCTCGCCGAGAGGAGTATTCTGTACGCTCCTGACTACGTCGCCAACGCAGGCGGCGTCATCAACGTCTATAGCGAGCTCGCGGGATGGGATAGCCAGCGTTCGCTGCGCAAGGCGGACGAGATATACGACACCGTTCTCGGGGTGTTCGAGATCGCCAAGGCCGACGGCGTTCCTACCTACGTCGCGGCCGACCGCCTCGCCGAGCGGCGTCTGCACTGCGTCCGCGCGCTCGTGAGAACGTGGCCGCAGTGGCCGAACAAGTGAACGCGACCCGCAACCCGTAACCCGCAACCCGCAACCGCAACCGCAACCGCGACCCGCCACAATGCCTAACAGAGAGCGAATTCCGATTGCCTCCGACCACGCCGGCTACGAGCTGAAGGAGAAGCTCGGACGCGTGCTCGGGGAGCTGGGGTATGAGGTGGAGGATATGGGAACGGACTCCGCGGCTTCCACGGATTACGCCGATTATGCGCACCCGCTCGCGCAGGAGGTCGCGCGCGGCGGGGCGAAGCGGGGTGTGCTACTGTGCGGAAGCGGGTTGGGGATGGCATACGTCGCCAACCGCTACCCGGGGGTGCGCGCCGCTGTCGTGTGGTCGCCGGAAGTCGCCAAGCTTGCGCGCCAGCATAACGACGCGAACGTGCTCGTCCTCCCCTCGCGCTTCGTGTCCGACGAAGACGCAACCAATATCCTGAAGACCTGGCTCGACACGCCATTCGAGGGCGGGCGGCACGAACGCCGCGTCGCGAAGATCGACCGGCCGGCGGAGGAGGGAGGCGCGTGATGCACGGCGGTTATGATCTCCCGTCCGCGGCTCTCCGCCAGACTGACCCCGACATGGCAGACGCGATCGAGCGCGAGATCCGCCGGCAGACCGACGGACTCGAGCTCATCGCGAGCGAGAACTTCGTCTCCCCCGCGGTGCTTGACGCAATGGGTTCGGCGCTCACGAACAAGTACGCCGAGGGGTATCCGGGCAAGCGCTACTACGGCGGTTGCGAGTGGGTCGATGTTGCCGAGCAGGCGGCGATCGATCGCGCGAAGGCGCTCTTCGGCGCCGAGCACGCGAACGTCCAGCCGCATTCTGGGGCCCAGGCGAACATGGCTGTCTACTTCGCGCTCATCGAGCTCGGGGCGACGGTGCTGGGCATGAACCTCTCGCACGGCGGCCACCTCACGCACGGGTCGCCGGTGAACTTCTCAGGGCGGTTCTACAAGGTCATTCCGTATGGCGTTCGCGAGGACTCGGGGCGGATCGACTACGACGTGCTCCGGGAGCTCGCGCGGCGGCATCGTCCCGCAATGATCATCGCCGGCGCAAGCGCGTACTCGCGCGTGATCGACTTCGAGGCTTTCGGGACGATCGCGCGCGAAACCGGCGCACGGTTGGTCGTGGACATGGCGCACATCGCTGGTCTCGTAGCTGCCGGGGTGCACCCATCGCCGGTGCCGCACGCGGACGCCGTGACAACCACGACTCACAAGACGCTTCGTGGGCCACGCGGCGGGCTCATACTCTCTCGCGCCGAGCATGCGCCGGCAATCAACAAGCAAGTCTTTCCGGGCATTCAGGGAGGGCCGCTCATGCACGTGATCGCCGCCAAGGCGGTGGCGCTCAAAGAGGCGATGCACCCCTCGTTCGCCGAGTACGCGCGCCAGGTAGTGGCCAACGCGCAGGCACTCGCCGGGTCGCTCATCGAGCACGGCTTCAAGATCGTCTCCGACGGGACCGACAATCACCTGATGCTGCTCGACCTACGCAACCGCGGGATAACGGGTAAGGACGCGGAACGCGCGCTCGGTGCCGCCCACATAACCGTGAATAAGAACACGGTGCCTGGAGAGACGCAGTCGCCGTTCGTGACGAGCGGGATCCGCATCGGGACGCCAGCCCTCACGACGCGCGGGATGCGCGAGTCCGAGATGCGACGAATCGCGGAGCTCATCGACCGGGTTCTCGCTGATGCGGGAGACGCACGGGTTGCCGCGCGCGCGCGCGAAGCGGTGCACGAGCTCGCGGGACAGTACCCGCTGCACCCAGGTGCCGCCGAGCACGCCGCGCTGTTGTGAAACCCGGAGCCCATCGTCATACTTGAGTCGAGTACGCGTCCGGCGCCGCGAGAGGCCCGGACATGCCAGACCTTTGGGCAGGGAGTGTCGTTGTCGCAGCTCGTCTTTCGGGATGGGATCATGGACCGGATCCGTGCGCGTGAGCCACGCTTTCACGAGCACGCGTATCTGTTCGTCCTGCAGGCGCTCGAGTATAGCCAGACGCGCTTGCCGGAGCGCCGGCACATCACAGGCCGTGAGCTGGCCGTGGCCTGCCGCGATCTTGCTCTTGATCGCTACGGCGTGATGGCCCGCCACGTCCTGGACCACTGGGGTGTCCGCGCATCCGGGGACATTGGCGATGTCGTCTTTACGCTCGTGGAGCTCGGACTGCTCATGGCCCAGCCCACAGACAACCGCGATGAGTTTGTGGCGGTCTTCGACTTCGATGAGGCGTTCGAGCGCGAGTATCCCTGGAGCGGAGCGCGGATCGCCTGAGCCCGGGTGCGGAACGGAACGTGCTCGCGAGGGATTGGGGAACGGAGAGGAGGGTGAGCGATGGACGTCCACGAGCTGCCGAAATGCCAGAAGTGCAACACGGGGAAGCTGATCCCGTTGAGCGACTACGGGCGAGACGGGGCGCCGATCACGTTCAAGGCGTGGGTGTGCACGAACCCTGACTGCGGTTTCAACCTCCGCATCGACAACGGCGAGATCAGCTTCGGCCGCTCCGTCGCGCATTCCACCAAGTGACGTGACCCGCGGCCGGCGCCGCTCAGCGTCCGCATCGCCATGCCATCGAGAACCCCGGCCGTCAGCGGCACCTTCTACCCGTCCCTCCCCGCCC
>JALZIF010000111.1 GCA_030860435.1 Gemmatimonadota bacterium | reverse complement strand
GCGCGCCGACCGCTTCGAACGCGGCTCGGCACACCCGACCATCGACATCGTACGCGGGATCGTAAGCCGATATCGTTAGCGCCGCGGGTCTGGCACGTTCTCCGAGCGTCCGAAATGCCGCCTGCAGAGCCGCGGCGGACACGCCGCCCGCCACGGCGTACTCGTTGGCCTGTCCCTCGCTAGGGTCCAGAACGTCGAGGTCCAAGTGGAGGTATAGGCGCTCGGGTCCGACCAACTCGTGTCGCACACTATCCCCGAGCCCCGCGTCGATCGCCGCGGCCGGCACGCGGCGTACTCGCGAGTGCTGCAGCGCTTCGGCCTCGAGCGGGTCGAGGTCGCGCGACCCCAGCAGCCAGACGTGTGCCTCCGGAACCGGCGCGAATCCCGGCACCTGCCCGGCCATGGCCGTCCAGCAACGCCCCGTAAGTGCGGCGAGCGCCATGCCGTCCAAAAAGCCGCCGGTAGTCGTCTCGGGCGTGTTGAAGTCGCCGTGCGCGTCACACCAGAGGACTCCGGTGCCGGCACCGAGGCCGGCGACCACGCCCAGCGCGGCGAAGCAGTTGCCCGCTAGCACGAGTGGGAAGTGCCCCCGCTCCCGTGAGGCGCGCACGTGAGCGGCGAGCGCCGTGGCCAGCTCGAACGCCGTGCGGATCTCGGCACGCCAGCTTCCGGTAGGCGGGTCGAGCACTGTGCAGCCGATGCGATGCCCCTGGCGTTCCAGGTGCGCCGGCAAGCCGGCCGCGATGAGCCGCTCGGGCCCAGCGCCCATCCGTGTGCCGCGCTGCGCGGAATCGTACGGCGCGAGGAAGATGTCGATGTTCATTAGTTGCCTTGCCGGTTGGATGGCGCCTTACGCCCAAACTCTTGCGCGGCGTGTGTCGCCGCCCCAAGATAGGGCCGCGCGAGACATTTGTCGCTCGGGCCACGCACGCACCACGCCCGTACCAGGCGGCACCACGCCGCGGCGAGCAACGTCACAGACGCAGGAGGGGATAATGAACCACTTTTTCTTCGCTTTCGGTCCGCCCACCCGATTCGCCGCTGCTCGCGGCTGGGGCGCGATCGCCCTCGCCGTCGCGCTCACTACGTTCCTGACCACCCCCACCCGCGCGGGTGCCCAGCAGCCGGGCGTCATCGGGGGCGTCGTGCTGGGTGCGGGCGCCCAGCCACTGCCCTCGGCGCAGATCACCGTCGAAGGGACTACGCTGGGCGCGACCACCGACGCGAGCGGCCGCTTCCGAATCGAAGGCCTGCCTGCACCGGAGGCCACGATCGAGGTGCGCCGGATCGGCTACCGCCTCGACCGTCGGGTCGTCCGAGCCGGTGATACGGACTTGCGGATCGCGCTGACCGAGCTGTCCGTCGTACTCGATGCGGTCGTCGTTACCGGGACGGCGGGAGGTCAATCCAAGCGCGAGCTCGGCAACGCGGTCACCACGATCAACGCCGCCCAGGCCAAGGAGATCGCTCCGATCAACAGCCTGCAGAACCTGTTGAACGGACGGGCTCCCGGCGTGTTCGTGAACAGCGCCACCGGTAACGTCGGGGCTGGAGCTCGCGTCCGGATCCGCGGCGCGTCCAGCATATCGCTCTCAAACGAGCCGCTACTCTACGTTGATGGCGTCAGAGTCAACAACTCGCCGGCGACGGGGTTCGCCAATCAGGCCTTCGGCTCGGCGTCCATCTCGCGGATGAACGACATCAATCCCGACGACATCGAATCCGTCGAGATCATCAAGGGCCCGGCGGCGGCGACGCTCTATGGCACCGAGGCCTCGAATGGCGTCATCCAGATCATCACTAAGAAGGGAACCACGGGCGCGCCAAGGTGGAGCTTCGCGACGCGCATTGGCACCAACTACCTGCAAGACCCGGAAGGTCGTTGGCCGGTGAATTACGCGGCCGTTCCCCGTCCGGGCGGCCCGGTGGGAGCGCTCGACACCGCGTCGATAGACATCATCGAACGTGAGAACGCGCGCGGTACGCCCGTCTTCACGAGCGGGCGGTTGCAGGAGTACGACATCAGCACGAGCGGTGGATCGAGCCTGTTCACGTATTTCGCCGCCGTTGGAATGGAAGACAGCGAGGGGATCGAGCCGACGAGTACTGTACAGCGATACTCGGGACGGTTGAACCTCGGCGTCATGCCCAGTGAGACGTTCGACTTGGGCGTGAACTTCGGTTACGTGAACGGTGACATTCGGCTTCCTTGCGAAGCCGGATGCGGGGGCCGGGCGCTGGGCACTCTGTGGGCCAACGCCCTGCACGCCGTCCCGCTGGCCAACGGGGAAGAGAATCCTCGGCGCGGCTTCAACTCTGGCCTGCCGGAGCATTACGACGAGCTCGTTCAGTACTCGCAGGGGATCAACCGCTTCACGGGCGGCGTTCAGATGAATCACCAGCCGTTCTCGTGGCTGCGGCACCGTGTCAGTGCCGGTACGGACCGCGTGACCGAGAACGACGACTTCTTGGCGCCGCGCACGGAGGACTCGCTCAGCAGGGTCGTCTTCGGCACGGGCGCGCTCGGGAGCCGTTCGGTTCAGAGCAGGCAGATCAATTACTACACGCTCGACTACTCGGCGTCAGGCATCTGGGACGTGCTCGACGATCTCAAGTCCACGACTTCTGTCGGCGCACAGTACTATCGGAATAGCACCGCCTTCGTGTCCTCATCGGGCTCGGTCTTCCCGACGGTGGGACTGACGGCCCTGTCAGCTACGACAACGAACAGAACGACGTTCGGAGACGCGGAGCAGGACGCTACGCTCGGGTTTTTCGTCCAGGAACAGCTCGGGTGGCGTGACAGACTCTTTCTCACGGCCGCCGTCAGAGCCGACGACAACAGCGCGTTCGGCCAGAATTTCGATCGCGTTTACTACCCCAAGTTCAGCGCGAGCTGGGTGATCAGCGAGGAGCCGTTCTGGAGCTGGTCAGCGCTCAACGCGATGAAGCTTCGCGCGGCTTACGGGGAATCGGGCAAGCAGCCGATCACTTACTCCGCGCTTCAGACCTACGCCAGCGCGACGGGTCCGGGCGATGTCGCGACGGTTACCCCGCAATTCCTCGGCAATCCCGATCTCGGGCCCGAGCGGAGCAAGGAGCTCGAGGTCGGCTTCGACGTCGGAGCGCTCGACGACCGACTCGGCGTAGAGCTAACGCACTACCGCAAGAGGACAGTCGACGCCATTCTCGACCGTCAGATTCCGCCTTCGCTGGGTATTCCGAACACGCAGCCGTTCAACGCTGGAGCGATCCGCAACTGGGGCACAGAGCTGATGCTCCGGGCCACGCCGGTGCTGAGGGACGCATTTGAATGGGACGTGAGCTTCGGCTGGGCCATGAACGACAGCGAGGTGGAAAGTCTCGGAACGCCGCAGGCTATACTGGATCTCCGAGAGCTCACCGGTACGCCGGACTTCGTTACTGGCGGCTTCGCGATCAGGCATCAGGTTGGATATCCCATCGGCTCCTACTTCGACCAAAGGGTAGTGAGCGCCGTTGTCCTCCCTAGCGGACTAGCCGACATCGCGAACGTTCTGTGCGACGACGGCAAGGGTGGAACGATGGTCTGCGCAGGCGCTGATCTCCGTTACGGGACTCCGGATGACGCGCCAGACGTATTCCTCGGCCGCTCGCTGCCGCGGGTAGAAGGTGCGTTGAGCAACACTGTCACTCTCTGGAAGAGACTCCGCGTTTACGCGCTACTCGACTTCAAGCGCGACTTCTACAAGATCGACGGCAACATGCGCTCGCGTTGCCAGATCTTCCAGCGCTGCCGCGAGAACTTCTATCCGCTCGAGTTCGACCCCAAGAAAATCGCCGGCCTACAGTCGAACGGGCAGTTGATCGACTACTACATCAACAACTCCGGCTACACCAAGCTCCGCGAAGTGAGCCTCTCGTACACCCTTCCGGCGATCAGGACGCGCTTGGCGAGCTTCAATCGGGCGGTAGTCACGCTCGCCGGTCGCAACTTGCACACCTGGACCGACTATCCCGGCCTCGAGCCGGAGGCGTTCTTCCTGGGCGGCAGTCGCGGTGGGAACTTCGGGCAGTTCGAGCAGACCACGAACCCCCAGCTCACTCAGTGGGTGCTCGGCCTGAATCTCGATTGGTAACGCGTGCCTGACAAACCTTTGACTCGAGAATCAACCAACATGGCTGCATTGAGAGGAAAGGCACGCTGGACAGTGTGGACGACGGTGCTCGCGATGGCCGTCGTCCCCGCCGCGTGCGACACGTTGAGCAACCCGCTCGAAGTCGAGCCGGCGAGCAGGATTCCGGCTGCAGACCTGGAGACTCCAGCGAACGCGCAGATTCTTTCCGACGGCGCCGTCGGCGACTTCGAGTGCGCCTTCAATTCCTACAACGCGCAGGGCGGCACGATCGGCGAAGAGTTCATCTACGCGCAGCAGACCGCCTCCCGTACCCCGTACGACAGACGCAATACGACAATTAATGATCCGGACTACGCCGTGAATAGCTGCACAGGGCTCGGCGTTTACACCCCGCTTCAGATCGCACGGCAGTCCAACGAGAACCTTCTTGCGCTTCTCGCCGGCTGGACCGGCGAAGAAGTCGCGGCCGGGCCAGGGGCGCCAAGTCGTACGAACCTGATCGCGATTGCCTCGGCTTACGCAGGATACGCGTACGTGCTCCTGGGCGAGGGGTTCTGCACGATGGCCATCTCGTCTGTCAACGTCGACAAGACTCTCAACTACGGCGGCGAGATTCAGCCCGATAGCGTCTTCAAGCTCGGGATCGCCAGGTTCACGGAAGCGATTGCCGCCGCCGCCGCGGCGAACAATACGAGCATCGAGACGATGGCGTATCTCGGCCGGGCGCGCGCGAAGCTCAACATCGCCGACTACGCGGGCGCGAAGGCGGACGCCCAAGAGGTTACGGCCGGCTACGTCAGACTCGTGACCGCGAGCGACGTTTCGCCGCGGCGCCAGAACCGCATCACAGCCGAGAACAGCGTCCTGAACCGGTCGCTCTCCGTCGGCCACGTATATCGCACCATAAACGATACACGCGTTCCCGTCACGGCGACGGCACTCACGAGCGCCACCGGCGTGGTGCATTTCTACCAGACGAAGTATCCGACGACCGCTACAGCCATCCCCCTGGCGACCTACGAGGAAGCTCAACTCATCATCGCCGAGGCCGATATCCGCGCTGGGAGTCTCCTGACCGCGCTACCAATCCTGAACGCATCACGTGCGCGCGGTGGTCAGGGCGTGTTCCTCGGAGTGACTCAAGCGGATTATCTGGCCGAACTGATCGATCAGCGCCGGCGCGAGCTGTTCGCCGAGAGTCACCACCTCGGCGATGTCATTAGGTACGACATCGAGTTGACGCCCGCCGCTGGGACGCCGTATCACTTCGGCGGGACCTATGGCACGCAGATCTGTCTGCCGCTTCCGGCGGCGGAGAGACTTAACAATCCGTTGATAGGGGGCTGAGAGGAGCTGTAAGCGGCCGTCAACTGTTGGGAAGCGAGAAACGAGAGACCCCTGCGAAAGCGGGGGCTTTTCGTTGCTACTGTCATCTCCTCTTCTGGCGAGAATTGGGATCTCTCCCTATTACTGTCTGGGGCGCCCGAGCCGGTCCCGGCTCCCTCCGCACGCCCTTTCCACTCCCGCCATATCATGCACAGCTCATTCGCTCGCCCTCGCAACGCGGGCGGACACGCATTCGTGCTCCGCGCCAGGACTGACCGGGGTCCACTTTCCTGGGCTGGGGCGTTGCTCTGTGCGGGACTTGTTTCGGGCATCGGCTGTGGTGGGGACGGCGGGACGGAACCCGACGATCCCGAGGCCCCAGCCGCGGTCCGCATCGTTAGTGGCCAGAAGTAACAGGGCGCCGTCGGGACGGAGCTGCCACAAGCGCTGGTCATCCAAGTCGTCGACGAGGACGGGCGGCCCATTCCCAACCAGCACATCAACTGCGAGTCACGGCCGGGGGTGGCAGTGTTTTCGCTGGTGCCGCCATCACCAACCGGGATGGCGTGGCACAGGAGCGATGGACGCTCGGCATCGTCGCCTGGAGCCCCCAGCGCCTCGAGGCGCGCGCGGTAGACAACAATACGGGCGCGCCGGTTGTCTTCGCCTCCTTCGAGGCGACTGCGAGTCCTGACGCGGCGACATCGCTCGAGAAGGTGGGCGGCGACCAGCAGAGTGGCACTCTGGGGAGCCCTCTCGCCGACTCCCTTGCCGTGCGCGCAACGGACAGTACGGAAACGGCGCGGGCGGCGTTACGGTGACGTGGGCAGCGGGGTCAGGCGCCGGCTCTCCCTCGGCCGGGACAACGACGACCGACTCACTGGGTTACGCGCGCGTCGTGTGGACGATCGGAACGCAGCTCGACACGCCGCTCGTCGTCACTGCCGCGATCCAGGGGCTGCCGCCGGTCACTTTCACAGCGACCGCGGTTGCGGGGGCGGCAGCAAAGCTGGAGGTCGTGAGCGGTGATGCGCAGACGGGTGAAGCGGGAGCGCCACTTCCCGAACCCGTCGTGGTGCGGGTGCTCGATCGCTTCGGCAACGCGGTGGGCGGGCAGCGCGTCACCTTCACGCCCGCCCCAGGGAGTGGCAGCACGTCGCCGCCCTACGGCAGCACGGACGCCGCCGGTCAACTCAGCGTGCAGTGGCACCTCGGCACCACTGCGGGTGCGCAGCAGCTCCAGGCCTCGGTCGACACTCTCCCTCCCCTGGTACTCAGCGCCACCGCGATGGCAGGCTCTGCGACGCGGATTGTGATCGTGGCCGGCGATCAGCAGTCAGGGATCGCCGGGCAGCCACTGCCGGCTCCTCTCACCGCTCGCGTTATTGACGCGGGTGGCAACCCGATCGCGAATGCCTCGGTGAGCTGGACGGTGAACGCGGCCTGCGGCACATTCGCGCCGGTGAGCGCCACGAAGAATGTGAATGGTGAGGTGAGCGCGGTCTGGACTCTTGGCTTGTCGACCCGTGCGTGCCGTCTCGCCGGAGAAGGCGCGACCGCGACGGTAGGCACCAGTGGACCGAGCGTGCGTTTCTCAGCCACGATCGCCGGGACAACGCCCTCAGTGGTACATGCAGGTACGGGCGCAGACCGGGTCGGTGCCATCGGAACGCCGGCGACACTCGTCGCCTTCGTGGAGGATGCGCTCGAGAATCCTGTACCCGGGGTGGTGGTCTCGTTCGCCGTCACCTCCGGCATGGGCACTCTCTCGGCTGCGACCGCGACGACGGACGTGGCGGGAAGCGCCACGGTGACGTTCACGCCAGGCACGGTCGCCGGCAACAACCGGGTGGAGGCGGTCCGTTTCTGGAGGGCTGTCTGCGACCTTTCTGGTATGGACCAGATCGGGGCCGGCGACGCGCATCGTCATCCGGAGCGGGGACAACCAGACCGGTCCGCTCGATCAGCCGCTCCCCGACTCGATCAGTGTGCGCGTGGAGGACCAGTACGGGAACGGCGTCTATCGCGAGCAGGTTCAGTTCGCGGCGACAGCGGGCGACGGGTACACCGAGCGCATGACCCTGACGACCGATACCCTCGGCGTCACCAGCACGCGGTGGATTCCTGGCTCGATCGGTGCCAACGCGGCCACGGCAACGTGGAATGCGCAGTCGGCGACGTTCATCGCTACCGGGACTGCCGGGGCAGGGCTATCGATCCTCATCGTGAGTGGTAACGAGCAGACCCTCGTCGCGAACGCCCTCGTGCCGATCGGGCCGCCGCTGCCCCTCCCCTTGGTAGTGACGGCGGGTGACAACCTTTCCGCGGTTCCGTTCTACACGGGCCCGACGACCGCGCGCGCCGGCACCCGGCTTCCCGTGCCGCGGTGCATATTTCGCACGGGCCCGGCGTTCAGTTGCAGCGGTTCTGTCAGCGGCCCTAACCGGCAGGGGCCTGGCGGGACGCTGATCGCCGCGCCCGGTTACTATCCACCCAATGAGGCGGCCTACTACTGGATCCTGCCGTCGCAGCCGGGCACCTACTACTTCTGGGCGAACGCCGGGTCCAACTCCAACTATCTCGCCGTGACGGCCACACGCTGAGTACGACGGCGGAGGGATTAGCGGGCCGGGAAAGAGAAGAGGGAAGAGGGAAGGGGGAAGAGGGAAGAGGGTCGAGCGGCCCCAAGATCGAAACTCTCTGCCCGAGGTGACCATGGGAGTCATTGGGGCGCACGTGCTGCTCTACACCCCGGAGCCTGACGCGCTCCGGGCCACGCTCCGCGACGTTTTCGGCTGGAAGTACGTCGACGCGGGCGATGGGTGGCTGATCTTTGCCCTGCCGCCTGCCGAGCTCGGCGTGCATCCCGCCGAGGGCCCGACCTACGAGTCGGGAGTCCGACACCAACTAGCTCTTATGTGCGATGACATCGAAGCCACGATCCGCGAGCTGCGAGCGAAGGGGATCGACGTGAAAGGGGAGCCCACCGACGAGGGGTATGGCGTGACCGCCATGCTGAACCTGCCTGGCGGTGTCGAGGTCCTACTGTACGAGCCACGCCACCCAGTAGCGATCTGAGAAGCTCCCAGACACGGCGATGCCTGACCTCGAAGCGAACACGCGCACCGTTACAGCGTTCTATGACCTGATGTCAACCAGTGCCGGCCGGTCGAGGCAGTCGAGCGCTTGGCGTTAGGCAGGCGAGGCGGTTGCTATTCGGCACGCGATACGCTGCGTCATATCTTTGCCGATGCCCATGTTGACTCACTTGCTTCGCATCACGACCGCGACAGCGGGCGTCGTTCTGTGCATGCTTCTGCCGTTCCTCCCGGGGCGGTACGACAGCTTGGCGGGGCCCCTCTCGGCGATGTCTCAGCTCTTCGGGAAGGTCGGGCTGTTGCTCGTGCCGGTCGGCGCCCTTTGGATGGCGTCGCGGTATTGGAGCCGACTTGCAGGGAAACAACATGTCATCGCGATCGCCGGGCTGATCGCGTCGTCGGTCGTCTGGGTCGTCCTCTCCCTTGGCGCGCTCGTGTCGAGCCTGTCGCTTGGCCTTGGCGCCCTTGCCCTGTCGGCCTACGTGGTCTCGAGAGTCTCGCCGCGGCTGAGGCTTCTGACGAGCGCGACGCCGCGGCACTCCAGCGCGGTACCTCTATACATGCTCATCGTGCCTGTCGCTGTGGCGCTCCTTCAGCCGATGCTTGCTGGTCCAGCCACCGAGTTCAGCAGGAGCCGTGCGATCAGGAACGGCGCACAATTGATCGCTGACATTGAGCAGTATCGTGCGGCGCATGGTCGGTATCCAGCATCGCTGTTGTCGGTGTGGGAGGACTACTCGCCGGGGGTCATCGGTATCAAGGAGTATCACTACGAGCCGAGCGGGGACGCGTACAACCTGTTCTTCGAGCACTTCACGTTCCAGCTCGGGACCAGGGAGTTCGTCATGTACAACCCGCGAGACCGGCAGGTCATGACGAGCCACAAGATGGATCTCCTGCAGCTAACGCCGGAGGAACTGGAGCCCAGACGAGGCTATTATGCCGTTCATGAGGCGCCCCATCCGCATTGGGTGTACTTCTGGTTCGATTGACCGGCAGTCGAGCATGGCTCCACTACGACTGCCGTGAATGTCGAATTGAAAGCCGCCCAGCCACCGTTTGCAGCGGACGGGCCTTCGCGCCGCCGCTGAACCGGAACGATATGAACAGCGTCACAGCCGCTTGTCTCCTGGCGGTCTCGGTCGCGAGCTGTCGTCACGCCCAGCCCGCGCCCGATCCCATCGACGACCTCGCGCGCGGCGCCGACTCGCTCCGCGCCGCGCTGCGCATCCCAGGCGTCTCCCTCGCCGTCGTCCGCGACGGCAAGGTCGTCCTGGCGCGTGGCTTCGGGCTCGCGGACGTGGAAGCGGGGACGCGCGCGACGGCGGAGACGCTCTATCCGATCGGCTCGATCACGAAGACCTTCACCGCGACCTTGATACTCCAGCTCGCCGACGAGGGGCGCCTCGACCTAGACCGGGATGTGGCGCGCTACGTGGACTGGGAGGTCGCGCCGGACGTTCGCATCCGCCACGTCCTCTCGCACACGTCCGAGGGCGTGCCGGGCGAGCGCTTCGCCTACAGCTCGCGCTTCAACTGGCTCGATAACGTGGTCGAGAGCGCAGCGAAGGAGGGCTTCAGGGACCTTCTGGCCACTCGCGTGCTCGCGGCTGCAGGGCTCGCCCAAACGCTACCGGGAGAGGAGCGGGAGGGATACGCCGAGGACCTCCAGGGGCTGGCGAAGCCGTACCGCGCCGACACGAGTGGCGCGATGGTCCGCTCGCGCTACCCCCCGATGGAACTGCACTCGTCGTCAGGCTTGTCGTCCACGGTCGCCGATCTCGCGCTCTACAGCATCGCGCTCGATGGGGGGCGACTGCTGTCGCCCGCCGCGCGCGCCCGAGCTTACGCACCGGCGCTTTCCCCGGCCGGCCGGCCATTCCCGTATGGTCTGGGGTGGTTCACGCAAGTTGTCGGAGGGGAGCGCGTCGTCTGGCACGGGAGTTGGTGGCCCGATGCGTACTCCGGCCTTCTCGTGAAGGTCCCGTCGCGGCAACTGGCGCTGGTACTCCTCGCCAACAGCGACGCGCTGTCGTCGCCGCAGGGCGGCGCATCGAATGTGCTGCTCTTTCCGATCGCGAACGCCTTTCTCCGGACCTTCGGCGTCGGCGGGCGGGAGCTCGCCGGCCCGGCCCGCGTCGCTGCGGCGCTCACGGCCCGGGCCCGCGGCGAAGGCCCAAAGAGCGACGCGCTCCTCCGCGAGGCACTGGACTGCTGCGTCGCGGACCTCGCCTCGATAGGCGACGACGATCGCCTCCGGATCTTCGGAGAGAGCGCCGACCCGGTCGTGCGCGCGGTCGCCCACCAGGCGGGCCGCCGCCTCGTGGCCGCCTTTCCGAACGACCTGGGCATTCGGTTCAACCTCGGCATGGTGTACGGCCAGGTGCGCCCCGCGCTTCGCATCGGGGGCCCCGACGCCGAACAGGCGCTCGCGCTCTTCTCCACCATCGTCGAGAGCGGGCGCCCGATACCGAAGTGGATGGAGGGGTGGAGCTGCTACCTCATTGCCGACCGGATCGCCGAGCGCCAGCCGGCTCGAGCGAAGGTACTGGCGGAGCGCGCGCTGGCGACGGGTGTCGACACCGACGGGCTCCGGGGACGACTCGCGGCGCTGCTGCGCCGGCTGCCGTGAGGGGGCTAGCCACTGTAACGTGATCCAGCTCCGTCCGGTGTCCCTTTCTGACGTCGAGGCTGTGGTAGCAGGTGTCACGGTCTCTCGTGAGGAACTCGGCCAATGGATGGACTGGTGTCAGGCGACATACTCTCGCACCGATGCGACCGAGTGGGTGATTCGTGCTACCGCGGACCGTACTGCCGGTGCGGCAGCTCATTTCGTGATTGCGGATGACCAGCACCCGTTCTTGGGTGTGGTCGGCATCGAAGGTATCGCGGCCGACTGCGATGTAGCTGCCATCGGGTACTGGGTGGCCACGCCTTACGCCGGGCGCGGTATCGCGCCGCGCGCGATTCGAGCGGCAGCCGCATGGACGTTCGCGCACACCCACGTCACCGAGCTGCTCGCGTTCATCGCACCTGCGAACACGCGCAGCCGGCGTGCCGCCGAGAAGGTGGGCTTCATACTTCGGGAGCCGCACCCCAGGCGCGTAGCGCCGCTCGAGCAGCTGACGTATGGCCTTGTGCGGGCTGGATGATTCGCAGCCGAGGTGGACTGGATGTCACGCGCTCGCCGGCAACCAGAGCGTGAAGGTCGATCCGCGGCCTGGGGAGCTTTCGACCGTCACATCTCCGCCCATGAGTAGCGCCAGACGCCGACTGATCGGCAGCCCCAAGCCCGTGCCATCGCGCCGGCGCGTGTGACCGGTGTCGAGCTGAGTGAATGGCGAAAATGCCGTTTCGCGCTGGTCTTCCGGTATCCCGATGCCGGTGTCGCTCACGCGGAAGCCTACCCATCGTCCGCTGGGACTCGGCGGCAGCGTCAATGGGGGCGCATCGACCTCGACGATCTCGACCCACACCTTCCCCGGCGGATCGGTGAACTTCAGGGCGTTCGACAGGAGGTTGAGGAGAATCTGTCGCGTGCGAGTCTCGTCCCCGATGTAGCGTCGACCCTCGTCAGAGTCGTAACGACGCGCCAGCTCGACCTTTCGTCTCGCGGCGAGCGACTGGACGACGTTACACGCCATGTCCGCGACGCTGGCGGCTCGATGCGGCAGACACTCGACGGTGAGCTGCCCCGCCTCCAGTGTCGAGAAATCGAGAATCTCGTTGACGAGTCTCAGCAGATGGCGAGCGCTCAAGGTTACCCGATGAAGCTGGCCCCGTTGCGCTTCAGTGAGCGGGCCGGTGACGCCGAGATCGAGCAGCTCGATGTAGCCGAGGACCGCGTTCAGCGGTGTGCGGAGCTCGTGCGACATGACCGCGAGGAAGTCCGACTTTGCCTGACTCAGCTCCTCGGCCTGCACCCGAGCGGCCTGCTCCAGCGCTAACTGCCTGGCCGTTTCTTCGGCTTCCCTACGCTGGGTGATGTCGCGAAGAGAGACGAGTGACTCGTGCTCGCCTCTCCACGACATGTTGGCGACTCGAAGCTCCGCAGTGATCAGGCTCCCGCCCGGACGCACGATGTCGATCTCTGTGGTCTCCCCGGCGACGATCGGGAAACCAAACTCCGTCCCGATCAGTTGCTCGACCTCGCGATCGAATAGGGCGCCGGCGGCCGGATTCGCGAAGCGGACGCGGCCCCCGTCATCGACAACCAGGACGCCATCCGCCACGCAAGCAACGATCGTCCGAAGGAACTCCTGTTCCTTATTCGTACCTTGCTCGGAGCTCCCGTCTTGATGCACCGAACGTGTGCTGTCACTCACCGCGACTGCAATCCCAGCGCGACGAACACGCGCTCGGCATCCGACAGATCGCCGGTGACCCGACGCGGATGGCCCGGTGCTTCCTTGACCAGCGTGGGAGTCGTGAGGATACGTGCCGCCTCCGCGCGTTCTGGTTCATCCGCGACATCGACCACCGTCAGATCGTATAGTCCCCCCAGCCGCTCCTGGCCGAGGCGAGTGAGATTGGCCGCGGCCTGAAGGGACCGCGGCGTCTGCCCCGCGATGTAGAGTGTGAAGACGATCCGGCTCATCGCCCGCAGGAAAGGAGAGGCAGACAGCGGCTACGCTCAAGGATGGGCTCCTCGGGCTCCCGCTGCGCAGCCGCCAACGGAAGGGTCAGGGTGAACGTCGAGCCCACACCGACCTCGCTCTCCACCGTGATGTCGCCATCCATGCGCCGCGCGAGATCGCGGCTGATCGTTAGGCCGAGTCCGGTCCCGTGACTGGCGCCGTGGACGTTGCGATCTGCCTGAAAGAACGGCTCAAAGACAGCGCTGAGCTTCTCCGGCGGGATGCCAGTACCAGTATCAGCGACCCGGATGTGTGCCTGCTGGCGGCTGCAGATCCAGTCCACGGCGATCCGGCTGCCGGGGGCGGTGAATTTCACCGCGTTCGAGACCAGGTTCAGCACGATCTGCAGTACCTTGTCCCGGTCTGCATACACGACGACGGCTGGGTCGCCGCCGCGATACTCGAAGCGAAGCTCCTTCGCTCCGGTCTGCGGCTCGACCAGCGCGACGACTGCCGGGAGGTTCTCGGCCAGCGCGAACTCTGTGAACTCGAAGCCCAGTCGCCCGGCCTCCAGCTTCGCGAAGTCGAGCACGTCGTTTATTAGCGCCTCGAGATGCTCCTGGCTGCGGCGAACTCGCTTGAGATACTCGCGCTGCCCTTCGGTGACGGGGCCGGGGATGCCTTCCTCCATCAGTTGTGCGTAGCCGCCGATCGCGTTGAGAGGCGTTCTGAGCTCGTGGCTCATCATCGCGAGGAATGCCGACTTGGACTGATTGGCAGACTCGGCCTGAGCGCGTGCCTGTTCCGCTTCTGCTTCCGCTGCCTGCGCTTCCTGATAGAGACGCGCGTTGTCAACGGCCACCGCGCTGCGGCTCGCGAGGTCTTCGGCCACGCGGAGGTCCGCTTCGCTGAAGCACCGCTCCTCTCCGCAGGCCAGGGTGATGGCGCCGAGCGTCCGCCCTCGCGCGACGAGGGGAACGATGATCGCCGATCGAAAGCCGATCCCCCTCAGTACCGCCAGGTGCTCCTCGTCCCTCGCAACCTGAACGAGCAACTCGTCCGTGATGTGTGGATAGAACTCGGGCTTCCCCGTACGTAGTACGTTGGGCACGCCGATCGGCGCATCCGGGTCGGGGAGGTAGCGGTGGCGGAGCTCTTCGGCCCAGCGCACCTTCTGGGGATCAGAGTGTCGGGCCGCGAGCCGGCGCGTCGTTCCGTCCTTCGTCAGGACGTCGACTGCGCACCAGTCGCCCAGGACGGGGACCACGGCTTCCGCGACGAGGCAGAGCGTCGCTTCGTAATCCAGCGACGACGCCAGGAGGCGGCTTGCATCCGCGAGACGCTCGGCGCGACCCTCGGCAGCCTCTGCCTCCCTGCGTGCGGCCTGCTCGGCTGCCAACTGACGTGCGGCCTCCTCGGCTGCCTTGCGCTCGGTGATGTCGCGCAGCGAGACGAGCCGAGCATTCTTGCCTTGCCACGGTAGATCCGTGACCCGCAATTCCGCGGTGATGAGGGTTCCACCTCTGCGGACCAGCTCGATCTCCGTCGTCTCCCCCGCCACGATCGGGAATCCGAACTGCGTGCCCACGAGATCGGCCGCCCTTCGGTCGAAGAGCGCGGCGGCCGCGGGGTTCGCGAACCGGATCTCCCCCGAGTCATCCACCAGCAAGAGACCGTCGGCGACGCACTCCACGATCGTCTGCACGAGATCCTGCGTTTGCCCCAGCCGCTCCAATCCCTGGCGATGCTCGACGCGGCGGTCCATCGGTCCCGGGCCAGTCATCGTCCGCCAACTTGCTTCCCGGATTCCGCCATTCCTTCGTCCTCGCTGTCAGGAATCTCCTCCTCTCCGTCGGCGCCCGACGGAACGAGCGATTGATTCCCCGACAGAATCCCGGTCACCTGGCGGAATGGCTTGCCGATGTGCATGCCACCCTCGTCGATCGTGTACTCGCGGATGTCGTGGTCATGCACGGAGCCGCGCATCTTGAGCACCGTCAGGCAGCGCCGCATCTGTCCGAAGAGCTCGACGTAGCGCAGCAGGATGATCGAATCCGTGAGCGTCGAGATGTGCTTTTCCGTAACCGATCCCCCTCCAAGCAGCGAGGGCGTTGTTGATGTGAACAGGCCAGCGGTGGTCTTCGCCTTGAGCGTGGATGTCAGGCTGATCACGAATTCGCGGAAGCTGCGAAGTGAAAACACACGCTCGAGTGCGGAGAGGCTATCGACTGCGACGCGGTCCGGCTTGACCTCCTCGATGAGGTCGCGCATCCGGACCAGATGATCCTTCATCGGCATGGCGTGCGGGTACTGCGTTGCGATGGTCAGCAAGCCCTTCTTCTCCAACGCGGCGAAGTCCATCCCCCACGCCTCCGCGTTCCTATAAAGCTGGTCTCTACTCTCCTCGAAGGCGAAAAGGAGGCAGCGCTCCCCCGCCGCCGCTCCGCCGGCGATGAACTGGGTGACAAGAAGGGTCTTGCCGGTTCCGGTCGCGCCGGACGCGAGGATGATGGAGTCCCGAAAGAACCCACCGTTGCACATGGCATCGAGTCGAGGAATACCCGACGTGATCCGCACGGTGGAGCTGCTCTGCGTCAGCGCCAGCGCCGTCAGGGGGATGACGACGATGCCGCGGCTGGTGACGGTGAACGGGACCTCACCGCGCTGATGCGGAGTTCCGCGATACTTCAAGATCTCGAGGGTACGCCGGCGCCGCTCATCGACGAGGATGTTCCGGAGGATGATCACGTTGTCGGCGACGAACTCCTCGATACCGTGACGTGTCACCTCTCCGTAATCCTGGGTGCGCTCCCCCCGTGAATACTACCGTCGCGCCTAGTCCTTTGAGCGTCTGGATGAGCCGGAATAGCTCCATCCGAAGGAGCGTCTTGTCGGGAATCTGAATGAACAGCGCGTTCAGGGAATCGAGCACGATCCGAGTCGCACCCAACTTTCTGGCAGCGTGCTCGATCCGGGAGATGAGTCCGCCCAGGTCGTAGCTCCCCACGATCGGCGTTGGCCCGCTGGGATCGGGCGAGACGTCGACGAAACACCACTTGTCGTCCTCTTCCCAGCGCCGGATGTCCCACCCGAAGCCCATCATATTACGGCGGATGCCTTCGGGGTCGTCCTCGAAGGTTGCGAAGACACCGGGTTCACCCGAGTGCTCGATTCCGGCGGCTAGGAAATGAGTCGCGAAGACGGTCTTGCCGCTTCCCGCCGTGCCTGCTATCAGTGTCGTGCGCCCTCTGGGAAGTCCTCCCTCGCCGACGAAGTCAAAGCCCGGAATCTCCGTCGCGATCTTCTCGATCCCGAGGCCTGAGGTCGGCCCGTTCCTGGGTGAATGGCGTGCCTTCGGCGGCAGCGTGCGGGCTTTTTTATTGGTCATGGTCGCTCTTAAGGGCTTCGCGTGAGGCAGCCGCGCTGCCTGGCGCTACACCAGCGCCGGATGAGGGAGGGCCGTCGCTTCTCGACGCGACCCGAGGCGTCACGGTGCGCGGCCAAGAGGTCACTATTTCGCACGGAACGTGCCGCAAGCTGAGGCGTTCAGGTGAACGATACTTGCTGTTAGACCGCCATACATTTGTCGCCACGTATGCGCTGATTTGGCGCTAGTGTCCGCGAGTCCGCGAGCTGCCCGAGGCGCAGCGCCCGAGCTTCGCAGCGGCACGTATAGATCCGTGAGGGGGCGAAGCCGAAGGCCTAGCTTCTCGACCATCGCTGCCGTCTCGGCTCTACTTCCCGCAGTTGCAGGATATCAGCGATCTGCGCGGAGCTCATGATGGCCCTCCGAATCGCACACTTGCGCTCACGCGTCGCCGTTCTGTTCCTCGCTTCGCTGCTCGTGGCCGCTCAGGCCGCGTCGCAGCCATACTTCCCGGCCGCGGGCGATGCCTGGGAGCGGCGCACGCCAGAGCAGGCCGGGCTGAACGCGCAGGCGGTGCGAGATGCGGTCGCCTTAGCGATCTCGAGCGAGTCGGCATCGCCGCGCGACCTGCTCGCGAACCATGTGGGCTCGTTCGGCCGCGAGCCGCATGGCGAGGCGGTGGGACCGTTTCGGGTGCGCGGCGATGCGGCCGGGCTGATCGTGCGCCACGGCTACATCATCGCCGAGTGGGGCGACCCATACCGCGTGGACGTGACGTTCAGTGTCACGAAGAGCTTCGTCTCCACAATCGTCGGCCTCGCACACGACCGTCGCATGATCCGCGACCTGAACGATCCGGTGCGCTCGTACATGACGCCGATCGTCGCGCTGAAGGGGCCGCCTAACGGCGCAGCGCCGATCGTGCAGGTGCCAGCGAACGTCATGGGCGCCGCCAACGTCAACACGACGGCGCCGCCGCCGCCGGCCGGCGTCGCGTTCGACGCGTTCGACGTGCTCGAACCGTTCGAGTCGGAGCACAACCGGGCGATAACGTGGGACCATCTGCTGCGGCAGACGAGCGATTGGCAGGGCACCCTGTGGGGCAAGCCGGACTGGGCGGACCGGCCCCGAGGCGACGTCGAGGAGTGGAAGGTACGACCACGCAATGCGCCGGGGACGGCCTACACGTACAACGACGTGCGTGTAAACCTGCTCGCGCTGGCGGTGCTCACCATGTGGCGGCGCCCGCTGCCCCAAGTGCTGAAGGAGCAAGTGATGGATCCGATCGGCGCGTCGCATACCTGGCGCTGGTACGGGTATGACAACTCGTGGATCGTGCTCGATGGCCAGCTCGTGCAGTCCGTAAGCGGCGGCGCACACTGGGGCGGCGGCATGTTCATCAGTGCGCGCGATATGGCCCGCTTCGGTTACCTGATGCTTCGGGGCGGCCGGTGGCGCGATCGCCAGATCCTGTCGGAGCGGTGGATCCGCATGGCGACGACGCCCGGCGTCAACGACGCGTATGGCTTCATGAACTACTTCCTGAACACGGGGCGCCGCGCTCTCCCTAGCGCTCCAGAGCAGGCGTTCTACCACCTCGGAGCGGGCACCAACGTTATCTACGTCGATCCCGTCAACGACCTCGTGATCGTCGCGCGCTGGCTATCGGGCCTGCGCGCGCTCGACGCCGTGATCCAGCGGCTCCTGGAGGGCGCGCGCCCAGCGCGCTAGTTGGGGTGCGGGGGTGGTGAGCTCGGCCCGACCACCCGCTCGAGAGTGCGCTCGCCCGCGTACGCTCCGAGCGCGGCGGTGAGCATTACGCCCATCCACGTGCCGGCGTCGTCGAGGTGAAGACCGAGCCAGTCGAGGCCCAGAGCCGCGGCGACGGCGGTGAGGAACCCAAACGGAGCTCCCTTCAGTATCGCAATCCCGACGTTACGTGGCTTGTCGGCGCGATTCCCCAAGAAAGTGGCCGCGCCGCCAACGACCAATCCCGCGAGCGCGGCACTGAGAAAGAGCCACGGCCAAACGAAGACGATTTCGGTCGAATCCGCCTGCATTCCATCCACATCGGCACGAATCGCGTGTCGGCCGGGAGTGCCGGATCGAATCTTCGCGTTGTTGTCGCCGTCGGCGGTGACACGGAGAAGAGCGGGGCGAACGTTGAGCGTCTGTGACCGGAAGCGCACGGTGATCGTGTCCGCCCGCGAGTACCCGGGCGGAAGCGCCACTGAGATCGCCGCGGTGCCGAGTCCGAAGGCCTGTAGCACGCCTGGCAGCGCGGAGAGCTCGATCGTTGGGCGATAGACCTGCACGGGGATCAGGACGCCGCCGGGATCGGTCGCGGTCTGGATGCGTACGGTCACGGAGTCTCGTGCGGAGATCGTGATCGAGTCGTAGTCGAGGCTCGTGTGAGCGATGGCGAGTCGGTTTGGCGCGACCTCGCCCGGGCCTGTGAGGGTAAGCTGCATGCGCAATGGGCGCGCGAGCGGTTGCGGACCTTCACCGGGATTCAGACTGTCCTCGACGCCGATCATCGCTTTGCCGCGAAAGATCCGCGTGGCGGGGTCATACGTGAGTCCGTCGCCGTGAACGATGAGCCTGGGAATCAGAAGGCGCTCGACACCGGCGGCGTCGATTGTAAACCAGCGGTAGGGGAGCTGGAACGCCTTACCATCCGTGCTCGCGGGAGAGCGGCCGGGTTCCGGAATGACGTCGGGACCGACTTTGCGGAAGACGAAGTCTCCCGGAACTACGCGGACCGTGGCGGCGGCGGGCCGAACGGCCTGAACTCCAGTCGTGCGGACGACTTTGAGTGATGACGCCTCGAAGGTTCCGAGTACGCGCTCGAGACGCGAGCGGTCGAGGTTCCGGACGCGCGCCGTTGCAGGTTGGGAAGGGAGCGGCGGCGAAACGGAGATCAGCGCAACGATCAGCAAGCAACACGCAACAGGGGCTCGACGCATGAGAGATCTCCATCACGGATACTCATCAACACGGCGCCAAGCACGCATCTACTGGAAAACCAGTTGACGACGCGCACGATACCGACAATCTACTGAAAGCTCAGTAGAAAAGGACAATGCCCGAAGTTCATTCTCCGCCCCGCGATGATGAGTGTCCTCTGGCGCCTCGGGTCCGCGAATCAGTTCGCGGTGAATGATCGCAGGCTGGTGCTGGCTCCGCACGGGCTCGCACACGGCGCGGGACAGATGCGATGACGGGTTTTTGCGGCCGTCCACGCAATGCGGTGTGACACGCCACTCCGCGCTGGCCGGCGGAGGTGTTGGTCAGCCCGCCCGCGTCGTAAATGCTCCCCGCAAACCCGGAGATTGCGCGCCATGTCTGCCAAGCTCGCCAGAGTACTCGCCGTCGCCGCGATCGCCGCGTCCCCCGCAGTCGCGCAGACCCCCGCGGAGCCGCAGTTCGAGACCGGCCGCTACTACGCCGGGCCCCGAGTGTGGATCGGCAACCTGAACGGCGCCGTGGCGATTGGCGGCCAGGTCGAGCGCGGGTTCACGCAGCCGGGCGAGTACGGCCCCGGCATCATCGCGGGTGGCATCGGCGTGGACTACTACAGTTGGAGCCAGAACTTCGGCACCACTTTCGGGAACGGAGAGTGGAAGTACTCCGTGGTCCCCATCCAGCTGTTCGGCAACTACCACTTCGTGCTGCCGAACAACAAGAAGATCGATCCCTACCTCGGCTTGGCGCTCGTCTACTCGCACTACAGCTCGTCCTGGAGCGGGCCGTTCGCGTCACCAGGCGGCGGGAGTGGCAGCACGACCGCCTTCGCCGCGCAGGGTGGTGCTCGGTACTTCGTCTCCGACAAGCTCGCGGTGCAGGGACAGGTGGGGTTTGGCTACGGCACGCTGGGGCTCGGCGTGACGTGGAAGTTGTGAGGCCAAAGCAGCATAGCAACGGAGTCATACAATGCGACGCTTCTTGATACCGCGCGGTACTATAGCGCTCGTGCTCTTCGCCCTTGGCGCATGCGGTGGCGACGACAACGGCCCCTCCGGTCCCCCGATCGGCAGCGGGCAGTTCACGGCCACGATCGACGGACAGGCGTGGGAGAGCGACCTCCTGAGCCAGGCCGCGGTGGCCGGGAGCCCAGGCACTTACACATTGACCGGCGGCAAAGTGCTCTCCAGCACGGACTTCCGCGGCATCACTCTCGCGCTCTTCAACATCGGCGCGGCAGGGACGTATCCGCTCGGCGTGGGCGTTTTCGCCTTCGGCGGCATGGGGATCGTCTCGGAGCCCGGTGCCGCGTGGAGCACGCCGAACTCCGGCGCGGCTGGCAGCATCACGATCACCACACTGACGACGACACGGATCGCCGGGACGTTCGAGTTCACTACCACCACCTCGCTCACCCCGGGCGCGACGGGAACCAGGACGGTCACCGACGGCGAGTTTGATCTCCCCGTTCGCAGAACTAGCGGCACCTTCGGGCCGCTGCCCGACAATCAGGGCAGCCGCGCCAGCGCGACCATCGACGGCGCGGCGTGGAATGCGGCGGAACTCGTCGTCAGCTACTCGTTCGGCACGCTCGCGCTGGGGATCAGCAACGACCGGCGCTCTATCAACATGATCTTCGCGAACGTCACGGGCCCGGGCACCTACCCGCTCGCCAGCCCCAGCTCGGTGTCCGCGATGGGCGGCACGAGCGATCCGACTTCGCTGTGCTGCTGGCTCCAACCCACCGGCAACTCCGGTTCGCTGACGGTCACCAGCCTCACGGCGACCCGCGTGAAGGGAACGTTCAGCTTCACGCTGGCGCCGAGCCCCAACACCACCGCCACTGGCCCGCTGGTGATCACCAATGGTCAGTTCGATTTCGGACTCCCGTAGCTCCCGTGACTGCATGCCGCTAGAACGCCAGCTTCACTCCCGCGCTCAGCGCGAAGTTGTGGGCCACTTTGCCGTCGATGTTCAAAGTGGTCGCCTCCTTGAAGTCGAACTTCCCGATGTAGTCCTTGACCATCAGCCGCAGCCCAACGTTAGGCGAGAACGCGACGTCCGCGCCGACGCCGGCGTTGAAGGCAAAGTTCGTCGCCTTGGTGTTCAAGGTGCCGACGTTCACCGAGTGCTGGATGGCGCCCGCGCCCACTTGAATGAACGGAACGAGGTTCCGCGTCCCGAGCGGGGCGCCGAGCTGGATGCCGGCGTCGTACAGCCAGGCGGACGACTCGCCGACGTCGATCCCGCCGATGAGCGGGAGCCCGAGTTGAAGGTCCGCCATCGCGCGGGCGACGTTGCCGATGAACGCGATGTTCGGCGACAGAGCGATTCCGAGTTGCGCGCCGAGCACCGGGCCATTCGCGTTGGCGAGCGTGGTCCCGACCGGGCCGTCGAGGAAGTCGCCGAAGATCATGTACCCCGCGTACGGGGTGACGCTGATGCCCGCGGGGCGCGCCGCTTGAGCCTGAGCCGGTGTGGCGAGAGTGAAAAGGCCGGCGACCGCGCCGGCGAGAACGAGATAGTTGCGCATGCTTGCCTCCTGGAGATGATCGACGCTGATCCACACCAGAAGACAAAGCACGGGCGGGGCCAACCGCGCGGCGCCGTCGCGCCGCGCGTAAGTGATTCCCGCGATTCGGCTTGAGGAAAGGCGCTCGGCGGCGCGGATCGACTCGCTGTCCTCCGCGCTGGACACGCTCATGTCCTCGGGGCGCCGAGCTCGGCGCCCGCGCGTCAGGCCAGCCGATTCAGCGGACCTGTCACGGCGTCACCGCGGCGGCGTGCCCCGTCTGCTGGAGCATGAACGCGTAGTCGAGCGCGATCTCTCGCAGCCGGTCGTAGCGGCCGGACGCTCCACCGTGCCCGGCGCCCATATTCGTAACGAAGATGAGCGGGTTGTTGTCGGTCTTCAGCGTCCGCAATCGCGCCACATACTTTGCCGGCTCGTGGTACATCACCTGGCTGTCGTTGAACGACGTCTTCACGAGCAACGCCGGGTACGCCTTCCGCGCCAGGTTCGCGTAGGGGTCGTAACGCGCCATGTAACGATACTCGTCAACTTTCTTCGGGTTGCCCCACTCCTCGAACTCGCCGACAGTCAGCGGGATCGTCTCGTCGAGCATCGTGTTGACGACGTCAACGAACGGCACGTGCGCGATCACTGCCCTGAACAGGTCGGGGCGCATGTTGGTGACGGCGCCCATGAGCAGGCCGCCAGCGCTTCCCCCCTCGATCACCAACCGGTCCTTGGACGAATAGCGCTGCGCCAGAAGGTGCTCGGCGACATCGATGAAGTCGGTAAAAGTGTTCATCTTCTTCAGCATCCGTCCCTCGTCGTGCCATGCCTTCCCGAGGTCGCCGCCGCCGCGGATGTGTGCTGTCGCGACGACGAAGCCGCGGTCGAGCAGGCTCAGGCGATTGGACGAGAAGCCGACGTTCGATGGCGAGCCGTACGAGCCGTAGGCGCCGAGCAGCATTGGCGCCGTACCGTCGCGCTTCACCTGCTTCGCGTACACGAGCGAGACAGGGATGCGCGTCCCGTCACGCGCCGTGGCGAAGATGCGCTCCGACGCGTACAGGGTTTTGTCGTATCCGCCGAGCACTTCGGTCTGCTTGAGCAGCGTTGCCGCCCGCGTGTCCATGTCGTACTCGAACACCGATGACGGGGTAACCAGGGACTGGTAACTGTACCGAAGCACCTTGGTGTCCCACTCGCGGTTGGCCGATGGGAAGGCGCTGTACACGGGCTCCGGGAAGGCGATCTCGTGGGCGGCGCGGTTGCGCAGGTCGGTGACCGTCATCTCGGGGAGCCCGTTTCGCCGCTCGTAAGCGACGTAGTGGTCCTTGAAGAAGTCGATCCCCTCGAGCATCACATCCGTGCGGTGCGGAATCACTTCGGTCCATCGCTCGGGCCGGGTGTCGGCGACCGGCATCGATACGAGGCGGAAGTTCCGGCCGGTATCGTTGACGCGAACGTAAAAGCGATCACCGTGATGCTCGACGTCGTACTCCCGCCCCGCCAGCCGCGGCGCGATAACCGTCCACGTCGCGGCCGGAGTCGCCGCGTCGAGATAGCGCGCCTCGGACGTCGTCAGGCTCCCCGAGGACATGTAGAGGTACTTCCCGCTCCGGCCCCGACCGACGTAGACGCCGAACATCTCGTCCTTTTCCTCGTAGATCAGATCGTCTTGCTCCTGTCCGAGCCGGTGGCGCCACACGCGGTGCGACCGCTTCGCGGCATCCTCGGTGGTGTAGAACAGCGTCCGGTTATCGCCCGCCCACGCCACGCTCACCACCTTCTCTCGGCGGTCGGGGAGCATCTCACCGGTGCGGAGATCCTTGATGCGTAGCGTGTACTGCCGGAAGCCAGTCGAGTCCGTCGAATACGACAGCAGGTTCCCATCGTCGCTCACGGTATAAGCGCCTAACGCCATGAACACCTGCCCCTTTGCGAGCTCGTTCAGGTCCACGGTGATCTGCTCCGGCGCCTCCAGCGTGCTGGGCTTTCGCGCGAAGATCGGGTACTGCTGCCCCTCCACTGTCCGTGTGTAGTACCAGTAGCCACGCTCGCGGTACGGGACCGAGAGGTCGGTCTGCTTGATGCGCGCCAGCATCTCCTCGTAGAGCCGCTCCTGGAGCGCCCTCGTCGGCGCGAGCTGCTGCGAGGCGTACGCGTTCTCCGCCTCGAGATATCGCGTGACGGCGGGATCGTTCTTGTCGCGAAGCCAGAAGTAGTCATCCTGCCGCACATCGCCATGGAGCGTATCCACCCTCGGCCGCCGTTCCGCGACGGGCGGGCTCGTGGGGGTCTGGGTCGAGGCGGCGGCTGGCGCCGCGAGGAGCGCCAGCGTGACGAGGACGGCGCGCCGGAACGGCACCATTTGCGGCGGGGCGAACGAATGTGAGTGCATGGAAGTGTCCTACGGGGTAAGGGTCAGTTAAGGGATGGGATGCGACAGGGTATTGGTCAAGATTCGCAGATCACAGATCCGCAGATTACGCAGATTACTTAGCGCGGCTGCGCCGCAACCAAAGGTGCTGGCCATGACGTCGCTCGTTGGGTTAGCGTGGAGGTGTTGAGACTTCACGTTCACGCAAGGAGACGGCG
The DNA here is from genome assembly GCA_030860435.1 of Gemmatimonadota bacterium. Lineage (GTDB taxonomy): Bacteria > Gemmatimonadota > Gemmatimonadetes > Gemmatimonadales > Gemmatimonadaceae. The sequence goes on along the minus strand of JALZIF010000111.1, from coordinate 322 downwards.
CCATGACCAGCACGAATGGTTTTCTCGAGCGCTATTCGGACGACGTGTTCGGGACCCTCAGCGGTTTCGATCGCGTGCGCCTGCGCGGTACGCTGCGGCTGATCGCCAACGCCAGCGGGATGCGGAGCTTTCTGGCCTACCGCGGCGTGCTGCTCAAGGACTTCGCACAATACGTGCACGCCGTCACCACCGAGGTCAAGCAGGGTATTGAGGGCGTGAGCGCCGCCGCGGGGCGGCCGCTCGTCTACTTGGCGCGGCCGGGGGACGACAAGGAGCAGGTCGCGCGCGGCATTGCCCAGCGCGACGGGATCGAGGCGGGGCT
>JALZIF010000109.1 GCA_030860435.1 Gemmatimonadota bacterium | reverse complement strand
CACCACATGTTCGCCGTCGGCATGGGACCGATCGCCGACTCGGCGTTCTCGGTGTCGACCATGCTCATCGCCATCCCTACCGGCGTGAAGATCTTCAACTGGCTCGGAACCATGTGGGGCGGTGCGCTCCGCTTCACAACGGCGATGCTGTTCGCGATCGGCCTCGTCGCGCTCTTCACCATCGGCGGCATCTCCGGCGTGATGCACTCGTCCCCCCCGGCCGATCTTCAACAGACCGACACGTACTTCGTCGTCGCCCACTTTCATTACGTGCTGTTCGGCGGCTCGATGATGGGACTCTTCGCCGGGACGTACTACTACTATCCGAAGATCATCGGCCGTCTCATGAACGAGCGGCTCGGGAAGTGGCACTTCTGGCTCACGTTCGCCGGCATGAACCTCACCTTCTTCCCCATGCATTTCGTCGGGTTGGACGGGATGGCACGCCGCATCTATCAGTACGACACGAACCAGGGGTGGAATCTCAGTAACGCGATCATCTCCATGGTCGGCTATCCGTTGCTCGCGCTCGGAACGCTGATCTTCCTCATCAACCTCGTCCGGAGCCGCACCCGCGGACAGCGTGCCGGGCCCGACCCGTGGGGCGCGCCGACGATCGAGTGGACGCTGCCGTCGCCGGTGCCCGAGTACAATTTCGCCCGCATCCCGACGATCACCTCGCGCTACCCGCTGTGGGACCGTAAGTCGCCGGAGCTCACGGCCCAGGTTCCGCACACGAAGGCGGGCGAGCAACGCATCGACGTGGAGCTCGGAGGGAAGCACGTCGGCGAGGTGACGGACGTACCGGCCGACGTCGAGCTGAACGCGGAAGATGCGCACCCGTCGGCGCACCAGCTCGGGATCCATCTTCCAACGCCGACCGTTAAGCCGCTTATCGCCTCGCTAGGCCTCACGATCTCCTTCGCGGGGCTGATCTGGGGCAAGAACGTCCCCGTGATGGTGTTCGGCGGTGTAATCCTCGTGGTGGCGCTCTACGCCTGGTTCTTGACGCCGCTGGAAGAACACTGAGGGGAAGGGGGAAGTGGGAAGGGGGAAGTGGGCAGGTTTTTCCCTTCCCTCTTCCCTCTTCCCTCTTCCCTCTTCCCAAAACTCGTACCGACTTTTACGAGAGACGTGATTTGACCACTGCAGCCGTCCCGCACCCCACGCCCGAGCCGCACCACCACACGAGCACGGGACTCGACAACAAGAAGATAGGAGTCTGGGCCTTCATCGGCTCCGAGTGCTTCTTCTTCATGTCGCTGATCTCGACGTACATGATCTATAAGGGGCGCAGCATGGTCGGGCCGCTGCCGCACACTTGGTGGTGCCCCTCCACCGGCGCAACGGCCCCCGAAGGAGCCGGCGAGGCGTTCCTCGCGAGCTGCCCGGACGCGATGGCGCCGATCCTCGACATTCCCGTCACGTCCGCTTCGACCTTCGTGCTCCTGATGTCCTCGCTGACGATGGTCCTGGCGCACAGCTCCGTAGCTCGTGGGGACCGGAAGTACTCAAAGATCTGGCTCGCCACCACGGCGCTCCTCGGCGCTGCGTTCCTTGGTTTCCAGGCGTTCGAGTTCACCGCGTTCGCGCACGAGGGACTCACGCTCAGCACCAACCTCTTCGGCTCCACATTCTTCACGCTCACTGGCTTCCACGGCGCACACGTGACGGCGGGTGTGATCTGGCTCTTCACGCTGTTGTTCATCGACTTCAAGCGCGGCCTCGGCCCACGCGACGCGATCAACGTCGACATCTGTGCGCTCTACTGGCACTTCGTCGACGTGATCTGGATCGTGATCTTCACCCTAGTCTACCTCATCCAGTAGAGCATCGACTTATGGCCGATCACCCGCACGCCGTCCGCGACGCCCACGGTGAGGCGCACGCCCACGAGCACCATCACCCCACCTGGAAGACGTATCGCTGGGTGGCGTTGATACTCACCGTCATCACGATCATCGAGGTGTGGATCTACTACACGCCGTTCGTCGAGCACCGCCTCTTCGTTCCGTCGCTCCTTGTCATGTCGGCTGCCAAGTTCATCATCGTCGTGATGTTCTACATGCACTTGAAGTACGACGCCAAGTTGTTCCGCGCGCTATTCATCGGCCCGCTGCTGGTCGCGGCCACGACCCTCGTCGTCCTGCTCTTCCTTTTCGGGCAGCTCCGCCTCGGCGTGTGATCGCGCACGCTTCGTCACTCACCCTGCTAGGCGCCCTGCTGCACCCGCTGGAGCAAGGAGACTGGCTCTCGGGCTTGTCGATTCACCCCAGCACAGTCGCAGGGATTCTTGCGCTCGGCGGGATCTACGCGTGGCGCGCACGGCAACTAAAGCGAGCGGAATCCGGATACAGAACCTCGAAGATCGCATCCGAGGAGGGCGGTACCTCCGAGCGCCCGCGATCACCAACCACGGGTCAAAGGCTCGCGTTCATCACCGGCCTCGCGATGCTCTTCCTCTCGCTCAATGGGCCGATCCACGACCTGAGCGACACGTACCTGTTCAGCGTCCACATGGTGCAGCATCTGCTGCTTACCATGGCCGTCGTGCCGCTGCTGATCGCCGGGACGCCCGGCGAGATGCTGCGACCCGTGCTGCGCTCGCATCCGGTAGCGGCGGTGGCGCGCGTGGCGACCACAGGGCCCGCGTGTTTTCTTGCCTTTAACCTGACGATCGCCGTTTGGCACGTGCCAGCGGTGTACGACCTGGCGATGCGCTCACACCCGATGCACATCATCCAGCATCTCTGCTTCCTCGTCGCGGCGACGCTCATGTGGTGGCCGATCATGAGCCCGCTCCCCGAGTTGCCGCGGCTGAGCTACCCGAAGCAGATGCTCTACACCTTCCTCCTCACGCTTCCGATGGCGCTCATCGGGATCGTCATCACCTACGCCGAACGGGTGCTCTACCCCGCGTATCAAAGCGCTCCGCGCATCTGGGGACTGTCCCCGCTGGAAGACCAGCTGCTCGGAGGGCTGATCATGTGGCTCCCCGGCGGCCTGGTCCTCCTTGGCGTTCTCTCGGTAATCTTCTTCCGCTGGGCCTCGCGCGAGAACGACGATACCGCGAGCGCGCAGGCGGATTGGCGGCCGGCTTAGCGAACCGCTCTTCGCTCAACGCTCAACGCTCAACGCTCAACGCTCAACCAGCTACTCCTGATAATCTCCCAGCGCGTGGGCGAACTCCTCGCGTAGCTCGGGGTGGAGCCGCCACATGTACGTCCCCATGAGGACTGTCGCGATCAGGTTGGCCGCGCCAATCTCCCACCATCCCATCTGGCCGAGGAAAGCCTGATCGGAGAGGATCGCGGTGAGGCCGTAGAAGGCCATCTCCATCACGACGAACAGCACCAGAAACAGCGCGAGGATACTCGGCTGCTCCTCCGCCCGATGAACGACGAGCGAGACGAGGATGCCGACGAGGAAGAAGGAGCTGAAGTGGAAGATCGTGTACGCGATCACGTGCACGATGGCACTCTCGTCGCCGATCGGCCCGAGGATTCGGAAGATCCCGCGCCCGAGTACGGTCGGCGTGTAGAGCAGCGGTCGTCCGGCGATTCCGTTTAGCACCAGGAACCAGATCGCGACCGACGTCGCGCCGAGAGTGCCGGCGATCAACCCTTCGCGGACGATGCTGTGCCTGTACGGCATACCGTGCCCCTCCTCGAGCGGGTGTGAGCCCCGGAGCGTAGAGCGTTGAGCGTAGAGTGTGGAGCGTGGAGTGTGGACTGTGGAGCGTCGACGCTCGACCCTCAACGCTCAACGCTCAACGCTCGACCCTCAACGCTCAACGCTCCCGGACTCGTCAATGGCCAAATTGCTGGCCGTCCTCGCCACTAACAAGGGGGAACGCGCGTTGGCGCCCGCCGTGTCCAACAGCCTCGACAAACTCGTGCGCGCGTGCAACAATGAGAGATGCGCACACTGCTCCGGAAAGCCCGAAAGATTCGCGCCATCCCGGGATTCGTGCTCGTTCTTGCGGCGTGCGGCGGGGGCGGCGCGGAAACGGGCGGCGAACCCGCCGCCGTCGCGCGCGTCGCCGATGACCCCTGCTCGGCCTTCCCCACCGACCAGGCATCCCGAGTGGCCCTACTCCAGTATATGAACGACCTCGCCCCAATCCCGCGGTGGTTTCTGAACTCGGTCGGCACTGATAGCGCGGTGCCGGCCTCCGCCTTCGCCGCGCTCCAGGCGAAGGGGCCGACCTACTTTTACCCGCCGGCGGACAGCGCGGCACGCGCGAAGCTGCGGCAAACGCTCGAGCTAGTCGGGCCGTGGACGGCAATGGTGGTCGCCTGGAAGGGCGCCCAACGCCTCGGAGACGATTCGGGCGTGATCCGGATCCGTGGCCACTATGCCTTCGGCGACGGCGAGGGGACCTCGGCGCCCCCGCGCGCAGTTCACTTCGCCTGCCGCGATAGCGGTTGGACGTTCGTTCGGGTCGAGGACGAAGGGTCTTCGTGAGCATCGTGGGGGACGCGGATCGCAAAGTCCGGAACCGCCCTCTCTCATCCGCCGTGACTAATGCCGCCCCCAACTCGTATCGGGATAGGGGGCACCTCGACCCTCCCGGAACCTCGCCGCATAGCCATCTGTAGTAACCGTCGTGTGCCGAACCGGCGAGTCTCTCCCAGCCCGGTATACGAGTTGCCCTTTCCGTGACCATGTTGCCCACCGGCCTCTTCCGTTCCCGTGCTAATCTTAGCGCCTGCCGCCCGCGGCTGGCGGCGCGAGCCCTCCTGTGGTTTTCCTGCATCACGCTTGGAGCGCCGGCGGCGTCCCGAGCTCAGGAGAGCGCACCCGACCGCGGTGCGGCGGGCGCCAGGGCAGCCGCCCCGCAGGCTCCTGGCCAGCGAAGCACCACTCGAGCGCGCAGAACGCCCGCGCGCAGATCGTCGGCGCGGGTGGCACCCGCCGCGGCCGCGCCGCGCTGGACCACGCCGAACGGACTGCCGGCTCTCTACAGTGACCTTGGCACGATGCTCGGGAGCCGCACACGCAATGGACACTGGGGGGTAATCGTCGTCTCCCTGAGCCGCGGCGACACGCTGTACTCGGTGAATCCAGACGTGGTTCTGCAACCCGCGTCGAACATGAAATTGTTCACCGCCGCCGTCGCCCTGGATCGGTTCGGGCCGGCGCATCAGTTCCGCACGGACGTTTTGCCCGACGGGTCGCTCGCGGCTGACGGCACACTACACGGCAACCTGATCCTCCGCGGCGACGGCGACCCCGGACTCTCTTCCCGTTTCATTGAGGGCGGTCCGAGCGGACCGATGGCCGCGCTGGCTGAGCAGGTCGCGGCCGCCGGGATTCGGCGGGTCCGGGGGGACCTCATCGCCGACGCTACGGCGTTTGACGCACAGCGGATCCCCGATGGGTGGGAGAGCCGGTACCTGCACGCGAGCTACGCGGCGCGAGTCTCGGCGCTCTCCCTCAACGAGAACTTGGCCTGGGTGGTCGTCCGGCCGGGTGCGCCAAAGTCTTCGGCTCTTGTCGCACTCGACCCTGCGTCGGAGCTACCCATCCTGAACAAGGCGCGGACGGTGGCTGGGAAGGGCGCGCGGATCGTCGTTCTCCCGAGGCCGGGCGGCGGCGTCGAGGTGCGCGGTTGGATCGGATCGCGCGCGGGAGAGCGTCGCTACTCGGTGGTTGTCGAGGATCCCGCGCTCTTCACCGCCGGTGCCCTCCGGCGAGCACTCGCCGCGCGCGGCATCGTCGTGACCGGCGCGGTTAGGCTCGGGCGCACGCCGGAGCATGCGGTTCCGATCGCCTCGCTTCCGTCCCAGCCGCTGTCGCGGCTTCTGTCGGTGATGAACCGGGAGAGCATCAACCACTACGCCGAGTTGATCTTCCGTAACGCGGCGCGCAGTGCGACCCCGTCCGGCGTCGGCACGATTGACGGAGCCAATCACCTTCTGCAGCGCTTCATGACCGAAAAGGTCGGCGCCGCGCCCGGCTCCGTGTATGCGGCGGATGGGAGCGGGCTCTCGGTGCTCGACCGCTCCACCCCGCGCGCGCTAGTGCAGCTCCTTGCGTACGGTCACCGTGCTCCATGGGCCGACGCCTTCCACGCTTCGCTGCCCGTAGCCGGAGAGTCCGAGCTGCTCCGCAACCGGATGAAGGCGACGCCGGCTCAGGGAAACCTGCACGCCAAAACGGGCACCACGAACAGCGTCATCTCGCTCGGCGGCTACGTTACGGCGCAGAGCGGCGAGCTGCTGGCCTTCGCCTTCATCTACAATGGCAGCGACCGGTCGAACGCGAGGATGACGATCGACCACATGGGGGCGACGCTGGCCGGCTTCGCGAGATAGGGACTCGCCGGCTCATTCCGTCAGAAGTTCAGCTCGCGGATACGCACGCCGCGCTGATCGAGCTCGTCGATGTACCGCTTCGCGGGCATGCACTCGTCAGGCGTGTGGACGCCAGGCGGACCCACTTCGCGACGCGCCTGCAGTTGGCCCGTGATTGAAAGTGAGTATCCGGTGGCGCGCATCATAGCGCTTATGCCGCGCTCGTCGTCGTAAAAGTCGATCAGCTCCCAGCCGGCCTTCTTCTCGCGCCCACCCTTGGTGCCTTCGACCGTCACGCGGAGCGCGACCAGGTCGCCGCCGGCCGGCTTCGTGAGGCGCGGCGTCGCCGCGGCGATGAACACGTCGCGCGGCACCACCTTCATTCCCTTCACATCCACCGGCTTCAGCTCCAGCAACCCAAGATCCCGAATCGCCTCCATGATGCGCGCGTGACCGGGGTAGCGAAGCGTCTTGTACTCCATCGTCGGAATCTTTCCCTCGTAGCGGAACGCCATCGTCGAAAGACCGCCCGCGGTGTGGAACGCCTCGAGCGTGCCGACCGGATCGGGAAATTCGACGTTCTCCAGCTCGGAGAGCGCTCGCACCCGCACGCGCTTTCCATCCCTGAGCACCCAGGAGAGCGTCGTGTAATAGTCGAGCACTCCCTCGAGTGAATAGACGATCTGATAGTTGAGTGGGGGTTCGGGGTACCGCGGTAGGCCGCCGACGTAGAGTCTCAGCTCGCGAACGGTGTCGAGCTGGTCGATTCCGTACTGCGCGAGAATGTTCACCATCCCCGGCGCAAGTCCGCAGTCCGGCACGACCGTGACATCCTTCGACCTGGCTTCGGCGTCAAGCGCCTTCTGCTCGAACACGATGTCGGTGTTGCCACCCAGGTCGCAGAAGTGCGTTCCCGCCGCGACCGCGAGCTTCGTCAGCTCGAAGTTGAAGTAGTATGGGATCGCGCTCATCACGGCGTCGCTCTCCCGCATGAGCGCGAGCGCCGCTTCGCGGTCGCGAACGTCCAGCGGCGTCGGGATGAGTCGCGTGCCGGAATACGGGGCGAGGAATTCGGGTATGTGATCGATGCGCACGTCGGCGAGGCGCACCTGAGTGACGTCGGGGTTCTGCAACAGATCATAGGCGCAGGCCGAGCCTTGCAGCCCGGCGCCTAGAACGAGCATCCGCATGCAGGCGTTCTCCTGGTTGGCGGGCGGTGGCGGGACGGCAGAAAGGTAACCGCTCCCGAGCGGCGAGGTCAGCCGTACCGGGCGAAGTTCGACTGTCGGAGTATTCGCCTTCGCATGCGCACGCCGGCGCGCACGGTTTTCGCAACGCCATGCGTCATGCCACGCCCGTCCGTCAGTGCAGGCGTCGACTGGCGCCAGGAGCTCCTCGAGGCCCGCGGCGACATCCATCGCCTCTTGGAGCGCACCCGTCGTATCGCGGTCCTCGGCATCAAGACCGCCGCGTCAGGACAACCCGCGTACTACGTCCCAGCCTACGCCCAGCGGGCCGGCTACCAGATCGTTCCGGTACCGGTCTACTACCCCGACGTCACCGAGATTCTCGGTCAGCCAGTGTATCGCCGCGTCGCCGACATCCCGGACCAGGTCGACATGGTCAATGTGTTCCGGCGCGCTCAGGACATTCCCGCGCACGTCGATGACATCCTCGCCGCCCGGCCGAGATCGATCTGGTTCCAGCTCGGCATTCGCAACGACGGAGCCGCCGAGCAATTCGCGCGCGCGGGCATCGAAGTAGTGCAGGACCGGTGTCTGCTGGTGGAGCTGCGGGACATGGGGAGGTGAGGAACCGGGTTGCAACCCGCAACCCGCAACCCTCGACCCCCTTTACCTCGCCGTGAACGTCGCCAGCAACTGCACATCCGGATCGAGCGTGACGGCGCGTGGCGCACGGTCGAGCGCGATCGGGATCGTCAGGCGCTGGGTGCGCGTGGCAGGTACCTGGACGATCGCTCGCCGCGCAGTGCCGGCGGCGTCCTGCACCTCGACGACGAGGGGGAACCGATAGGGGGGCCAGCGCCCTCCCTGCTCCACCTCGAGCAACACGCGCCGCGTCCGCTCGTCATACCGCCACTGCGTCGTGAGCTCCGCATGGCCGGGTCGGCGAAGCCATTGGTCGAAGAACCATTCGAGTGGCTCGCTTGACGAGCGCTCCACCTCGATCTGCAGGTCGCGCGTGAGTACTGTCCCGTGGCGATGCTTCGTGTAGTAGCTGCGGATGCCGCTGAAGAAGGCCGAGTCGCCGATGACCGCGCGCAGCATGTGCAGGACCCACCCGCCCTTCTGGTAGCTATTGGTGTTGAGAAGCTTGAGGTAGTCGGTCTCCGCAGTATCGATGACGGGCCGGGCCGCTGTGGCTTCGCTCTTCACGATCCGGTCGCGGATCTGAGCCATCCCTTGACGGAACGCCGAATCCCCCTTCGAGTGCTCGGTCCACAGCTCGGCGAAATACGTCGCGAATCCCTCGCTCAGCCATAGATGCCCCCACTCCCGTCCGGTTACCGCGTCGCCGAACCACTGGTGCGCGGTCTCGTGCGCGATGAGCCCCTCGCCAAGCGTTCCTTCTCGGAAGGCGCGGTCGCTGTAAAAGATCGCGGTCGCGTTCTCCATCCCGCCGAAGCGCGTAGCGCTCTGGACGTGCGCGAGCTTCTCGTATGGAAAAGGGGCGACGAGGCGGGCGAAGAAGTGTACGATCCCGTCCACCGCCCGGAGTGAGGGCAGCGTGTGCAATCCGTCGAGTGTGTTCGCCGCCACTTCCGGCGCGATGTAGACCGACTGTGGCACGCAGCCGCCCTGCTCGGCGAGCCCGCACGCCGACTTTCCGAGGTCGTAGTAGACGAGCGGGGCGGCGCCGATCACCATCAAGTAGACGGGTATCGGCTGCTCCATCCGCCACCGCGTGATCGAGTAGGGTTTCGACTGCCCTGACGGGGGCGCGACGGCCGGGGCTTCGACCACCAGCGTTCCGTTCGCGACGACGCGCCGCTCACTTGGCGCACGGACCGTCCAGGTAACCGTCGCTTTGTCGCTCGGGTGGTCGACGCTGGGGATCCAGTGCCGAGCGCGATTGGGCCAGTTGTCGCCAAAGTACGTCCAGCGTCCCTGGGGATCCTTCCGGACGATCAGCCCGTCGGTCACCGGCCCGCCGTAACGGACGACGACAGCGAGAGAATCGCCGGTAGAGCGCGGAAGAACGATCCGAATCGTCGCCGAGTCGCGGGCGAACTCAGCGGGGGCTCCGTTGACTAGCACGCTGTCCACCGGCAGCCTGACGAGGTCGAGCACGAGGGTGTCTACAGGCCGTGTACGACGGACGGTGATCGCGGCGCGCCCGCTGATGACCGCTCCGGTGTCCGGAAGGTCGAGCGTCAAGTCGTAGTCGAGGACGTCGATTCCCGGACGGTAGGTGTGAAGCGTGTCGGGCCGCGCCTCCTGTGCTGGCAGCGCCGGCGCGGCGAGCGCGATCACGATGGCGGCGGCGAGTCGCGCGCCAGGCGCGCGTGGGCTACCGGCGAGCGGCATAGACAACGAGCATCTCCTTGGCTTCGTATTCCGTTGCGTCGAGTCTCGGGACGAGGGCAACGATGTAACGCCCCGTGCGTGTGGCCGCCAGCGCCACTCCTGGGCCGACGACCCGACCGTTTCGGCGGATGACGTTCCACTGGCTTTCGACGCGTCCCTCATCGATCGGAATGCCGACATGACGGCCGGTATCCGGACGGACAGAGATGTCAATGGTCGGCCCCTCCACCCATGCGACCGCGGCCAGTGTCGCGCCTGGCGGAATCTCGCCGAGCGGCGTGCCTGACGATGGATCGAGCGCCACCCACCGGTCGGCCGGCGCGTCGTCCTGAACGCGCACCTCGGACTTCCGGCCGGCGGCGAGCCGCGAGCCGTCAGCGCTCCACCCCACGCGCCAGCCAGCGGCGACTGGGAATACACGGCGCGCCCCGCTCCGCACGTCGATCACGCCGGGCTGCGCGAACCCCTTGATCACGGCCATCCCACTGGCCTCGAAAGCACCGGCGCGGACGTCCCTCACCGGCATCCCCGCGCGGCGCGCCAGCTCCTCCCACTGGCTGGCCGAGAGGCTGTCGCGCTCGCGGGCGCTCACGCGGTACGCCTTCCCGAAGGCGACCCGCGTCCAGTCCGGCGACGGCGCGACGCTCCACACGCTGTCCCCGTGCACGGTGCGGTCCAACGCCTCAGACGCGAAGAGGAACCCATCCGGAAACGGCTCCGCCTCGATACCGACGCCATCCTCCACTACGAGAATCGCGTCGCCGTCAGGCGACCGCACCCATCGCGCGAGCGTGAACATGCCACGCGCGCCACGGTTGACCGGGAGCGCATCGTAGACGAGGGAGTCGTCGGTTCCGACCGCCGGCGGCCTGTCAGCGGCGGCGGTGCCCGCAGCGAGCGTGTCGCCGCCGAGCGTTTCGCCCGCCTGCTCTCCACTGCACGCGACCGCCACGCCGAGCACCAGGGCTATCCGAGGCGGGAGCCGCGACCAGCCGGGGGGTGAACTGCGGTGGTCATTGCTCCGCATAAACTCCTTCCACCGCGCTTTCGCCCTTCGGCATGCTGGTGCGCTTGCTGTCGAGCGCCTCGGTTTCTGCGCGTTCCACCTCAGTCTGCACCTCCGCCTCGATCGCCTCGAGCGCGTCACGCGTCACGCCATTCTCGACGAGCCACTCTTCGTAGAGCGCGATCGGGTCGCGGCGTCCCCAGTGCTCGAAAAGCGATGCGTGGAACGTAGCGCGCGCTTCAGCTTCGTCGTGTGTCGCGTGCCCCCCCATCCGGAACGTTTCGGCGACGAGCAACGCGGGCCCCTCGCCGCGCCGGCAGCGCGCGACTGCGAGCGCGGTCAGAGCGTAAGCGTCGAGGACGTTGTTCCCATCGAACACGCCGCCCCACATTCCGTAGGCGCGCGGCCAGGCCGCGAAGCTCTCCTGTCCAGCGGTGACGTGATGCTGGTCGAGACGCGTGCCGAGCGCGACCTGATTGTTCTGGATGATGAACACCGCCGGAACGCGATGTACGGCGGCAAAATTGAGGGCCTCGTGCGTGACGCCAACTTTCGTGGTGCCGTCGCCGATCCAGGTGAGCGCGACACGGGTACCGGCCTGCGGCGTACTCCGTCCGCGCGCCTTGAACGAGAGCGCTATCCCCGCGATCACCGGAACCATGTCGCCGACGTGGCTGATCGGCGGAATCACGCCTCGCGCGAAAGAGCCGTAGTGTCCGTCGCGACCCCGGTTCGGCCCGTCCTCCGTCGCCATGTACGCGCGGAGGATGTCGCCGACAGGCATCCCCATCTCGTGGCACGCGCCGGCGTTGCGGATCATCGGGGCGACGACGTCTCCGTCACGACTCAAGGCGTGGACCGGCCCGATGGTCGTTGCTTCCTCCCCCGTCCCCAGCCACGCCTTCGAGATGACGCCCTGCCGCACCATGCGCTTGAGCGCTATGTCGGTGAGGCGGTTGCGGACGAGCCCGCGGTACAGCCCGAGCAACGCCTCGCGCGAGAGCGTCGCGACCACCGCCGCCCGCTCTTGGTCACGCGTGACCGCTTCACGGAATGCGCGCGCCCCCGCCTCGTCGGGTTTCCACGCGATGTATTCCGGCGGCTCGAATGGAGTGTGCCGCTTCATCTGCCCAGCAGCCTCCCCAGCCAACCTGATCCACCTCGGGGCTCCGAGCCGCTGGCAGCCATCGCCAAGGCGTCGGCGAGCTCGGGCGCGGTTCGGAACCGGTCCGCGCGGTCCCGCGCCATCCCTTTCACTAGCACCCGCTCAACCGCCGCCCCGAAGACCAGATCCGGGCGCATCTCGCGGAGCCGTACCGGGTCGTGCTTGAGGCGCGCGATCATCAAGTCCTGCTTACTACGGCCGCGGAATGGGAGCTGCGTCGTCAACAGCTCGAATGCCAGCAGCGCGAGCGCGTATACGTCAGTCCGCCCGTCAAGCGGCCTCCCGCGCAACTGCTCCGGGCTCATGAACTCGGGTGTTCCGAGCACGACGCCAGTCGCGGTGAGTTTTTCCACCTCCGGACCCGCCTGATGCTGCTTGGCGAGACCGAAGTCCATCACCACGGCCCGCTCGCCGCCGTCGGCCGTGGGAGTCAGCATCACGTTCTCCGGCTTCAGGTCACGGTGGATGATTCCGAGGTCGTGCGCCGCCTGGAGGCCGGCGGCGATGTCCCGCACAATCGGGACCACCTGGACGACCGGCAGCGTCGTCAGGCGGCCTGCCCGGTCGCACAGGAGCTCCCCCTGCAGGAAGGGCATCACGATGTACACGAGCCCTTCGGCCGTCTCGCCGAGGTCGAGGATGCGGCAGACGTTGGGGTGGTCGAGCCGCCGGCCGAGCGTCGCCTCGCGACGGAGCCGCGCCATTGCGTTGGCGTCCGCGGAGAGCCGCGGCGAGAGCGCCTTGATCGCGACGCGTCCGCCTTCGGCCATGTTCGTGGCGAGGTAGACGATGGACATCCCCCCCTCGCCAATCTTCTGCTCTATGTGGTACCGCCCGCCCAGCGTCTGCCCGAGCATCCCGTGCCTCGAAGCCGGGCCTTTCATGGAAAGACACGATTGCGCCCGCTCGCCTTGGCGCGGTAAAGCGCCTCGTCGGCACGCGCGATCAGATCTTCCACGGTCGAGACGTCGAGTGAGGGAAAGGCGGCGAGACCGATGCTGATCGTCAGGCTCTGCGGATCGCGCCCGCCAGCCTCCTGCACCAGAGGCGCCTCCGCGACACGCTGGCGGACGCGCTCGGCGAACGCTGTCGCCCCTTCGAGCTGCTGCTCCGGAAGCACGACCACGAACTCTTCGCCCCCGTAGCGCGCCACGATGTCGACCGTGCGGACCTCGCGCAGCAGGATCTGCGCGACGCGCCGTAGGACATCGTCGCCGACAAGGTGGCCGTGGTTGTCGTTCACCAGCTTGAAGTGGTCGAGGTCGATCATCAGGAGCACGAGGGAGTGCTCGTAGCGCGCCGCGCGGTCGAGCTCCTGCGTTAACCGGTCCATCAGCGCGCGGCGGTTGAGCGTCTGGGTGAGCGAATCCGTGCTGGCGAGCTGCTCGAGGCGCGCCTTGTCCGCGCGCGTGGTCTCGAGCAGTTCCGCCTTGCGGATCGCCGTAACTGCCGCCTTGATGACCGTGTCGGCGAACTCCACGTCCTCGCGCGACAGCGGCAGCTCCTCGCGGCTGGTGCGCAGGAAAAACACTCCCGCCTGCCGCCGATCGAGGGTGAAGGGGAGTGCGATCACGGAGCGGATGCGCACATCCATGCCCTCGGCGAGCCAGGCAGTGCGGACGTCAGCGTAGAGAGGGTCGGTCCCCACATCCTCGATCAGCACCGCTTCTCCGCTTTCGAGCGCTGCGCGGATTTCCGGATACCTGGCGAGCCGGATCTCGAGATTGCGGAGCGTGGGGTTTTCGTATGCCGTAGCGACGAACCCCGTCTCGTCCCCGGGGCCGGCGAGTATGAGCGAGCAGTGCGTGATGTCGAGGGCGCGAGCCACGCGCCTGACGAGCAAGTGGTATATCTCATCGGGCGAGAGGTCTCCAGTCACCTCGTGCAAGATCCCCACAAGCTCGCGCTGGCTTTCAACCTCGCTCCGCACACGCCGCAGCTCGGCTCGCGCCGTCCGCAGCTCCTCCCGCGCCTCGCGCAGCATCTGCTGGATACGGAGCTGTACCTGGATGCGTGCCAGCAGCTCACGCACCCGAAACGGCTTGCCAATGAAGTCAGCCGCGCCGACGCCGAGCATGCGCACCGTGTCGTCCTCCGGCGGCATCGCGGTCAGGATGAGCACCGGCATGTCGCGCCACGGGTCGTCCGCCTTGAGCCACTCGAGCAGACGCGGCCCAGGTAGCGACGGCGCCGTCACGTCGAGCAGGAAAAGGTCTGGAACCGCGCCGGCGAAGTACTCGAATATCCGGTCCGCGCTCTGCGCCTCCAGCACGGCGTAGCCGTGCTCCTTGAGGAACCAGGAGATGGTGCGTAACAGCAGCTCGTCCTCGACCGCGACCAGGATCGTCGTATTAGCCATCGCGGCGCTTACCCGGGCCGTCGAGCGCCTCGCGAAGGCCATCCCACTCGATGTTGCCTCCGCTGAGGACTGCGACGGTCTTTCCTCGAGGCCTGACGAGCCCTTCGCGCAGCGCCGCGACGGTGATCGCGCCACTCGGCTCCACGACGAGCTTCATGCGGTCGATCAGGAAGCGCATCGCCCCCGCGAGCGCGCCATCGTCCACGAGCACCACATCGTCGAGAAAGGTCTGGTGGTGCGCGAAGGGGATGGTCCCGATCTGAACGGCCAGCAGTCCGTCGGCGAGCCCGCTCGTGGCGCCGAGTCGCACCGGCGCTCCGGCCGCGCGGGCGCGGGTGAGCTTCGGCGCGCCCACGGGCTCGATGCCGACCACGCGCGCGGATGGAACCAGCTGCTTGACCGCCGCAGCCACGCCCGCGCTCAGGCCCCCGCCCCCGACCGGGACGAGTACGGTGCCAACGTCCGGCATGTCCTCGGCGATCTCGAGCCCCACCGTCCCTTGTCCGGCGATGATCGTCGTGTCGTCGTACGGCGGGACGAGCGTCGCGCCCTCATCGCGCGCGATCGCGAGCGCACGCTCCATTCGGTCCTGAGTAGTCGTGCCCGCCAGCTCGACGCGCGCGCCCAGCCGCTCGGCGCCAGCCCGCTTTGCCAATGTGACTGTCGTTGGCATCACGACAGTCGCCGGGACGCCGAAGAGCCGCGCGGCGAGCGCCACCGCCTGCGCGTGGTTGCCGGACGACGGCGCGATCACGCCGCGCCCGCGTTCAGCGACGGTAAGCCGCGAGAGGAACGTGTAGGCTCCGCGGAACTTGAACGCTCCGCCGCGCTGGAGCATCTCCGGCTTGAGCCAAACCGGCGTTCCGAGAGCGTCGGTCAGGTCGGCGGAGGGGAGGAGTGGCGTGCGCACCGCGACCCCCGCTAGCAGCACGGCGGCGGCGCGAACGTCTCCCAGCGAGACCAAGGCGGAGGGGTTAGCGAGTACGGTCATCGGCGACCGCGACTCGTGGCCTGGATGGCTCGGTTGAACGCGCGGCGCCCATGCCGATCGCTCACCGCTGCAGAGCTCCGTTGGTCTTTCACCCCCACCCCCACGCTCCGTTAACCGGTATGGGCGCCCGGCCGACGCTGGAATCATCCGTTATGCCCATACACACCGAGGCGGCGCGATGGCGCGCCGCCTCATCAACACCTCTTCGCCTCCGGCAGCGCGCATGGTCCCGCCGCGCCGCAAGGAAGCGCATCGAACGCTGCATTGTACAGATCGTCCCCACTGGCGGCAACGATGGCGCCATGCGGCCAGGGTAGACCCAACCGTCCTGGGAGGGGCGTCGCGGCAAGTTATCCCTGCCGCGCGCGGATCTCACTTATCGCGAGGGCGGCTGGCGTGCGTCGGGCGGCTGACGCGACGGCTCCGGCCGCGGCCGTGGCGCCGACGCACCCGCGCCTCCGTCGCTCGGCGGCAATGGCCGCTCGGCACGAGGTGCGGGCTGCGCCCGCTCCGCGTCGCTTGCGCCCCGGGAGGGAAGGGGGGGGGGGG
>JALZIF010000133.1 GCA_030860435.1 Gemmatimonadota bacterium | reverse complement strand
CCCCCCCCCCCCCCCCCACCTTCCCCCTCAACCCTACACCCCCGGCCATGCCCACCCGCCTCACCATCCTAACCCTCCTCGTCCTAACGACGACACTGCGCGCGCAGGAGCCATCGGCGTCTCCCGGCCAGCGCTACCCCCGCCTCCTCATCCGCAATGCTCTCGTGATCGACGGCACCGGCAATCCGGTCCGCGGCCCGATGGACATCCTCATCGAAGGCGCGACAATCACGCGCATCGCGCCGTCGCGGCAGGGTGAGGAGTCACGCTTCTTCGGGGACACGGGGCGAGCGCGTGCCGCTGACCGCGTGATCGACGCGGACGGGATGTACGTGATGCCAGGCCTCATCGACATGCACGGCCACATCCAGTTCAGCCGCGCCGATCGCCAGATGCCGAAGGACTACGTCTACAAGCTCTGGCTCGGCCACGGCATCACGACCATCCGAGACCCCGGCTCCGGCGAGGGGATCGACACCGTCGTTGCGCACGCGCGTGCGTCTGCCGAGAACCGGATCGCGGCGCCGACGATCATCCCGTATGCCACGGTAGCGGCCGCGACACCGGAGGAGGCGCTCGCGCTCGTCAGGCGACTCAAGCAGCGCGGGGCGGCCGGGCTCAAGGTGTTCATCAACCGGCCGGACGTCTGGGAGGCCATCGCCGCCGAGGCGAAGGCGCAGGGGCTGCCGATCGCGACCGACATGAAGATCCAGGAGCTGGACGCGCTCGGCGCGGCGCGACTCGGCGTCCGGTCGATCGAGCACTGGTACGGCATCCCCGACGCGGCGATCGCGGGGCCGCAGGACTTCCCCGCCGGCTATAACTACGACAACGAGCTCGACCGATTCCGGTGGGCGGGAGATCTGTGGCGTCAGGCAGATTCGACCCGGCTCTCGATCGTTCTCGACTCTATGCTCGCGCGCGGGGTCACATGGGATCCGACGTTCGCCATCTACGAAGCGAATCGCGACCTCGCGCGTGCGCGCACTCAGCCGTGGTTCGCGGACTACGCGCTTCCGGCGGTGATGGCGAACTTCGAGCCGGACCCGGCGCGTCACGGCTCCTACTTCTTCGACTGGACCACCGCCGACGAGATCCGGTGGCGCGAGAACTATCGCATCTGGATGCGGTGGGTCCGCGAGTACGCGCGTCGCGGCGGGAACGTGACCGTCGGCTCGGACGCGGGATTCATCTACCAGCTTTACGGGTTCACGACGATCCGGGAGATGGAGCTGCACCAGGAGGCAGGCTTTCACCCGCTGCAGGTGATCCGGCATGCCACGTCGAACGGCGCCGCCGCGCTGGGCCTGACGAGTACGGGCGTCGTAAGGGCCGGCTTCGAGGCCGACCTCGCGATCGTGGACGGCAACCCGCTCCACAACTTGAAGCTGCTCTACAGCACCGGGGTCGAGGTCGCCGAGGGCGGGCAGATCGTGAGGCGTGGCGGGGTGAAGTACACGATCAAGGACGGCATCGTCTTCGACGCACCGGCACTCCTGGCCGACGTGCGGGAGATGGTGCGGCGGGCGAAGAGCGAGACGGTGGCGCCGTAGGTGGGCGATGGTAACGACAGCTCTCCGTGGCATCGCAGGTCTCGCGATCGCGGCGTCGGCGGCTTGTGAGTCGTACGCCGACGCGCGGCGGAGCGACTTCGAACCGCAAGCCGCTGCGGATTCGATGGGAGTCGTTCCACGACACCCTGTCTCGATTCGCGTACGTGCGCGGAGGGAGCTAGACGAGAATTCGGGCGCCGCGATGAGCCGGACGCAGCCGGGGATCATCTTCACCATCAACGACTCCGGGAACGATCCGATACTATTCGCGCTCGACACCACCGGTGCCGATCGCGGTGCATGGCTCGTTGTCGGGGCTGCTAACCGAGACTGGGAGGCCGTGTCGGTCGGACCGTGTTTCGCCACCGGCGGCTCCGGAGGTGTCGAGCGGGGAGTGCCGCGATGCTTGTACATCGGCGACATCGGTGACAACTACGCCCGTCGCCCGTCGCGCACGATCTACCGCATCGCCGAGCCGGCCGCGCGGCACACGGGCTACACCGCGGAGGCGAGGGCGGAGAGTGTCATCTACGTCTACTCCGAGGGTCCGCGCGACGTCGAGGCGATGTACGTCGGCCCGAACGCAACGATCTACCTGATCACGAAGCGTCCGCTGAAGGACGCAAGCGGGCGACTGCGGCCGGCGCTCGTGTTCACGCTGCCACCGAGGGCCTGGCGACGCGGCGATTCGGTCGCGGTCGTGCGGCTCTCCGACAGCATTCCGTTGATCCCCGGATCGGCGCCCGGGCGGATGATCACGGACGCCGCGCTCTCCCCCGATGGACGGTACGTCGCGGTCCGCACGTATACGCAGGTGTATGTGTTCGCAGCGGACTCGATAACGGGCCGCATCCGCGTGTCCGTCCCGCCATCTACCTGTAACATCGCGGGGCTCCGCGAGCGACAGGGGGAAGGGATCACGTGGTACGGTGCGACAGGAAAGCTCCTGCTCACTAGCGAAGGGCGGCGGGAGCCGATGTGGGTGGTCGCGTGTCCGGTGCCGGGCCGGTAGGAAGTGAGGGATTGCGCCCGCGCGGGTACGTATATACCGTATACACATGGCGAAACGGCGAACGCTACGAACCCCGCCGGCGGCCACGCCGGCGGTCGCCGAGACGACAGTTTTCCGGTCCGGCAACAGTGACGCGGTACGGCTGCCGAAGCGCTTCGCCTTCCTTGGCAAGCGAGTGCGGCTGCGGCGGCTACGGGACGGCCGCGTACTCATCGAGCCGGTCCGGAAGCGGCGTTGGCCGGCCGGGTTCCTCGAGAGCTTCGGTCGGATGACTGACGACTTCGACGCGCCCGAGCGACCGCCGGCGGTGCCGGACGCTGATGCTCGCGCGGCGGCTTTGTTCGATCGCGCCGAATGATCGACCGCTACGTCCTCGACACCGATGCCGTCGTCGATCTGTTGCGGCAACGACATAGCGTGGCCGCGCGGCTCGCGGCCATCTCACCCGATGACGTCGCCGTAACGAGCATGACGGCGGCTGAACTGTATTACAGCGCTGAGGCGAGTGCCGATCCGGCCAGCAACCGGGCCCAAGTGGAGCGGCTGCTCGGCCAACTGCGCGTGCTTGCCTTCGGCCGGCGCGCCGCGGCGCTGCACGCGGAACTGCGCTGGAAGATGCGTTCCAAGCCGATCGGGTCAAGTGATCTGGTCATTGCCGCGACGACCCTCGCCGCGGGCGCGACTCTGGTGACGGCGAACACGAGAGAGTATGCTCGCGTCACCGAGCTCCCTATTCAGAACTGGCGTTAGAGCCATGACCCTGTGAATTCAGAACCGGCTCGACGCGTCCTTATTGCGCCTATGTCCACGGACTTCATTGTCACCGTTCGTGGCCATGAGGTTCGCTGGTTGTCGCGAGCCGTCGGCTCCGTGCTCGTGGCGATTCTCGGCGGCTCTATCGCCGCGGATGGTTCTCTGGGGACGTTGCTGATTCCGACAGCATCGTAGACCCATGTCCGCAACCGCCCTCCTCGAACAATACCGCCCAGCCCTCACCGGACACTGCTATCGCATGCTCGGCTCCGTCGTCGACGCCGAAGATGCGGTGCAGGAAGCGATGCTCCGCGCCTGGAAAGGCATCGACCGTTTCAAGGAGCAGTCATCGCTCAAGACGTGGCTCTACCGCATCGCCACGAACGTCTGCCTCGATACGCTATCGGCGACCAACCGCCAGCGTTTCCGTCCGGTCGAATTGTCCGAGCAGCCTGCCGTCGTGAGTGATGACCTCGTGCTCGACGAGCGCCCGCGCGAGTACTGGGTCGAGCCGATCCCGGACGCCGCCGCGTTGCCAGCCGCGGGGGACTGTGATCCCGAGGAGCGTGTGCTCCTGCGCGAGAGCATCCGCCTCGCCTTCGTCGCGGCGCTGCAGTACCTGCCACCCCGCCAGCGTGCGGTGCTGATCCTGACCCAGGTCCTGAACTGGTCCGCCGCCGAGACCGCGGAGAGCCTCGATATGAGTGTGGCGGCAGTGAACGGTGCGCTGCAGCGCGCCCGCGCGACGCTCGAGTCACGTAACCCCGCCGTCGTGCCGCGCACGCTCTCGGACGAGCAGGCGCAGCTCGTCAGGCGCTACGTCGAGGCGTTCGAACAGTACGATGTCGCCGCGCTCACCTCGCTCCTCCACGAGGAAGCCACGATGTCGATGCCGCCGTACGACCTCTGGCTGCAGGGCCGCGAGTCGATCGCGAAGTGGCTGCTCGGCCTCGGCATCGAGTGCAAGGGCTCGCGCCTCGTCCCGGTGGAGGCCTGTGGCGGCACACCCGCCTTTGCGCAGTATCGCGATGGTGGTGCGCGGCCATGGTCGCTTCTCATGCTGGAGCTCGACGGCGAGCACATCACGAGCATGACGTCCTACCTAGATGTCGAGACGCTCTTTCCCCGGTTCGGCCTGCCGATGCGGCTGACTGGCTGAGCCGCCCTGAATCGAGCGCTTGCGGCCCCGCTGAACATTTCTTCAGCGGGGCCGATGAGTTTCGGGGGGTGCGGCAGTCTATGAGTGAGAACCCACCCAGAATTCGTTCAACCTTCATGCAGGAGGATCACACCATGTCCACCGCTCAGGCTCCCGCGCCCACGATCAGGAACGCCGGCACCGCTCCCACGACGCCGCACAAGTTGTTCGTCAACATCCCAGTGAGCGACCTCCAGCGCTCGATAGAGTTCTTCGAAGCGCTCGGCTTCAGCTTCAACCCGCAGTTCACCGATGCGACTGCGATCTGCATGCTGGTAGGCGAGGATGCGTACTTCATGCTCCTCCGCAAGGAGCGCTTCGAAGGTTTCAGCAAGCGTCCGCTGGGTGACCCGCGCAAGGAGACGAACGCACTCTTCGCGCTCAGTGTGAACAGCCGCGAGGAGGTCGACGAGATGGTCAAGAAGGCTGTTGCCGCGGGCGGCTCGCACGCCGTCGATCCACAGGACCATGGCTTCATGTACGGATGGAGCTTCTACGATCTCGATGGGCACCACTGGGAGGTGTTCTGGATGGATCCGAGCGCGATCTCCGGCTGACATTGCGATCGCGTGAACGGACCGCCAGCCGGCCTGTCGGCGGGGGGTAGTGTCTGGGCTGTATGGCAACTCTGGGCAACAACATACTTGACGCACCCGCCCAATGACAGCCATACTCAGTGAACCCGTCGAGAGTACAACCGCGTATCTAGCGTGGCTGCTGTTCTCGCATGCGACCGTTGACAGGTATCTCATGTTCACCGCCTACTTCGATGACGCGGGCACGCATGATGACACCGCTACGGAGCCAGGATCGGAGGTCGTGGCAGCGGCAGGGTACGTCGCGCTGCCGTCCGTGTGGCAGGCGTTTGAGGACGAGTGGAACGCATTCCTAGCGCGTGAACAGCTTCCCTTCTATCACACAGTCGATTGCGTGGCGCGGGTTGGCCACTTCAAGGGCTGGGAGCACTCGGAATGCAACCGTGTACATCGCGAGGCTGTGACGATTATCACCTCGCACAAACTCGTCGCGGTCGGTTACGCAACGCCGAAGGCAGCGTTCAACGAGGTTTACCGCCGCTCGCTGCCGGACGAGAATAACCGGATAGCGAGGGCCGCGTATCAGAACAGTCTCGTCAGCGCGTGGCGGTTGCTCGCCCTTTACGTCAACTCTTGGTGGCTGGTCTCGTCACCGATCCTCAACCCGATCCCTCGGGAGCAGGTATCTATCGTGGTCGAGGATTCTCCGAAAACCTACGCCGCGACCATCGGCCTCTATCAGCAGGCTATGCAACTCCCCGACGAGTGGCAACACCTCCGTTCTCGGTTTGCGGGGCCGCCAACATTTCGCCCGAAGCTAGGGTTCCCACAGCTACAGGCCGCCGACGTACTGGCTTACGAAATGGCCGTCAGCCTTCGGCGGCTCTTCATGCCGGGGCAGTTGCAAAAGCGCCGAGGGTCGTGGGACGCGCTCGTAAGCCACGCGTTCGAGGGGTCGCGAAGCGTGGGCCTGCCCTTGGTTCAGTTCAATGCGTTCGGCCTTTCTCCTAGCTGGTCCGGCGGGTGGCAGGCTTACTTTTTAGCCGCCGGCGCTTCGGAAGTTCCGACTTCGGCACCTTGATAATCCGTCGCGTGAGGTCGGTCATTTTCTGGAACGGAGTCCTTTCGCTTTGAGTTTCTTGCGTTTGCCGCGTCGGAGCTTTGGCCATGTTTTCGCCTCACGTCGTAGCGGGGAGCATGTCGGCGCTGATCAATTCAGCGTAAGTCAGCCGCTTGCCGAGAATCGACGCGAGCACGCGGACAAAACGCTCGCGGTCGTTGGTCTCGCGATTGTTGAAGCGGAACACCTGCTCATCCAGGTAGCGGAACAGGTGGAAGGGATCGACGGATACATAGGTGCCCTTAATGGTCCGCTTCATCAGACTCCAGAAGTTTTCGAGCCCGTTGGTGTGGACCTGCCCCTTCGCGTAGCAGATGGCGTGATCGACCGCCGCGTGGTTGTACATCTCGGAAAGCGTGCGGTAGGAGCGGAACGCGTCGGTGTAGACGTTGCTCCCCTGCTCGACGGTTGCCTGAATGAGCGGGAACAGGTCGGGGCGCTTGACGCCCTGTACGACACGAGTGGTCACGATCGAGTGCTTGCTGCCGCGTTTCCGCTCAAGCATGCCGAGCACCTTGGCCTTGTCCCACTGGCCGTGCCGTTTGATGACGCGCTTCCGCTTGGCCCTGTGCATGTACTTAGCCTTGCCGCCGAAGAATGCTTCGTCGATCTCGACATCGCCACTGATCTGCTCAAACGACTTGCTCTGCATCGCGAGCCGAATGCGGTGCAGCATGAACCAGCCGGTCTTTTGAGTCACGCCCAACGCTCGCCCCAACTCGTAGGAGCTGATGCCGTTCTTGGCGTTGGCGATGAGCCACAGCGCGGGCAACCACTTGTCGAGACCGAGCGGGCTATCCTCGAAGATGGTCCCGACTTTGACCGAGAATTGCTTGCGGCATCCGCGACACTTCCAGATACGGCGCGAGCGAAGGTAGGACGGCGTGTCCGTATTGCAGCGCGGGCAGACAACTCCACTGGCCCAGCGCAGCTGGACCATGAAGGCGAGGCTCGCGTCGGGATCGGCGAAGAAGCGGATCGCGTCGGCGAGAGTTTCAGGGTCGCGGCGTTGTTTGAGCATGGAATTAACGCGGATCCTGCAATTGACGTATAGCAAACACCGCCTGGCCGCCGTACTATGAGAGAGAGTTCTTCGCGGAACGATCTTCTCACAGCGAGGCACCCAGACGGTGCGTCATCATTGTATCCCAT
>JALZIF010000090.1 GCA_030860435.1 Gemmatimonadota bacterium | reverse complement strand
TCGTTGTCGTCAGGCCGATGGGAAAGGTTCGGGTCGCGGTCGCGATCGTCGTTTCGCCGCGCGTGATGCGCACTCGCTCGCGCACCGCGCGCTCGAGCGCCTCGGCGAGCCCCGTCGCCACGGCATGCAGCGTCTGACCGATCGGCCGGCCGATTCCGTGCTCCGGGTCGATGCCGAGCAGACGTCCGGCAGTGGGGTTCATATACAGGAGGCGGCTAGTCGCGTCCACGGTGATGATCCCGCTCCCGATGTTGCGGAGGATGTCGTCCGCTTGGAGGCGCGCGAGGCCGAGTTGCGCCTCCAGTTCCTCGCGGCCCCCCACCGCGTCGCGAAGGCGCGCGCTGACGTACGCGACCGCGAGCGCGACGATGGCGAAGACGATCAACTGCAACGCGACGCCGAGCGCGGGCGCGGCCGTTTGCCCCCACATCGCGGCGGTGACGTAGAGCGCGCTGCCGATGCCGGCGAGGACGAGACCCCCGACGGCGGGAAGGACCAGCGACGCGGCGGCGACGACGAGAATGTATAGGGCCGCGAACTGTGACACCGCGCCGCCAGTGATATGAATGACCGCGGTGACGAGAACCAGGTCGAACAGCGCCTGCGCGAACAGGAATTTCTTCCCGACCCGAGCCCGAACCGTGGTGGCGCGCCAGGCGGACCCGGCCGTGAAGGCGGTGGCGCCGAACAGGGCGAGCGCAGCGACGAGGGTGGTGGCGGCATCCGCCTCCTGCCACTGCGTTACGGCGGCGAGAAAGATCGCGGTCGCGACCGACAGGCGCCCGATGTACATCCATCGCAGAATTCGCGGTGGTGTGAGCATCGATTGTGCAGAGAGATGGCGGGCGTCGGGCACGGGTGGGCACCGGGGGCGGGACAGGCGCGCCCTTGCAGAGTGCAAGCCGGCAAGTACCGTCGCGTCTGGCGTTTTGCTATATCTTGGACGAATGAGTCACCACCTCGTTTCCCCGGCTATCGCCCTGGCCGTCGACCCGCTGACCACGGGCGACGTCGCGATGCGCCTCAGCGTAGTCATGCTGCTGGTCTTCATGAACGGGTTCATGGTCGCCGCGGAGTTCGCGCTCGTCGGCGCACGGCGCAGCAAGGTGGAGCAGATGATCGCCGAAGGCGACAAGGGGGCGAAGGACGTCCTCCAGGCGATCACTCACCTCGACCGGTACATCTCCGGTACGCAGCTCGGGATCACGCTCGCCTCGCTCGCGCTGGGCTGGATCGGAGAGCCGGCTCTCGCCGTGCTGTTCGACCGCGCGTTCGTCGCGTTCGGAATCGACATGCCGGCCGTGGGAACGCATCTGTACGCATCGATCGTCACAGCGTTCCTCGTGATCACCTTCCTTCACATCGTGCTTGGCGAGCTGGCGCCGAAAACTCTCGCTCTTATCGCTCCGGAGCGGGTAAGCCGCGTCGTCGCGCGGCCACTCATGCTTTTCTCGCAGATCATGTGGCCGTTCATCTGGCTCCTCAACGGCACGGCAAACCGCCTGCTGCGCGTCTTCGGCGTGCAGCCGATGACCGAGGTGCATCGCGTGCACTCGCCGGAGGAGATACGCCTCCTGGTCGCGCACGCGCACGCACACGGCCAGCTCGACGAGAGCGACCGGGCGATGCTCGCCGGGGTCTTCGACTTTCACGACAAGCGGGCGCGAGACGTGATGCGCCCGCGCACTGAGGTCGTCGCGATCCCACTCGACGCGTCCGAAGAGGAGGTGCGGCGGACGATCCGCCGGGAGCGCTACTCGCGCTACCCTCTCTACGAGGAGTCGCTGGACGATGTTGTCGGGGTATTCATCGCGAAAGATCTCTGGTTATACGACGGCACCGAGCCCTTCACGCTCAAGCGGTTCGTGCGTGAAACTCTGTATGTCCCCGATACGCGTCCGGCGGAGCGGGTATTCGACGATCTCCGGAAGACGCGCGCGCAAATGGCGATCGTGCTCGACGAGTACGGCGGGACGGCGGGGATCGTGACGATCGAGGATTTGGTGGAGGAAATCGTCGGCGACATAGCGGACGAATACGATGTCGCCGCGCGTGAGTCGTTGGAGATGGAGGGGGTGCTCGAGCTTGCCGCGTCGATGTCGCTCGTGGACGTGCGGTCCGATCACAGCCTCGCGATCCCGGAGGGAAGCTGGTCGACGCTCGGCGGCTATGTCTTCTCGAAGCTCGGCCGGCTGCCGAAAGTCGGGGACCGGGTCAACTATCCGGGCGGAGAGCTCGAGGTGGTGGCGATGGATGGGCGCCGCGTCGCCGCGGTCCGGGTTCACCGCACGCCGATCGGCGGGACCGAAACAGCGGCGTGAGCGAGGTCGCGCCCCAAGCTGCTGACGACGGGCTGCGCATCAACGAGCGGGTCGTGATTCCCCGCACGGAGCTCGTGACCCGCGCGACTCGCGCGGGCGGACCCGGCGGGCAGCACGTGAACACCGCGTCCACCCGAATCGAGCTGTTCTGGGACGTGGTCGCCACACGGGGGCTGGATGAAGCGGCTCGCACGCGCGTGCTGAAGCGGCTCGCGTCGCGCGTCGACGGCGCCGGTGTGCTTCGAGTAGTGGCGAGCGCGAGCCGGAGCCAGCGCCGTAACCGCGACGCCGCCGAAGAGCGGTTAGCGGAACTCGTCAGGCGAGCCTTGGAGGTGCCGAAGCCGCGCAAGCGGACGCGCCCCACGCGTGCGGCCAAGGAGGCGCGGCTAGCAGACAAGCGGCGGCGGGCCGAGACCAAGCGGTCTCGCCGGGAGGAGCCCGAGTGAAGGAGAAGCTGGAGGCTGGAGGCTGGAAGCTGGGAGCGAGGAACGGGGACTGGGGACTGGGGGCTGGGGAAACCGCCGCTCCCAGCTTCCAGCTCCCAGCTCCCAGCTCCCAGCTCCCAGCTACCAGCGCCGCGTTCCCCCTTCCCCACCCTTCCTTACGCGAACAACCTCGTCCAGAAGCTCCGGCGCGCCGAGATCTCCTCCAGCGCCTCCTGCAGGTCCTCGTCGTAGTCGGCGCGGTTGGCGACGTCGCCCATCGAGATAATCCCGACCAGCCGGTCGTTGCTGTCCACGACGGGAACGCGGCGGATCTGCTTTTCGCCCATCAGGTCCACGACCTCGCGCAGCGACTCGTCAGGTGTGACGGCCTCGACATCGTCGGTCATCACGTCCGTCGCCGTCAACTCGAGCGGGTTCTTCCCCTCCGATAGCGAGCGCAAAACGATGTCGCGGTCGGTCACTAGCCCGAGCAGCCTACCATCGGTCTCGATCACAGGAACGACGCCAGTGTCCTCCTCGCGCATGATCCGCGCGATGTCCTGCAAACCCCCCTCGCGGGTGACACACTTCGGGTTCTTCGTCATTATGTCGCGCGCGACGCTGGGCTCGCGATGCCAGCGCGTGCGCCGCTGGGTGTCACGGTGCCTGTCGTGCGGCGCCTCGCGCCCGGCGCCGAAGTCGCGGTATCCCATCCGCAGCTCGCCGCTGTAATCGCGCTCTGCGCCTTCAACGCGGCCGACCCCGTAGTTCTCTGCGTCCACGTCGCGCGCCCCGCCCCGCGTGCCAGGGTCGTAGTTCTCGGCGTCGCGCCCGATCTCGGCGTATCCGCCAGCGCGCTGGCCGCCTCCGGCGCGCAAGTCCGTCGGACGATTCGCCTCACGCGATTGCGATACGCCGGACGCGCCCGGCCGCCCGGTTCCCTGACCGACGCCGCGCTGGCTGCGCCGCAGCTCCGCGCGCGAATAGAAAGATGACCTCCCCTGCACGCCTACCCAGGCCGCATCGTCCCCCCGGCCGCTGGCCGCCGGCGGATCGCCGGCCGATCCACCGGCGGCGCCACCCGTCGTCCCGCCGGCGCCTGCCACATGGGCGGACTGATCCGTCGAGTCCTGCCCACCCCTCATATTGCTCTCGTCCCGCTCGCGGTCTCTCGCCATTTCGACACCCCCCGAGGTTTTTGGCGTGCAACCTCCGCCTGCGAATCTCTACATCGTGGAAGCAGAGGAGAGATGGTGTAAGGGGGGCAGATCGCGTGCCATGCACCGCATGCTGGCACGCCGGTAGACGACGGGTCAGCCGCCACCGTTCGGGTTTGTCTCCACGGCCCGAGCGGTGGATATTTGGCGGGTCGCGGGTTGAGGGTTGAGGGTTGCGGGTTGAGGGTTGCGGGTTGAGGGTTGTCGCACGCGACATCACTCATGGAGAGCCGATGGCCGACGGAGCACCAGCGCCGCTCGTCGCAGTGATCATGGGAAGTCGGAGCGACTACGAGTATCTCGCCCCTGCCTGCGAGATCCTCGATGAGCTCGGGGTGGCGTACGAGAAGCGCGTCGTCTCCGCGCATCGGACTCCCCGGTGGATGGCCGAGTTTGCCGCCGGCGCCGAGTCGCGCGGGATTCGCGTGGTCATCGCCGGCGCCGGAGGCGCGGCGCACCTGCCCGGAATGGTCGCCGCGCACACGATTCTCCCTGTGCTCGGCGTGCCGGTGCCCGCGACGCTGCTCAACGGACTCGACGCGCTCCTCTCGATCGTCCAGATGCCGAAAGGGGTACCGGTTGGGACGCTCGCGATCGGCAAGCCCGGCGCGGCCAATGCCGGGCTCCTCGCCGCCGCGATAATCTCCGCTCAAGACCCGGCGCTCCGCGAGCGACTGCGCGCGTGGCGAGAGGATCGTACACGCGAGGTACTCGGTCAGGAGCTGCCTTGACGCGTCCGATACTCCCGGGCGCCGCGATCGGCATCCTCGGCGGCGGGCAGCTCGGACGCATGACCGCGTTGGCCGCACGCTCTCTCGGCTACGACATCCACGTGCTGGATCCGGATCCAGAGTGCGCGGCACGCCCGGTCGCAGACATCGCGATCACGGCCGAGTTTGAGGATAGCGCCGCGGCGGCGGAGCTGGCGCGGGGGTGCGCCGTCGTGACGCTCGAGATCGAGAAGGTCTCGCTTGCGAGCCTGCACGCGGCCGCCCTCTACGCCCCCGTTCGGCCCGGGGAGCATGTGCTCGCGATAGTGCAGGACCGCGCCCGCCAGAAGGATTGGCTCACCTCGCACGGATTTCCCGTCGGTCCGTACCGAACGGCGCGCTCGGCGGCGGAGATGCGCGACGGGCTCGCCTCGCTCGGCAAGTCGTACGCCAAGCGCTGCACCGGCGGCTACGACGGCCGCGGCCAGATGATTCTGGCCGCGCCTGACGATGTCACCCGCGCATGGCGCGCGCTCGGCGAAGCGGCCTGCGTGCTCGAGCGCGCGCTGGACCTGGAGGCGGAGCTCTCGGTGATGGTCGCGCGCCGGCCGAGCGGGGAAATGGCGGTGTATCCGCCAGCGCGCAACCACCACGAGGACGGAATCCTGGACTGGAGCGTCATTCCGGGCTCCTTCCCACCCGGCATCGGCGCTCGCGCTACGAAAATCGCGCGCGGGATCGCCGAGCAGCTCGGCGTCGAGGGCCTGATCGCGATCGAGCTCTTTCTCACACTCGACGGCGAACTGCTCGTGAACGAGCTCGCGCCCCGACCGCACAACTCCTTCCACTCCACCGAGCGCGCCTGCGTCACCAGCCAGTTCGAGCAGCACGCGCGGGCCGTCTGCGACCTGCCGCTCGGCGCCACCGAGGTCGTCCGGCCGGCCGCCATCATCAATCTACTCGGCGACTTGTGGGCAGACGGTCAGACCCTACCGTTCGACGAGGCGCTCAAGCTTCCCGGTGTCCGCTTGCACCTTTACGG
>JALZIF010000078.1 GCA_030860435.1 Gemmatimonadota bacterium | reverse complement strand
GCGGCTTCAGCCTCGAGCGCGAGGAGAGCGTCGAGGTCGCCGGCAAAGACGTCGCCGAGCTCGTGCTCGTCCTGCGCTGAGGCCTCTACCCGCAGAAGGGAGCCCGCTTGCCGAAGAAGATCAACCTCCATCTCGGCTGATCCCGAAGACGACGCTACGGCCTCAGACGCGGCTGGCAGACCTGTTCGCTTGGCCATCTCGGCCTCGCAAGTCAGGCGCTGCGACCCGCCTTGACGTGCCGCCTAACCCCTCGTGAGACTGTGTGAAAACGATTCGTGGGGTGCGCTCAAGTCGGTCGATTGCACCAGCTGCATTGTCATCGCTCTTGAGGCAGTCTGAAGTCAGTCCGCGCGACTCTGAACGCTTTCGGTGAAGCATACGGCCCATGGAGCGGGCGATCCACGCTCACGTGAGCGCTGCGACCATCCGCGGGACACCAACGATGTTGATCACCCGCTTGAGATTGTAGGCAAGCACCGTCAGGCTGAATTCGGCGCGTACCTTGTACAGCCCACGGAGCAGGAAGTAGCCCTGGTCCATGCCGCGCTTCATCGTGCCGAAGGGATGTTCGACGATCGCCTTCCGGCGTCTCCCCAGCTCCGGGTTCGCCTTCAATCGACGCTCCATCGCTTCGAGAATCGCTTCCTGCTCCCAGCGCGTGATGCGCCGCGCATCCTTGTTCCTCGTGCAGCGTGCCTTGATCGCGCAGCGGCCACACGCACTCGTGCTGTAGTAGCGCATCCCGCGCCCTTGCTCGATCGTCGAGAAGCGATACGTGAGCGTCGCGCCCGCAGGGCAGCGGTACTCATCTCGAGCGGCGTCGTAGGCGAAGTCTTCCTTCGTGTAGAGGCCGTGCTTCGCGTTCGCGGAGGAGAGCGGGCGCGGCAGCGTGGGCGTGATCCCCGCATTGAGACACGTGACGACCTCGGGTCCGCTGTAGTAGCCCATGTCGGCGATCACATTGAGATCCGTTGCCGCGAGCACCGCGTTCGCCGCGCTCGCCATCGTACTCAACTCGGCGCGATCGGTCGGCGCGTTCGTCACGTCATTCGCGACGATCAGCTTGTGCTTGTCATCCACAGCGGTCTGCACGTTGTAGCAGACCTCCGTGCCGCCGCGCACCTTCATGCTGCGGCTCTCGGGATCGGTCAGCGAGATCTGGGTCTCGCCACTCGCGTCCAACTGGGCGAGCAGGGTCGTAAACCTCTCGCGTCGAGCCCGGAGCCTCTCGATCTTCTGCTGCAGCTCTGTCGCAGTCACGGTCGGCATGGCCTCCTCCGCGTGATCCTGCGTGTCCAGGCTGCCCAGGTACTCGGCAATGCGCGCGTCGATCCCCGCGAGCAGCCGTTCGAGACTCGCTCGGCTGAAGTTGCGATCCTTGCTGTTCACTGCCCGGAACTTGCTCCCGTCGATCGCCACCAGCTCGCCGCCGAACAAGTCGAGGTGCTTGCAGAGGAGCGTGAACTCCCGGCACACCGCCCTGAGCGCTTGGGGATTGTCGCGCCGGAAATCAGCGATCGTCTTGAAGTCAGGGCGCAGCCGGCGGAGCAACCAGATCAGCTCGACGTTCCGATGCGTCTCCTGCTCCAGCTTGCGGCTCGAGCGGACCCGATAGAGATATCCGTAGAGATAGAGGCGAAGCAGGTCGCCAGGATCATAGGCTGGTCGGCCCGTCTCGCTCGGGGTCGCCCGTTGAAACCCAAGGGCGGCCAGATCGAGCGACGCCACGAAGGCGTCGAGGAAGCGGACGGGATTCTCGGCGGTGACGTACTCGTCGAGGACTTCCGGAAAGAGCACAGTTTGGTCGCGGTCACTGCCTTCGATATAGCCCATCGCAACACCTCGCGGCTCGCGGGGATCGAGACGCGCACAGTTTATAATCGAAGGCGGCGTCGGTCTATAGTTTTCACACAGTCTCGGCATGCAGCTGACGGCGCTGCGCGCCGCAGCTGATGCCGAAGCGTTAGGCGGCCACGTCATTCGGTGAGGGATGACCGATGGAGCTCATGTACCTTGCCGTCGCGTTCTGGGGCGTCGTGCTCGGCGGCGGTGCCTACGCCGTGCGCCGATTCCTCCGAGCCTACGAGCGTCGCACCGGCAACGAGGCCGAACTCGCGGCGCTCCGGCAGCGCGTCGCGGCCTTCGAGGAGTCCCTAGAGGGCGTGCGGGGGGAGGTCGAGCGGCTCGACGCCGGCCAGGAGTTCACGACCAAGCTGCTGGGTGCGCGCTCGGGCCGCAGCGAGCAGGCCACCTCCTATGAGGCGCCATTTGTCAACTCCCCTGGTAAAGACTGATCAGCGAGCACGATCAATAACACGGTTCATCGCCGTTGCCATTCATCACCGATGCCGCCGTCACCAACTGGCCGCTTCTTCCGAACGTTCCGGGCAGGATCGCCCGTGAACAACCTCCTATCCGTGTCGACCGAGGTCGAGCACCCGAACTTTGTGAATCCGCCCAAGGGGCGAAGTGAAGCGACTGAGGGGAGCGGACCCCTTCTAACAAACGGTGCACAAGGCGTGACCCTGTAGACCCGACGGCCAATGGCGGGCCGCTCCCTCCAGTCCGTGACGGAAAGCGCGTCACCTGCTTCGTGCGTTATGCGCGGAGCACGGCGCCCTCCGGAATGAGTCCTGTGTCGAGATACCGCCAGAACGCGATCAACAGCTTTCGCGCCAAGGCGACGATGCCGATCTTGCGCATGCGGCTATTCCCCTTGCCGAAGCGCTTCTGATACCAGCGGGCGAGTGCGCTCTTCGGTTGAAAGCGCAGCCAAGCCCACGCCGTGTTGATCGCGAGCGCGCGGACCCAGCGGTTCCCCGCCTTCGAGATGCCTTGCTCGTGCTGGAGGTCGCCGCTCTGGTAGTGGGTATCGGTGAGCCCGGCGAGGCCGCCGACCTGGCGACGATTCCGGAACTGCCGCCACGCGAAAAACTCCATGACGTAGAGCCAGGCGCTGTCGATGCCGATGCCGCGGAGCTGATTGAGCTGGCGCACCTGGGCAATCGCCGGGTCATCCGTCACCCGGAGCAGCGCTCGGCGCTCCTGCTTGAGCGCGCGGATCCGCGTCGTGTAGCCCACCACCGCTTCCCATTCGCGCTCGAGCCGGGTGCAGAGGAGCGGGGGCAACGACGTCCCGTCCCACCGACGCGCGGTCACGAGATGCGTCGGCAGCTCCTGAATCCGCGCGAGCGGGACCCCTTGGCCGGCCAAGAGTCCTTTAATCCGATTCGTGTGACGACCACGATCGCGCCGAGCGAACAAGAGCTCGCGATGAACCTGGCGCCGATCTTCCTCGGCAGGCGTCGGCACGTTGACGACGCTCCAGACCTTCTGCTCGCCGCCCTCCGCGCGGATCAACATCGTCACCAGCTTGCCGGCATCGAGGCGATCGGTCTTCGTCCGCCGCCGGCGGCGATTTACTTCGATGCTCGAGGAGTCGACGATGCGGTTGATGATCCCACGGCTCACGAGATACCGATGGAGCCAGAACCCGTCACGCCCGGCTTCGTAGCAGCTCCGCACCGGCGCGCTGGCCGGTAACCCAAAATTAGTTTTCGCGCGGGCAATCTCCGCCTCGAGCGTTTTGAGTACGCGCGCCGGTATGGTGCGCACGAGCGGCGCCTGATCGATCCGCGTGGTCATCGCGAGCTTCCACTCGGCGTTGCCGAGCTCGAAGGCGAGATATAACGTAGAGAGATCATGTGGGCGGGTCGCTGCTGGTAGCATGGGCTTCTCCTTCTGTGAGAGGATGGAGGAAACCCGAACAGTGGCGGCCCGTCTGCGTGGTCCGCCAGTTCCTACATAAGTTCTAACAACAATACTGTTCAGTTATGTTTTCGGCGACTACTCCACGCCGGTATCTGACGGCGGCGCTGCACCACGTGGACGCGGTAGCTCCGCGTCCGCGCGCGCAGACGACGGCGGGGTCGCAGCGGAAAGTTACTCATCTTGCGCTTGACGCCGCGTGGCACGGCGCGGCCCCGGCTGGAGCTCACGCGCTCCGCGCGCAGTTCATCGAGCACGAGCTGGCGCGCCAGATGGTGGCGTGGGTGGTCCTGAGGGGGGGATGGCCGCCACATGGGGGAGTGTACGGCGGGTGACGCGGAGCGCGTGGGTGAAGGAGAGCGTGTCGGGATCGCGTGCCCGCGGGAGCGCCCCCAGCGCGGCCTCGTGCATCAGGGCGCGGATCGCGAAGTGGGCGAGGAGAAAGCCCCACGCCTCCTGCCGCACGAGATCTGGCGTCTTGCTTCGGAGGACCCGCTGGCCGCCGCGGAGATGCGTCTTGAACTCGTCGAACGCCGTTTCCATCTCCCAGCGGTCATGGTAGAGCGCCGCCAGTTCGCCGGCGGGGGCGCGCCGGGGCTCCAGCACGGTGGTGACGAGCCGGTACGTCGCCTCGGGCGTGGGCACGCCGGGCAGCGTGTATTCAATCACGCGCACCGGGATAGCCGTGCGATCGGCGCTCGTGCAGAAATAGTTCCAGCGCAGCTCACTGCGATACGACCCATCCGGAAAGCGCTCCAGGAGCGGCAGGGTGAACCTCGCGGCGGCACGCCACAGGAGCTCGGCACCGGTGGCGGACGCCTGGCGCCAGAGATCGAAGCCGAGCAGGCCGCGATCGGCGAGGCACAGCATCTCGCCCGTGAGGTGGGGCACCACGGCCGCGGCCATGGTGACTTCACTCGTGCGGTACGCCCCGAGCTGTGCCGCACAAATCGCATGCGTGCCGTTCTCCAGGAGTCCCACGACCCGCAGCTGGGGAAAGGGGCCAGTCGTATTCACGCCCCGCGCACTCGCCGGCCGCCCGAAGGCGCGCGCATTGGCCACGGTGTCCCCTACATCGAGGGTGGTCCCGTCGAGGCTCATCACCCGCCAGCCGCGGTACCACGCCCCGGGCGTACCGGCCGTCGCCACTGGCGCCACCACCTCGCGATACAAGGCCTCGAGTGGAGCCGCCCCCAGCCGGGTCCGCGCTTGCGAGATGCCCGACTTGCTGGGCATCGTGGTTGCCGTGGGATCGCCCAGCCACCGCGCGCCTTCCCTCAGGCACCGCAGCACTTCGCGCGTCGAGACGTCTGCATACAGCGCGAGGGCGATGACGTAGTAGACCATCACATGCGCGGGGAGAGCCCGCTCCCGCTCACTCAGGCGTTCCGTCTCGAACAACGCCTGCTCCACCAGTTCAAGAGGAAACTGCGCGGCCAGCACCCCGAGGCTGATATGATCCGTCAGGCGAATCCCAGCGGGTAAATCGGCGGTAGTCCGAGCCATGCGACCTCGCGGTGGCGTCGGGCTGCAATCTAAACTCCATCTTGCAAACTGAACAGTATTGGTTCTAACAAGCCGTTGCTGCCGACGAGCGCTTTGCGGAGGCGCGCTGCGCGCGCAACTTATTAGCTGCGCTCGCAGCAGAACGGCGGGCGTTAGGCAGCAGCATACTCCGCTGATCAGTCAGGTCATTGCTTGCCTAGGAGCAAATCTGTGCCGATCCGACGCTCCAGCGATGGCTTAACGTATCATGAGCCGTCAGACACGCTGACGAAGTATTTGCGCACGCTGCGGAAGATCGCGGAGGTCTGGCACGGAGGCCAGCGACCTAGTAATCGCCTCTGGTTCCGCGGGCACGGCGACACCCAGTGGACACTCACACCCAGCGTCTATCGCGAGACGTACGCACGTTTCTCGGAAGACCAATGTCGGGCAGACTTCATGCTGAGGGCGTTCCCTTATCTATCCGGTACGGCAAGAGAGCCGACGAGTGACTGGGAGTGGTACTTCATTATGCAGCACCACGGCCTTCCGACGCGCTTACTTGACTGGACTGAGAATCCTCTCGTAGCCCTTTACTTCGCATTGAGAGATCGGAAGCCCGATGAGCAGCCTGCGGTGTGGATTCTAGACCCTTCGCGACTGAACGCGTTCGTTGCCAAACTCGGGGACTTCGTGTTGGTGCCTGGTGATCCGGCCCTACAGAAATACCTCCCGCGACCCTCGGCTGGCGACGAGCTTCCCGAAGCCCCTGTCGCACTTCAGCCGCCTCATAAGTCCCAACGACTCACGGCACAGAAGGGCACATTCACTCTTCACGGATGCGACAGGCGATCCTTACACGATCACATCGGTCTTCGTGAGCATCTGGTGAAGATTGAACTCAGGGCAGACAAGTTACCGCAGATGAAGAGGGATCTCGCTGCGGCCGGCGTCACCGAGACGACAGTGTTCCCTGAATTGCCGGCACTGTGCCGGGAACTCCTCGAGCACTGGTCCGGGTAGCCTCATGCGCCTGCTGGCTAACAACGGGTTGCAGCGGACGCACCGCAAGCGGCGCGCCGCTGAACCCTGGCGTTCGGCGGCTCAAATCGACTGCCGGCTATGCTAAGCACGTAGGAGGCGGGGGTGAGTCCCAGACCTAGTTGAAAAATCAGGTGGCGCCTCGATACTAGAGCGTGAATCCCTGGAAGGATCTCCGCTCATCACACCGAGGACACCACCCATGCGAAGAGTACGAGGAACGAAGGCA
>JALZIF010000070.1 GCA_030860435.1 Gemmatimonadota bacterium | reverse complement strand
TCGTCCGGTCGAAGCGCGAGCCACACGACCAGAGTGACCACCCCTGCCCCAAGTGCGACCAGCGTGAGGATGAGTGCCGCTCGGTCGGCGAGCGCCTGACCCCGTGACCGCGAGGTCTGCGCCTGCTCGACGAGGCGCATGATCCCGGCCAACGCTGTGCGCTCGCCCGTTCCTGTGACTTCGACACGAAGAGATCCCGTACTGTTGATCGTACCCGCGATGACCTTCTCTCCCGCCCGCTTCTCGACAGGGCGGGACTCGCCCGTGATCATGGATTCGTTCACCGCGCTGGAGCCCTGCCGCACGACTCCATCCGCGGGAACGCCAGCCCCAGGGCGAACCAGGAGCAGGTCCCCCTCTCGGAGCCGATCGATCGTTACCTCCTCGGTCCGGTCTCCGGCGATCCGCAGCGCCGTGTTCGGAAGGAGCTTCGCCAGCTCCTTGAGCGCCCCCTGCGCCTGCGAGATGGAGCGCATCTCGATCCAGTGGCCGAGCAGCATGATCGTGACGAGCGTCGCGAGCTCTTCCCAGAGAGGCATCCCCGGGTAGCCTACCGTCACGGCGACGCTGAAGACGAAAGCCACCGAGATCGCGAGTGCGATAAGCGTCATCATCCCCGGCAATCGATCCTTCAGTTCGCGGACAGCGCCCTGGATGAACGGCCAGCCTCCATAGGCGAATACCGCCGTCCCGAACACCGCCGGGATGTACATGGACCCCGGGAAGTGCGGAGGCATGTAGCCGAGGGCATCCTGCAGCATGTGCCCCCAGATGAGAGTCGGAATCGTTAGGGCGAACGACAGCCAGAACTTGTCGCGGAACATCGCGACACTATGGCCGGCGTGTTTATCGTGCCCCGCATGCTCGGCGTGGGCAGCGGGGGCCGCGTGATGTCCATGCGCGCCCGCGCGCTCTATCGCCTCTCCTCGGCCTGCGGGCTCAGGCAACCGGTCGTTCGCCGGCTCAGGGGCGTGCTGTGCGGAATCGTCGAATTCTTCGCTGCTCTGCCGGTGATGCGGGTGAGAGTCACTCATCGGCCTTCTCGGAGTCTCGTCTCTTGCTAGGGTAGAGCGTCTGGGAAGGCGCTCTCGCGGTTGACCGGCCCGAACGGGTTTAGACCACCTGCCACCACGGCGCCGCCACAATTCGGTCCCCGAGCCGGAAAGTCTCGCGGCCATCGTGTAGCAGCAGCGCGCCGTGCACGGCGTCGCCATACTCCTCGACGAACGCTCGAAGAGTCCCCGCGTCGGCCGGGACGGGCCGAGCGCTCGACTTCACTTCGATCGCCAAGAGCCGCTCCCCGTACTCGATAACGAAGTCCACCTCTTGGCCCTTAGCCGTGCGCCAGTAGAGCACTTGGGGGGACTGGACCTGGGCGTCGCGCCACGCGATGAGGTCGGTCAGCACGAGATTCTCGAGATGCGCCCCGCGCGGGGTTGTTTCGTCGGCGAGAAACATGGCGAGTCCGGTGTCGCCCCAGCAAAGCTTCGGCGCCTTGATGAGCCGCTTCGTGCGGTTGACGGCGTAGGCCTGCAGCCGGACGAACTGGAACGACGTCTCGAGCAGGTTGAGATAGCGCTGCACGGTGGTCTGCGCGATGCCCGTGTCCCGGGCGAGCTCGGTCTGGTTGAGCAGATTGCCGAGGCGCAGGCAGGTCGCGCGCATGAGCCGCCGGAAGTCGACGAGGTTCTCTATCGCCGAGAGGTCCTGCAGGTCGCGCTCGAGGTATGTCTGTACGTAGCCGGCGAACCAGATTCGCCGCTCCTCCTGGCGGTCAGCCCCGTTGGCTGCGAGCTCGTACGCCGGTGTGGGGAACCCCCCGGTGCGCGCGAGGGCCCTCCAGTCGGCCGGCGGGGCGTCGCCCGCCTCGAGGAGCGACGGCCACTCGGCCACCCGGGTCTGGATCAGGTCGTCCCAGCGCCCGGAGCCCCCGAGCGCGAGCTGCTCGCGCCTCGTGAGTGGCCACAAGTTGACGTACGTGGCTCGACCGGCGAGGGTCTCGGAGACGCGCCGCATGAGGAGGAGGTTCGCTGACCCGGTCAAGATGAACCGGCCGGCCACACGCGGGCGCTGCTCGTCGACCGCCCGCTTGATGGCGAGAACCAAGTCCGGCTCGCGCTGCACCTCGTCGATGGTCAGCATCGGGGCGCGACGCACAAGGTCATCCGGCGCCGTGCGGGCCTGTTCGAGTACGGTGATGTCGTCGAGTGTGACGTACGGTCGCGAGATCAGGTCAGGCAGAGTCTGCACCAGCGTACTCTTCCCCGTCTGGCGCGCACCCATCAGGACGACGACCGGCGATACGCGGGCCGCGCGGCGGAGATAATCCGCGGCGAGCCGGGGCAGCACGCGGCCGGGAATCAGGTCACCGGTAGCCGGAGGCGGTGTCTCAGAGCCAATCGCCGCGTATGTGGGTGTATATCACCCGCTATGTGGGTGTATATCACCCGTAGTATAGTGTAATGCACCCGGCCGTCAAATACCCGCCGGCTAACCGCGGCCACAGGGTCCCCGTACGATGCGCAGATAGATCACCCGCGTGCCGCTTGCCGCGCCCAGAGCCGGACTGTATCCCACTTACGATTGCGGCGTAGATCGGTCGATGAGACCATCCAAATACACGGCGACATCCGTGGCCTCGAAGTGTGCCGCCCAGCTAGCCGGCGTGCCATGATAAAGCTCGTCCTGGATCGTCAAGTCAGCGCCACGCTCAACGAGTAGTCTCACCGTCTCGAGATCGTTCTGCTGCGCCGCCACGCGGAGCGCCGTCACTCCCTGGCCGTGCGAGAGTCCCCCGAAGGTGGCGCGCCGGTTGACGTCGGCGCCGTGGTCGAGGAGCCAAGTGGCCGCCTCCACTCGCCCGTTGCTCGCTGCCCAGATGAGTGGGGTACCGCGGTATGGATCTGCGTCGACCCGCGCACCACGTTCGATGAGAATTGGCATGACCTCGCTGCGACCAGCCTTCGCCGCCCACACGACTGCCTCGTCCATTGACTCTTGCGGGTCGCCGGACGGCCGCCAGAACGGGAAGCCGCTGTGCGGGCGATAGAAACCACGCCCCGCTCGCGCTTCCGTCGTGAGGCGACCGTCGGCGGCGAAGCAGCGCTCTACGAGGTCGGTTCGCCCTAACCCGGCCGCGATGCGGAGATTCCGCGGGACGATCTCCACGCCCGCGAGTAGCTCCGCGGCCTCACGGTGCCCCCAGAAGAGCGAGACGGCGAGGGGGGTGCCCCCAGTCCCGTGCGCCTCGAGATCGGTTCGGGCGCCGGCGGCGAGGAGGAGTGCGACCATTTCGGGGTCGTTGCGGTAAGCGGCTTGATGCAATGGCGTCCATCCCCGCTCGTTCGCCTGGTTCGGGTCGGCGCCCGCGGCGATGAGCATCCGCACCGGTAGGAGGCGATCCTCCTCCGACCCGGACTCCGCACCAGGGGTCTCTGGCACCGGGCACGCCACCAGGCTGCAGGCGAGGTTGAGCAGCGTGTTACCGTTGGTGCCCCGTGTGCGGGTGAGATCGGGGTGTGCGCGGAGTATTTCCGCTACCCGAGACCAGTCCTCGTTCCGTCCGGCTTCGAGCACATCCATGAGCGGCTCGCTGGCATCGCCGCTGTCGAGTCGGCGCAGCTGCTCGCTGAACCGATCCCAGGTCTCGAACCCGTGCTGCCGGGCGTAGACGAGCCGCGCGTCGTCGAGGGTGAAGGTCCCGGATGCCGCAGCCGACCGGATCGTCTCGTCGGACGCGTCGCCGAGCGCCGGGTGCCATGACCGTACCTGCGCGACTGTAGTCGGCGCCCCGTCAGGCAGCACGGCTAGGAGCCCCTGCGCGCGCTCGTCGTAATACTCGAGTTCGCGGACGAAGGGGCGCGTGTGCTGCGCCGCGACTGCCGTGTCAATATGCGCCTTGAGCTTGGGCCAGCTCGGGAACCCATACTCGCGGGCGATGACTAGCTGCGCGTCATGCAGGGCGAGGCGAGCCCGAGGCCATTCGGCATCGGGCAGCGCGGCAATTCGCGGGTGGTGATCGCGGAAGCGGCGGAGCGCGGTCAGGTCGTGGGCGCGCGCGGCCTCGAGGAGCTCGCGGGCTTGCTTCTTCTGCTGTTCCAGATTGGGAACAGCCGGGAGCGCCCGCGCCGGACGCGGAGGGGGGTGGGGGGGAACAGACATACGACCTCCTTCACAGCGCCCGGCGTCCGCATCGCGGGCAGAAAGAGGTCGGAGTTGTCACGACGTCTATCGGGCAGGTGGGCGCGGCCCTTCCCGCGGACTGGGTGCGTCCTGCGAACGCGACCCCGAGTATAGTGCCGCCGAAGTCGGCGTCAAGGCATGGGGGAGAGTTCTGGAGGAGTCCGGCATGACAGTTCGATGAGATTCTCCGCGCAATGTGAGGTGGCGATAGGCGTCCAGACCGCGCCTGCGCTCGGCGATGGTACGCTACTTCAGCATGCGGAGATGACCATGCGCAGCTCGACTGCAGGCACCCGGGAGATCGTCACACTGATCACGGCGGTCGCGCTCGCGGCCGCGCCAAGCGCCGCTGCAGCGCAGGGCGCGCCGGCCAAGACGAAGGTGGAGGAGCAGGTGCTCATCACCGGCGAGCCGGGGATGAATTACCTCATCAGCCCCGCGGGCCAGCACCTGGCGGCGGTGGTGAACCGGGGAAGCCGGCTCGTGGTCGTCCACGATGGCATCGATGGGCCGCGGTTCGACGCGATTCTCCCCACGCCTCCCCACACCGCGACGCAGCCGCGCGTCGTCTTCAGCCCGGATGCCAGCCGCTACGCCTACCTCGCCCGGCAGGGGCAGGAGTACGTGTACATGGTGGATGGGAAGGAGCTCCTGAGAGTTCCCGTCGCCACGCACGACGAGATGCAGTTCATGAGCGGAGGCTCCGCGTATCCGGAGTTCACGCCGAACGGCAGGCACGTCTACTTCATGCTCCTGCGCGAGGAGGTGCCCGGGCGTGGCACCGGTTACCACGAGTATCGCGTGTACTGGGATGGCAAACCCGGTCCGGTGTCCGCGTATCCCGGGCCCGCTCTGATTATCAGTCCGGACGGTCTTAGGATTTCAAACCACCGGATTCCGCTCGTTACGACGACCGACGGCTACACGACGTGGTGGGTCGCGCATCGTAGGCGCCGCACATGCCGCGAGTTGGCTGCTCGCCAAGCATCGCGATAGCACAGGCAGAGTGTCAAGTTATATATGGCGGCACATGGCCGGCATCTGACACCATCGATGCCCTCGCAGTGCAGTAAGCTACGATCTGAC
Source organism: Gemmatimonadota bacterium (assembly GCA_030860435.1). Taxonomy (GTDB): domain Bacteria; phylum Gemmatimonadota; class Gemmatimonadetes; order Gemmatimonadales; family Gemmatimonadaceae. The sequence continues at coordinate 10,847 of JALZIF010000070.1, read as the reverse complement.
TGACCTACCAATCACGCCAGGTATGCGGCATACAAGGCTTGACAAACCCCTATGGACTGCCTATCCTCGCTCTTTCGCGGAGGACGGCCCATGGGCGACCCACGCCACCCGAAGCGCGCCTTTCTCGAGCTCGCCGGCGCACTCCATCCCCACCCCGAGCGGGTGCGCGCCGAGTTGTTTCGGCGCACCCGGTTCTTCGATCCGCTCGACAAGGTGCAGGTCAAGTACGAGATGCTTCGCGCGCACGCCGTCGATGGGGAGTCGGTTGCCGCCGTGAGCGATAGCTTTGGCTTCTCACGCCAGACGTTCTACACCGTTCTCGAGACGTTCGAGGCGTGGGGGTTGCTCGGGCTCAGCGATGAGCAGCGCGGGCGGCGCGGGCCCCTCAAGCTGAGTGCGGACGACGTAGGCCTGGTCGAGAGCTTGGCTCGCGACGATCCGGCATTGAGTGGACGCGCGATCGCCGAGCACCTGTTCGCCGAGCGGGGAGTCGTCGTGCACCGGCGGACCATCGAGCGCCTCGTCGCCCGAGCCGGAAAAAAAAACCGCTGACGCGAGCGGGGCCGGCGACACGACGCGCCATGGCAGACCATGCCCCGTGCTGTCCGATGTGTCGGTCACGACGGAATTTCGCACCCTCGGCGGGGAGCCCCAGGCACGCTACGAAGCGCTGCGGGCGTATCTCCTCCTGCCGCCGTTCCGACGACCCCGTACCACACCAGCGCGCTTTGATGTCGGCCGCGTCGAGCGCTTCGGTCTCCTCGGCCTCCTTGAGCGCGATCCAATCGGTGAAGCGTGGGGCAGCGCCGCGCGTGAGGGCTTCGACGTGCACCTCATCCCCGTGGGCACCGCTGAAGCCCGGGACCGCTGGGCGCGCCTGCTCACCGTCCTGTCCCAGCTCGTGACACCTTCCGCCGGAGGCGCCGATGATTCGTGCCGCACTCTACGCCCGCGTCTCGACCGAGATGCAGGAGAAGGAGCAGACGATCCAAAGCCAGCTGAGCGCGATCGCGCGCTACGCTGAGGCGAATCGCTTTCACACGACGCCGGCGCTGACGTACCTGGACGAAGGCTATAGCGGCAGTCACGTCGACCGACCGGCGCTCGATGCCCTGCGTGACCACGCCCGCGAAGGTCGCTTCGATGTCGTCGTCGTCCTCTGCCCCGATCGCCTCGCTCGCAAGTATGCGTATCAGGTGTTGCTGATTGAGGAGCTCAAGCGCGCGCGGATCGAGGTCCACTTCTGCGAGCGGCCGATCACCGACTCTCCCGACGACCAGCTCCTACTCCAAATCCAGGGAGCCATCGCCGAGTACGAGCGGACGAAGATCCTCGAACGCGCCCGTCGGGGACGATTGCACCGCGCGCGGCTGGGAGAGCTCACCCCCGCGGCGCCCCCCTACGGGTATCGTCGGGTGCCGAAGCGGACCGGTGGCGACGGACAGATCCGCATCCACGACGAGGAAGCCGCCCTGGTCCGTCAGGTATTCGCCTGGTACGCGGAAGAAGGCGTAACGCTCTACCAACTGCTGCTGCGACTCAACGCGTCGGCGTGGAAGACCCGCGCCGGCCGAAAGGAGTGGGCCGCCACGACCGTACTCCGAATGCTGCGATGCGAGTGGTACCTGGGTCGGGCGTATTACAATCGCACGAAAAGCACGCTCAATCCGCGCCCCGGTGTCGAGCTGCCCAGCAAGAAGCTCGCGCGGTACACCGTCACGGAGCGTCCGCCGACCGAATGGATCGCCGTCGCCGTCCCGCCCTTGATCGAAGAGCCGCTCTATCAGCGGGTCCAACAGCGCCTCATCGAGAATCGGCGCTTTGCGCGCCGTCGCCTCACGCATGACGGGGTCTTTTTGCTCAAGGGGCTCCTCAAGTGCGGACTCTGTGGGCATGCGTATATCGGAGAGTCGCGCGTCGAGCCGCGGCGCGACGGTGGCGAATACGCCTATCACTTCTATGTCTGCAGCATGCGAATGGCGCCCCTGCCCGGCGCCGTCCGCTCGCGTTGCGTGAACGATCGGCTCCGCGTCACGGGCGTCAACGACGCGGCATGGACCGCCGTGCGGGATCTACTCCTCGACTCGGAAACGGTCGCTCGCGAGCTCGGCGCGTGGGTCGCGCAAGCGACATCCCATCCGCTCGAAGCCGATGGGCGGGCCCAGCGCACCGCCGCGCGGCTGGACGACCTCACGCGGCAGCGCGATCGCCTCACTGATGCCTACCAGTTCGGGGCCCTTGCATTGGAGGTATTCAAGGCGCGCGGGACGGCGATCGATGACGCCCGACGCGCCGCCGAGCAAGAACTGGACGACCTCAAGGCCGCACACCTTCAGGCTGAGGTCACCCGAAACCGCGCGCGTGGTGCGGAGGACGTCGTGCAGACCCTTCGACCCAGGCTCTTCACCGCGGACTTCGACACGCGGCAAACGATCCTTCGCCTGCTCGTCGAACGGGTGGTGGTCACTCACCAGCGGCTCGAAATCCACCTGGCAATCCCGGTGTCAGGTAATTTCGGTTTGACATCCGGAGACCATGGCGAGCGGCACGCCTACTACATCAACGCCGCCGCCCCGGGCGGCGCGCAGCCGCGAATGGTCTTCATCGTCGACGGCAAGCCGGCGGGGTACTCGGGTGGCGCGCCCCAGTTCACCGCAGACGGCAAGTCCCTCTTTACGCAGGTCCCGGCTCCAGGAGGAGCGGGAGTCGACGTCCTCATGGACGGCAAGCCCGTCATGCGCGTGCAGCAGCAAGTCCATCTGCACATGGCGCCGGCCGGATCGCTCGTGATTGGCGTCGTCATGCAGGGGTCTGGCGCCACGGCGGTCTCGTACCTCACGGCTGGCAACAAGAAGGTGCCGGGGAGCGAGTGCACACAGGGGGCGCACTACACCAGGGTGGACTTCAGCGACGATGGCAATCACTTCGCCGCGCCGTGTCAGGCACACACTCGCGCGTTCGTGATCGCGGACGGGAAGAAGGGGCAGGAGTACGAACGGATCATGTCGGGCATCTTCTTCACGGCCGACGGGCGGCCGGTCTACCAGGCCCAGTCAGGCGGCAAGCAGTTCGTGATCGCCGGCGATCAGGAGTCCGATGCCTATCAAGCGATCCACGGTAACACGCCGAATTTGCACGGGCCCATGAGCGGCGCGGAGCGGGCAGGCATTCCCGCCGAGATTCGCGGCAACCGGGTGGGCTTCGTCGCGTCATCCGCGCCCAACAGCTACGTCGTGGTGGTGGACGGTAAGGCCGCGCCGATGGCGTACGCGGGCGAGCTGGGGTTCAGCCCAGACGGGTCGCGCTACGCCCATGTCGCCAGCGCCGGCGGCGCGCAGGAACACCAGTTGGTGCTGGATGGCGTGACGCAGAAGGGGATGGCGTTCGCCCAGGCGCCGAGGCAGCTGTGGGAGAGACGCTATGTGTTCAGCCCGAACGGGAAGCACGTCGCATACGCAGCCCACAACCCCCGCTTCCCCGGCTCGCAAGGCGTCGCGGTCGACGGGAAGCTCATGCGCCTCCCCGACGCGCACAGCGTATACAACTTCACCTTCACTCCGGACAGCGAGCATCTGATCTGGGTGTCTCGCAGCGGGCGGGCGGCACGACACCTGATCCACGTGGACGGGGAAGTCGCGCTGGACCTGCCGAGCAATCTGGAATTGGAGCAGGGGCCTGGCCCACAGTGGTCCATGGGCAAGGACGGAGTGCTCACGTTCATCGCGCAGGACGGCGACAAGATCAAGCGCTATCGGGTCACGCCCGGCACGAGCACCAGCGTTCAGGCGATGGTTGGAGCGGGCGGCCGGTCCGCACCTGCTCAGGCCAGCGCACCGTCTCAAAAAGCCCAGCCCGCGAACCCCGCCGCGCCCGCAAACCCATCAGCACCACCAGCCACGCCCAGCAAGCTCGCCACCATCAGCAGCACGCTCTCGACCAGCTCCACGCAGGATCACTGGTCGCGCATCAAGCCGGGAGAGACATCTCGGGATCTGATTCAAGAGGTGCTTGGTCCCGCCACCGAGCAAAAGAAGTCTTTCGACGGCGAGTACTCCATCTGGCGATCGAAGTTGGAGGCCAACGAGATCTGGCTGCTTTTCTCCGGCGACGACGTCGTGACGGAAATGATCGTCATCCCGTCGCGGCAACTGAAGGAGGAGCAGATCACCGACTACTTCGGAGCAAGCAAGCAGCGCCTGAGTAGTAACGACGATGGGAGCTTCGTCGTGGCGTATCCTGTCGGCCTGGCAACCGTGGAATACGCACAGACCGGAATCGCGAGCAGGATCACGGTCGGAGTCGAGGCTATGAAACGGGCGCAGAGCGCAGCGCTCAAGGCAAAAGCTAGCGACGCCATTAAGGGGTTGTTCGGAAAGAAGAAGAAGCCATGAGGCGATGAGCGCCCAACTCTGGCGGAGCCGTTGCGGCTCTACGGACTGGCGTTTCCGCCCGCAACGGTTGCAGCTGCGCGTTGGTAGTGGTCGGCCCGCTCGGGCTTGTTCCACGCTTCGTAGAGCTCGACTAGGCGCGACACCGCCAGACGGGTATCGCGGTGATCGGCGCCGAAGCCCGCTGCGAGCTTCTCGTAACTGTCCACCAACAGCGACTCGGCCTCCGCGAAGCGCGACTGCGCGGTCAGCATAACGCCGTACTTGCCGCGATTGAGGGCAAGCTGGTCGTGGTCGGGCGGGAGGATCGCCTCCAGCATCGCCAGCCCTTCGCGGAAGAGCGACTCTGCGACGACGTGTTCGCCCTTGAGATGCATCAGGTACGCCAGGTGACAGCGGGTTATGGCCGTGAGCGGGTGGCGCTCCCCCACGCTCACGCCGAAGATCGCCAGGGACCGCCGGAGCATGGGTTCCGCCGCGGCGTAATCGCCGCGGTCCTGGAGCGTCTGCCCCAGGCTGATGAGGGTGAAAGCCGTGTTGCGATGGTTGCCAACTAGCACGCGGCCTTCGATATCGAGTGCTTCGCGCAGCGCGGCCTCGGCGCGGTCGTAGTCGCCCTTGCGTCGCAGCATCGCGCCGAGCTGGCTAAGGCCGAACGCCGTCTCGGAGTGGTCGTTGCCCAGCTTGAGGCGCTTGATGCGAACGGCTTCGGAGAGTGCCGAATCGGCAGCGGCAAAGTTGCCGCGCGTTTCCAACACTACGCCGAGGTTGGCTAGGTCCACGGCCGTCGAAGGGTGTTCGGGGCCGTAGACCATGCGGCTCATCTCCAGAGCCGCGCGGAAGTATCGTTCGGCACCCGCATGGTCGCTCTGGTCGGACTGATTCACCGCCAGATTGTTGAGCGTGGACGCCAGCTCCTTGTGTGGCCCCGTGAACGCCGCCTGTTGGATACGCAGCGCCTCCCGGTACGCGGTCTCGGCCTCCTCGTACTTGCCCTGCCGGTTGAGGGCGATGCCCAGGGCATCGAGGCTCGCCGCGAGTTGCGGGTCGTCAGGTGGAAGGTGCTGCTCACGGAGGGTGATCGCCTCGCGAAAGGCCGCCTCCGCGCTATCGTACGCGCCCGTGTTGCTGTGAAGGGTTGCGAGGTTCATCAGGCTGCTCGCCAAGTCGAGCGGCGAGTCGGTCAGGCCGCGCCGCAGCGCGACCGCCCGGCGGAGCAGCGGCTCGGCCCGGCCGTATTCGCTGACCATGGTGTTGACCCGCCCCAGTACGTCGAGCATCTGCGCCTGCACCTCCGGCTGGCCGGTCAACGCTTCGGCGCGCTCCGTGCCACGCCGCAAGAGTGTGCGCACGTCCAGGCTGTCCGGGGTGTCAGTGAAGGGATCACCGGCCTCGAATAAGTTGACCAGGTACTCACTGACCTGCTCCGTCTTCTCGGCCTCCGCCAGCGCCGCGTCGCGCGCGCCCGCCAGCCGCACGGTGTAGAAGACGACGAGCCCCACGATCATCACGAGGAGCGCCGCTGCTACGGCCACCTGCCGGGCATTCCGCCTGACGAACTTACCCGCTCGGTAGCGCACCGTGTCCGGCCGCGCATCCAGGGGCTCGCCGTCCACGTAGTGATCGATGTCTCGCACGAGCGCTTCGACCGTTCGGTACCTGCGCTGTGGATCCTTGTGCATCGCGGTGAGACTTATCACGTCCAGGTCGGCCCATGACCCCTTGCTGATGCTCGTAGCGCGCGATCCCCCGTCGGACAGCGGAGCCATTTTCCGGGCTACGTCCGAGGGTTTCTCCGGCTCCTGCTCGGTGATGATCTTCTCGATCTGGCCCGGCGTACTGTTTGACAGATCGAACGGCAGCCGGTCAGACAAGAGCTCGTACAGAACGACGCCGAGGGAGTAGACGTCGGTGTGGATACCCAACCGTTCGCCACGAACCTGCTCCGGCGCCGCGTAGGCCGGGGTCATGAGTCTCAACGCGGTCCGCGTCTGATCCTGTGTCACATCGAGGCTTTCGAGCTGCTTCGCGATTCCGAAGTCGAGCAGCTTCACCGCTCCGTCGCTCTTCACGAGTATGTTCGACGGCTTGAGGTCGCGGTGAATGACCGCGTGCCGATGGGCGTGCTGCACGGCCTCGCACACCGCGCGAAAGAGCTGCAGTCGTTCCAGGATGGGGCAGGCGTGGATGGCGCAATACGTCGTGAGTGGGACGCCTTCGACGTACTCCATGACGAACCAGGGAGTCCCGTCGGGAAGGGTGTCCGCGTCGTAGAGCCGCGCGATGGACGAGTGCTCGAGCTGCGCGAGCGTCCGCTGTTCGCTGGCGAACCGCTCGCGGCGGGCCGGTGAAAGTGACGCATCGCGCAAGATCTTGATCGCGGCGAGGCTGCCAAGATCGGTGCGCTCGGCGAGGTACACCACACCCATCCCGCCCTCGCCAAGGAGCCTTCGAAGGCGGTAGGCGCCGAACTCCCCTGCAGGGAGCGGGGTGGAAATAGCTCCGCCGAACACGTGGTGCGCAGCGTGGCTCACGCCACGGTCAAGGAGCGGAGACCCGCGGGCATCCTCCTGAAGCAGGTCCAGCACGTCGGCCACGAGTGTGGGATCGTCGCCGGACGTTGCCTCGAGGAACGCGCGCTGCTCGGGTTCTGGAAGCCCGGTTGCGTCGTGAAACAGCGTCTGCACTCGTTCCCAACGTGCCGCGTCCATGCTCATCGCACCCGTGTCGGGGTTCAGTGCGCTTGACGGATCTCCCGCGCGAGCCACGCCTTCGCTGCCCGCCAGTCGCGGGAGATCGTGGCCTCGGACACGTCTAGCAGCGCTGCGATTTCGGCGACGTCGAAGCCCCCGAAGAAGCGACTTTCTACAATCATCGCTTGACGCGGACTGAGGCGCGCGAGCTCGTCCAGGGCGCCGTCGAGCGCGATCAGGTCGTCGGCGGTCGTCGCGATGGATTCGAGCGACTCATCCAGGGTGACGATTGCAGCGCCGCCGCCTCGTTTGTCCGCCCTACGCTTGCGCGCGGCCTCGATCAGCACCTGCCGCATGGCGCGGGCGGCGATGCGCTTGAAGTGAAGCGGCGAGGTGAGCGCGACCTCCGGCGACTGCGCCAGCTTGAGCCACGCCTAGTTCACGAGCGCCGTGGGCGTGATCGTCGCGCTGGGATCGCCCCGCCGCACGCTGGCGGCCAGGCGGCGCAACTCCTCGTAGGTGACGCTGAACAGATGATCCAGTGCCTGCCTGTCGGGCAGCGCCCCACCGAACTCGCCGATCTCCAAGCCGTGTTCCATTGGAGCGCCTCGACGCCTCGTGACGAGGGTTCCCGCGGCGCGCGCGATGATGCCGCCAGCACCGTCTAGAGTGTGTGCGGACCGCACGCGCCTCGCGGCGATACGGTAGCACTCAGGGCATTGGTGGCGCAATCGCTACTTGCTGCGACGGGAACGCCGATTTGGATCAGCTCTGCGGTGCGACCGAGGCCGACCTTTCCTCGCGGGCGTACACTTTGGCCGTCCAGATACGGTCGAAATGCACCCCCGCCGTGCGAAAGGAGATCCGCACCGCCTCGGCGTCAGGCGCCTCGAATTCGCAGATTATCCGCCGCCTATCTATGGCGATTCAGCTACGCATCCAACGCCATGCTGGTTCGAGGCAGTCGTCCAACCGGCGGGCAACCCGCAACCCGCAACCCTCCCCCTCGTCCAGGGAGGGTCCCGGGCAGCGGCCAACGGCTCAGAACCTCGATGCAGTCAACTGCACGTCCGCCCCGGTCCACGCCCGAGCGAACCGCTGCTCGACGGCGCCGAGCTCATCTGTCTTTCCCTGCGCCCGCAGACTCGCAGCGAGGCCATGGAGTGCCCAGCCGTTCTCCGGGAATCGCTTCAGGTCTTCGCGATAGAGAGCCTCGGCCTCCGCGGCGCGCCCTGCACGCAACAAAACAGCGCCGAGCGAGTGCCGGATCGGGTACGGCCAGGGCGGCGGCTCGAAGTAGAGCAAACCGTCCTCGAGACGCATCGCCTGGCGGAAGCTTGTTTCCGCATCGGCGAGCCGGTCTCGCCGGGCAGCGATCTCCCCCGCGAGGGCGAGCGTGGCGATCTCGAGCACGGTCTTGTTGTCGCCGGCGGCTGTTGCCGTGTGGATCTGCCGGACTGTATCCAGCGCCTGTTCCGCCTCTGCCCAGTTACCCTTTGCGGCGAAGGCGACACCGCGGGTGTAGTGAACCATGCCGGTGGCGAACCGCAGGTCCGACGGCGGGAGCGGCTCGCGCAGCAGATCGTCCCAGCGGCCGAAGTTGAGGAGCGTCAGGTGCAGGTACGGCACCAGCGGCTCGACAGGCGGAACCTGCCGCGCCACCTCGACGGGTACCTTCTCCACGAGCTTGCGCGCCGCGTCGATCGCCTGCCGGCTGCGCCCTGCCATGGTTGATGCGAAGGCCAGGAAATGATAGTTGTGCGGGTAATAGGCAACGGGATAGACGCCCGACGGTCTCTGATCCGCGATGTACGTCTCGTCGGTATGGACCGCGTGGATATTGCTCTCGATGGCGTCCGCCCAGCGGCCGACGCGGATGAAAATGTGCGCCGGCATGTGGACCAGGTGACCGGCACCCGGCATGAGCCCAGCGAGCCGCTCCGCGCATGGCACCGCCTTCTCCGGCGCGACGGCCTCCACGGCGTGGATGTAGAAGTGGCAAGCGCCGGGGTGATTCGGATTGGCCGCGAGGACGCGCTCCAGGTCAGCCACCAGCTCCGCCGTGCCCGGGTACGGCTCGCCCGACTTCGTCCAGTAGTTCCACGGGCGCAAGTCCATGCGCGCCTCGGCGTGGAGTGCGGCGGCGTCGGGGTCGTCCGGGTACTCGAGCGCGACCTTGCCGATCGCGCGGGCGTAAGCGGAATCCAGGCGCGCACGGTCGGCCGGCGGGTTGGCCGCGTAGCGTTCGGTCAGCGCGCGGATGTAGGCTTGCTCGCGCGGGCTTGCCTTGGGCGCCGCCGCGATGGCCTTTTGCAGCGCCGCATATGCCGCCACCCCACCCGCGGAATCCATCGGCGCGTTGACGTGAGGACCGTAAGCGTAGGCAGTCCCCCAGTAGCACATCGCGCACGCCGGATCGAGCCGGGCGGCCTCGTTGAAAGCGCGGATCGCCTCGGCATGGTTGAAGGCGTACGCCAGCCGAACCCCCTGATCGAAGTACTGTTGTACCCGGGGGTTGTTCGTGGTGATTCGGTGGTTGTAAGTGCCAAGATTCTCGTAGAGCGGAACAGCGGCCGTCTCGCCCCTGGCGGCGAGAACTTGCCCTTCTGCGACGTCCTCATGCGAAGCCTGCCTCGCGCAGCCGGCGGTCAGCCACAGCGCCAGTGCGAGGAAGAGAGAGATGCCCTGCTTCATGTCATCCTCCGAGTTAGCCAATGCGGGTGAGCTTTGTACTGCACCCGCGAGTCTAGGGGGTATGCGTGGGCGCCAGCGTGGAACTCTCCATGGGAATTTCCGCCGGGAAATGGAGACCGGTCGATGGAGTCCGCGATGAATCAGCATACTGTATGACGCGTTACAGTCCTACTGTCCAGGGGGCTGCGCCAGCCGCCTCTTCGGTAAGCCCCTCGAGCAGCGCTGCCGTGTGCGCCGGCGTGGTGCGCGGGTTCATGAGCGTCACGCGGAGCACGCGCCGCCGGCCGAGCACCGTCGAGGTGATCCAACCGCGCCCGGAACGGTTGTATCGCTCGCGGAGCTCGCGCGTGAAAACGTCGCGCGCGTCTGGATCGGGTGGGGCCTGCAGGCCGGTGTAGTGGAAGCAGAGGATGTTGCTCTGCGGCTCGTGGAGCGCCTCGAAGTCGGGGTGCGCGGCGATCTGCGCGTGGAAGGCGCGCGTTGTCGCACACAGGTGGTCGTACAGCGCGCCGAGGCCATCGGATCCATAGCGGAGGAGCGCGACCCAGACCTTGAAGGCGTCGGCGCGGCGAGAGCACATGAAGCTGCGCACCCCCTGATCCAACACCCGCTCGTCATCGCTCCCGTGAAAGAGGTACGGCGCGCGCTGGGCGAAGGTGCGCTCGAGGTCCGACTCGCTCCGCACCAGCAGCATGCCGGCCGGGAGCGGCATCAACATCATCTTGTGCGCATCCCAGGCGATGGAGCGTGCGCGCTCGATCCCGCGTAGTCGCTGGCGGTGCGTTGGGGAGAGGAGCGCCGACGCGCCGTGAGCGCCATCCACGTGAAGCCAGATACCGTGCCGCTCGCAGAGCGTGGCCGCGGCGAGGAGGTCGTCGAAGGAGCCCGTAGCTGTGGAGCCCGCGGTGGCGACGACCGCCATCACTCGCGTGCCCTCGCGCGTGAGGCGGTCGAGGGTATCGGCAAGCGCACCGGTATCCATCCGCCACTCACGCGATGAGACGGCTACGGCGCGCCGCATCCCGAGCCCGAGCTGCGCGACGGCACGCGTGACGGCGTAGTGGGCATGCTC
>JALZIF010000055.1 GCA_030860435.1 Gemmatimonadota bacterium | reverse complement strand
CCTTGGACAGGATGCAGCTCGAGTAGCTGATCACGGCGTTGCCGAGCACGGTGTTCTGCGCGAGGTTGACGTTGGCCGCCATCACACCGCCGTTGAAGTGACCGCCGGTGCCCTGGGTGTCGAGATCACCCCTAACGACAACCGGTCCGAAAAACTGGAATCCGCCCGTCACGTGAAAGTTGCCTTCCACCAGCAAAATGCCCTGACCCGAGCCGCCGGTCACGTGCAGATCACCCGGCGCGTAGAGGATCGGAAAATAGTTCTCACATTCGCCCTGGGGGGTGCTGCGGTTCGGGTCCCCCCAGTTGCCGACCGGACTCGTCTGGCAGACGCCGCCAATCACAACGGGACCGGTCGGCCCGGCGGTGACAATCTTGGCCATGGCTGTCAAATCGTCCCACGTCACGCCATTCCCGAAATCAAAATACGTGCTCGTGTCGGCCGCCACCGCATTCTGTTGGACCTTGGGCGTGCCATCCACACAGTCAAAATTGTTGCACCCGCTCGTCTGGATCTGCGAGGAATCACCGGTCGCAATTCCGGGAAGGCTCGTCCCCGCCGCCGGACACGACCATCCGGAATACGGCGTATCGTGACCGTTGATATAGGAGCTGCCGCCGATCTTGGTCGCCCCGCGGGTGGTGAGCGCCCCGAGTATGTTGATGTTGAACAACTGCAGCGCGACCACTGTGCTGGTGCGCCGGCGTGCTTGCGCGCCGAGCATTGTACCGGCACTCCCTTCCGAGGCGACCAGGAATAGCGGGACGTTGGCATTGCCGATCCGCGTGACCCGCACCCGTGAGGAGGCACCGTGGGATGTGAATGCGTTACTGGTCGAGTCGACCCGGCCGATTGGCATCGTATTCCACGTCGAACCCTTCCAGTCGGTGGAGACGGTGCGGTTCATCCCGAACTCTGCCGCCGCCATAGCGCTCGCCTGCAACCGGTGATTGCGAGCCCTTCGGCCTTGCTGCATGGAGGCGAAGAATATTCCGGCGATCATCGTGCCGATCACGACGATCGCGACAATTGCGACCGTCAGAGCGAACCCTTTGCGGGAATGAGCAGTGCGTCCCATAGAGTCTCCTAGTAGTTGCGTAGAGCGACAACGGTGCGCAGCGAATCCACGTAATGCCCGTTCGCCGCGCGCGTCTGGCCGGCAGTTCGGATGACGGTGGACGACTGTGCGCGCGCGATGATCTCGACCCGGCGCACGCGCGGCGCATCGGCGGCGGCTGTCAGCGCGGTCCCTGTCGAGTCACGATAGGTAAAGCTCAATCCGCTGGCGCCTGCCGGTGTGTATGGCTTCAACGGGCCGGCGACTGCCTGAACGACGCTCCACTGCGGCGCACGCGATGGAACGAAGTCGCGATAGCCCAGATACCAGAGCTGGTCAGTCGGTGACTGAAAGAGGGAGTATCGCACGCGCCGGAAGAACCGGATCGGCGCGCCTATCGGCACCGACAGAGGCAGTGAGTTATCCAGAACCAAGGTTATCGCCCCGCCTTCTTCGGTCGTCGTCGAGGTGAAGCCCGTAGTAGTCGGACACACTCCCACACCCGGCGCCAAAACGATCCGGCGGGCGATCAGTGTGTCTGGGAGTGAGTCCCGCGAATCGAAGATGAACATCGAGTCGCTGAGCAGCGGCGCCGAAGCCCACGACGTGAGACCGGCATCGCTTTGGAGCCCGACCGGCGGCAGCGTGACGACGTTGCGCGTGGGACTGATCGTACAGATGATGCTCGCCCCGCTGGGTGCGCGAAACTCGACCATCGAATCCATCATCGTGATGAGATCACCTTCGTCCGGCGCCATGCCGCGCATCTCCGCCGGCAGCAGATCGCCGATCCGACTCAGGTTGTCGCGAACCTCCATTACTTCAAACGCGCCGTCGTAGAAGCGCTGCTGCTCCATCACTACGGTCAGCAATCCGCCGACGACGATGCTGAGGAGCACAATCGCCACCATCATCTCGATCAACGTGAACCCGCGGCGCATCCGCCGCCCGGCCCGCCTCACAGATATCAAGGAAGACATTGCACCACGCTCCGATAAGCCTGAGTGCGCAGACCCCTGCGATTGCGGTACTGCACGGTATCCACCACCTGGTACATCCGAAACGCGGCGTTACCCATCTGGCTGACGACCCAACGCTCACTGATGCCGGCGCCCGATGCGGAGCCGCTAGCCACCGGGCAGCGAGTCGCTCGCAGCGTTTCGAACCGCGCCGTGGCGATCGTAGCGGCGTCACTCTCAATCTCGGCCGACCCCATCATTCGCGTGACGGTCGCCGCCGTGCTCGCGAGACCGAGCACGCCGACCGTGAGGATCATGATCGCTACGATCACTTCGACAACCGTGAATCCGGCCCGAGCGAGTGGCCGCCTTCCCCTTGCCTTGCGGCGTTTCACTGGCACCTCCCTTCGGTGATGATCCGGCCGAAGCGCGTTACGCATACCGAGTCCGCACGCGTGTTGCGCGATAGGCGGACAATTTGATAGGCACCGGACATCCCGGGTGCGAAGCCGCGCGGATCGAACCGAATCGTGTCGGTGGACATCTGAATGGCGACCGAGTGCTCCGAGTAAACGTCCAGCGGAACACCAACCGTGTCGAACTGCGTTCCGATCTCGATTCGCACGTGCACGACATTCCCCGCTCGCACGAACCGGGTGGTGCGGCCATTGTGAATCGCCGACGCACGCGCCACGGCGAGCATCGCCGCGACCTCCTGCTTGGCGGACCGTATGGCGTTGTTCGTCGCGATGCGCCGCCCCGACGGCGCGGAGATGATCGCCAGAACGCCGACGATCGTCAGGACGATGAGCAGTTCGATCAATGAGAATCCGCTACGCCTGGCAGCAATCATATGTTCCTCCGTCGCCGGCAAGAGTAGGCGACTCTCATGGCACCTGAACGCGTTGGGCCAGCAATGGTCTGGCGTTGCGGCAGCGGCACGCGTAGGCCAGCGAGGAGCGAGGTCGCACCGCTCTACATTTGACGACGCGCTGTCGCGCCGGTCACGAACCGAGGGCGTTGTCGCGAATCCTGTAGACCAGGGCGCGGTGGGAGAGGTCGAGTAGGCGGCGCGGGGGGACGGCTTCCGGCAGTCCGGCCGAGCACGGGCGCCGAGCCGCGCGGCAGCCATCCCAGCCCGGGCCCGGTCTGGACTTCGTCTATCTAGACGGTGATGCCGCCCGCCTCGCGCAGCCGGAGAACCGGCGCGCTTCGAGGCGCCTAACGCCTCACGGCAGGCTGAACTCGACCCGCTGCTCGACCGGGTAGTTGCTGCTCCGCAGCGTGGCGACAGCGGTGAAGCGCCCCGTGCGTCCTTCGCTGTCCCACCGCTCCTGGACCGTGAGCGTCTCCGCGGCGTCGAGCGACTTGATCTGCAGCGCTTGCGTGAACATGCGGTCGGCGCTCCAACGCCAGACTTCGCGCCCCGCCGCGTCGAGCACGGAGAAGTCGTACGTTTGACCGCTTGAGAAACGGAGCTCAATTCGGCTGGCGGCGGTATTCGTGACGTGGAGCGCGAGCGTGACGCCATCGCGGACGCTCACGTCGAGCGAGGTGGCAAGCATGGCGTGTGCTCCCGAGTCTCGAGCGGCTGGTGGCGCCGCGGGGGCGGGAGCCGAGCCAGCCGGGGATGAGCGCGCGCGCGGGCCGCACGCGACGATGATCGCGGCGACGCACAGCAAGAGACTGACGAAGCGGAAGTTCACAGGAGTGGCGGGCCGGGCGCGGCGGCCAGAGAACAACGACGTGGCGACGAGTGGCGCGAAGTTACTGTCCCGGAGACGACCGGTCAAGTGATTGGCAACTCGTAAGTGACCACGATTGCGTCACTTGCCGCCGCCTAACCGCTTTCGGTATCGCTTCGGTGCGGTCTCGAACGTCGCTTGCGAAAAATTTCACAAGCGGGTAGATTTGCCGCCGAGATGACCGACGAGCGGGAAAGGAAAGAGCGCACACCCGACCCTCGCGGAGAGGGGCGTCACAAGGTGGGGACGTCGGTTGGTGCGTACGCTGGGCTCGGCTTTCAGTTCGCCGCGGCGATCATCCTCTTCCTCTTTGCCGGCCAGTGGCTGGACCGCCGGCTCGGCACCGAATGGTTCGCGATCATCGGGATGTTCGTAGGTGCGGCGGCCGGGTTCTACAGCATGTATCGCCGGCTCATGGCGGACCAGCGGCGTGAGGACGAGGCGCGTCGTGCGGCGCGCAAACAGACCGACCGGAAATGAAGGCCTGGATCCTCTTCGTCGCCCTGTCGGTCACGCTGATCGGCGCAGCGGGATGGATACTCGGCGTCAACTATGTGAGTGCCGCGGAGCACCGCACGATCTGGGTGAGCGCCGCCGTGGCAGTCTCGGTGCAGCTCGTCACCTTCGCGATCGCGCGACGGGCCGCGCCGCGGAACGTGATCGTGGGGTGGGGGATCGGCGCGCTCGTCCGGTTCGCGACGCTCGCGATCTACGCGCTGGTCGTCGTCGAGGCGCTTGGGCTCGCGTCGTCAGTTGCGCTCATCAGCCTCGCGACATTCTTGTTCCTATCTTTGCTCGTCGAATCTTTCCTGGTCAGCGCATGAAATTCGCCGGCACGCTCTTCTCTTCGTTGCTGCTCGCCGCCGTCCTGGGGACAGGCTCGGCGCTCGCCGCGCAGGAGCAGCCGGGCGCCGCACCGGTAACCCCGACGCCCGCCGCCGCGGGAGAGGCGCCCGCCGGGGCCGCCGCGCGTCCCGACTACATCACGCCGCACATCACTGACGCGCATGCCCTCGAGGTTCCGTGCTTCGGGCCGGGCTTCGCCTGCCACGTGGAACTACCACGGTGGGAGCCGATTCACATTGGAAACCTCGTGATCGACATCTCGCCGACCAAGCACGTCGTCTTTCTCGCTCTCGCGGCACTGGTCTGCTGCATCGTCCTGATCACAGCGGCGGCGGCACACAAACGGCACTCGCACGCGACCGGTGTTCCAAAGGGATTTGCCGCGGGGATCGAGGCGATGGTCCTGTATCTGCGCAACGAGGTCATCCTTCCAAACGTCGGGCATCACGGCGAGAAGTTCGTCCCCTTTGTATTGACGCTCTTCTTCTTCATCCTCATCGCAAACCTGCTCGGGCTCGTCCCGTTCGGCTCCACCGCTACGGGCAACATTTCGGTGACCGCGACCCTCGCGATCATCACCTTCATCGTGATCGAGATCGCGGGAATGCGCGCCCAGGGCATCCACTACTTGAACACGATCTTCTATTGGAACAAGGACCTGCCGATCTACATGCGGGTCCCGATGTTTCTGATCATGACGCCGGTCGAGATGATCGGAAAGGTGACCAAGCCGTTTGCGCTGGCGATTCGTCTGTTCGCGAACATGACGGCGGGCCACATCGTGCTGCTCGCCCTCATCGGCCTCTTCTTCGGCTTTGCCGCGACTGGCGCGCTCGGCGTCGCGATCGGCATCGCTCCGCTTCTCATGTCGGTCGCGATCCTGTTGCTCGAGCTGTTCGTTGCGTTTCTGCAGGCGTTCATCTTCTCTCTGCTTGCGAGCGTGTTCATCGGGCAGGTCAGGGAGGCGCATCATTGAGGTGGGGAGCGATGCGGCCTTGCGCTGCTCGCCAACGCGGACACAGTGGATGGTCGTATCTCGCCGCGGAGCTACCAACGCTCCACTCCGCGGCTCACGTAGCCGGTCGAGCGACCGGTCAAGCTCGTTGAGGCCCGGGTCTCGATGACGAGCGGCGCCATCGGCAGCGTCGGCGCGGGGCGGTGACTGACAACATTCTGGGATAGATCGGAGCTCAACACATGGTCGAGATTCTTCCGCTTCTCCAAGTCGCCGCGACAACGCCCGAGGCCGGCCTGATCGCCATCGGCGCGGGCATCGGTGGCGGACTAGCCGTCATCGGCGCGGGGCTCGGTATCGGCCGCATTGGCGGTCAGGCCGTCGAAGGAATGGCGCGCCAGCCCGAGGCTGCCGGCCGCATTCAGACGGCGGCGCTCATTCTCGCGGCGCTGATCGAGGGCGCGGCGCTCTTCGGCGTCGTCGTGGCGTTCCAGCTTCAAGGCAAGATCTGACATCGTGCCGCCGGCGGGCCCGGGCTCGCCGGCGGTCGTCTCTCACTGGGTACTCGTTATGGCCAGCTCGCTCTCGGTCCCCGCTCACCTGTTGGCATTTGCTGCCCCCGTCGAGGGCGGAGGCGGGCTGCTGACGCTGAGCGGGGGACTGATGTTCTGGACGCTCATCATCTTCGTCCTGCTGCTCATCGTTCTCTCCAAGTTCGCCTTCAAGCCGATCACCGCCGCTGTCGCCGCGCGGGAGGAGCAACTGCAGCGCGCGATTGACGAGGCGAAGCGTGACCGCGATGAGGCGCGCCGCGTTCTCGAGGAGCACCGCGCGCTGCTCGCCGGCGGGCGCGCCGAGGCGCAACGATTCATCGCGGACGGGCGCGCGGCCGGAGAGCGCGTGCGCGCCGAGATGCTCGATCACGCGCGGCAGGAGCAGCAGGAGCTGCTCGACCGCGTTCGCCGCGAGATCGGAAACGAGCGCGACCGCGCCATAGCCGAGCTCCGTCGTGAGGCGGTGGATCTCGCGATTCGAGGTGCCAGCAAGGTGATCGAGCGAAATCTCGACGATTCGACGAACCGCAAGCTGGTCGAGGATTTCCTCGCCTCGATCCCCACCACCCGTCCGACGAAGGCATAGATGCGCGAGCCGACGATCGCCCGGAACTACGCGCAGGCGCTGGTCGCTCTCGCCGGCAAGGCGAACGATCTGGCCGGTTGGGGGTCGATGATCGAAGACGTCGCCGCCGCCGTCCAGCGCGACGAGCGGCTGCGTCTCTTCCTCGAGTCCCCGCGCGTGAGCGCAGATCGGAAGAACGAGATCGTGGGCAAGGCGTTCGCCGACCGGCTGCCGCGCCTCTTTGTGCGCTTCCTCCAGGCGGTGATCTCGCACCGGCGTCAGGCGATGCTGCCGGCCATCGCGCTGGAGTATCGGGTTCTCATCGACGAGATCGAGAACCGCGTGCACGCGCAGGTGACCGTCGCGCGCGAGCCCAACGACGCTACGCGCGCCGCGGTCGCGGCGGGGATCTCGCGCGCGCTGGGCAAGACGGTCGTCCCGCACTTCGTTGTGCGCCCGGACATCCTCGGCGGCGTCATCGTCCGAGTGGGCGACACGGTGATGGACGGCTCCGTGCGCCGGCGCCTCGCGTCGCTCCGCAACCGGCTCACCGCGGGGGCAAGAGTCTGAGAGCTTGCTGCAGATGCATGCACTGCCTATAATTACTGCATGCAATACACCATCCGCGGCATTCCGGCGGCTGTAGACAACGCCCTGCGCGAGCGCGCCCGTGCGGCCGGCAAGAGCCTGAACGAAGCAGCAGTTGATGCCCTGACTGAGGGCGCCGGCATGGCCGGTGCGCCGCGAAAAAGACGCGACCTCAGCGAAATAGCTGGGGCATGGAAGGCCGACAAGGCGGTCGAGTCGGCGCTCGCCGCTCAGGACCACGTGGACGAGGATCTCTGGCGGTGAGGGTTGCCATCGACACGAATCGATACGTCGATCTCTGCAAGGGCGTCGCCGAAACCGTGGTGCTCCTGGAGGAGGCCGAGGCCATCGAGTTGCCGTTCGTCGTGCTCGGCGAGCTTCGGGCCGGCTTCGCCTACGGGCGGCGACCGGCCGAGAACGAGCGGATACTCCGGCGCTTCCTGGTGAAGCACGGCGTGCGCGTGCTCTTCGCCGACGACCAGACGACCCACCACTACGCGTCCCTGTTTCGCCAACTTCGGAAGCAGGGCACGCCGATTCCGACAAACGACATGTGGCTTGCGGCGCTGGTCCTGCAGCACAATCTCGCCCTGCACGCGCGAGACAAGCACTTTGATCACCTGCCGCAGCTTGTCCGCGTCTGATTGCGAACCGGTCGAGCCGTCGCTTGCGGCAGCGAATGCGTTGCGCGATGCGTCGGCAGAGGGAATGAAGGCAAGTTGGAAGGCACGGGATTGATGCACGTCAACAGTCAGGGGGCAAGCTCCAGATGCGTCTCGCGTTTGTCGTCGCCGGTCTCGGCGCAATCCTCAGCAGTCCTGTCACTGCCCAGCCGGGCGGCGACCGCGGCACGCCCATCCAACCCAGAGAGTCGTGTCCGCCGGGCATGACGGAGATCCGGCCGCGGAACTGCATGGCGCCCGCGTCGCCGGCGCCGAGCATCCTGGACTATCGGCCGCGCTCGACGCTCGTCACTCCGGCGCACCCGGTGCAGAAGGCCAAGTACCCTGCGATTGACTTCCACGGCCATCCGCAGCGGCTGCTCGCTTCGCCCGAAGGGCTCGCGACGCTGGGTGCGGCGCTAGACAGCCTGAACGTCCGGGTGATGGTGGCCGCGAACAACATGTCGGGTGAATCCCTCGAGCGCACGGTCGCCTCGATCAGCGCATCGCCGCAGATGAAGGACCGCGTGCGCGTGCTCGCCGGGATCAACTTCCAGAACGTCGGTCCGGGATGGGCGGAGCGCGCCGTCGCGCAGCTCGAGGCCGACGTCGCGGCCGGCGCGGTGGGCGTGGGAGAGATAGGGAAGGGCTTCGGCCAGTCAACGCAGAAAGCGGATGGCTCGCGGCTCGCGCTCGACGATCCCGAGCTCGATCCGATCTGGGAAGCGTGCGCACGACTCAGGCTTCCGGTGTTCATCCACACCGGGGATCCGCAGGAGTTCTACAAGCCCGTCGACTACAGCAACGAGCGTTGGCTCGAGCTGTCGCTCTTTCCCGGGCGCCAGATTCCGCCGGACCGGGTCCCGAGCTTCGATGAGCTGATGAAGGAACGCGACAATCTGTTCCGCAGGCACCGCAGGACCATCTTCGTCGCGGCGCACATGGGGTGGCACGCCAACGACCTCGGCCGGCTCGGCAAGATGCTGACGGAGATGCCTAACGTGTACGCCGAAGTCGGTGCCGTACTGTACGACATTGGCCGCCAGCCGCGCGCCGCACATGACTTCTTCGTCAAGTACCAGGACCGAATTCTTTTCGGAAAGGACTCGTTTCAGCCGGAGGAGTATCCGCACTACTGGCGCGTGTTCGAGACGCGCGATGACTACTTCGACTATTACCGCGACTATCACGCATTCTGGAAGCTGTACGGCATCGACCTGCCGGACAGCGTGCTGAAGAAGGTGTACTACAAGAACGCGCTGAAGATTGCTCCGGGCCTGCCGCAAACGGGGTGGCCTCGGTGAAGGTCTGCCAACTCTTGGACGGCGCCCGGCCACGAACGAGGAGCGCGGCACGATGGACCTAACCTGATCGCTGGATCGGGCTGCCGATTCCGTGGAGCTCAGCTCCCGGGTTTTCCCCAGAGCGCTTCCAGTCGCGCCTCGCGCCCGCAGCGCGAGCTATAGAACTTGTAGCGGATGGGATTCTTCTTGTAGTAGTCCTGATGGTACGCTTCGGCTTCGTAGAACGGCGACGCCGCGGCGATCTGCGTGACGATGGTCTCACGAAAGCGGCCGGAGCGCTCGATGGCGAGCTTCGACGCCAGCGCCGCCTCGCGCTGCGCCTCGTCACGATAGAAGATGGCCGAGCGATACATGTCGCCCGCGTCGCAGAACTGCCGGTTCGCGGTGAGCGGATCGATGTTGCGCCAGAACACGTCGAGCAGCCGCTCGTAGCTCACGCGCGACGCATCGAAGATCACACGCACCACTTCCGCATGGCCGGTTCCGCCCGCGCCCACCTGCTCGTACGTCGGATTGGGCACGGTCCCGCCGCTGTATCCCGACGTGGTGGAGATGACGCCGGGCAGCGCGTCGAACGGCGGCTCCATGCACCAGAAGCAGCCGCCGGCGAAGAGCGCGGTGTCGAGCGTGATACCCTGCGCGAGCGCATGCCTCGCGGCGGCTGCATCGCGTGGCGATTCGTCGGACGCCGAGCCGGCCGCACCGCAGGAGACCATTGTCGTCAGGCCCGCGGCGAAGATGAAGGCGACGGACGTTCGTGGACGCATACTAGCCCCTCAGGGCGGGGAGCGCATCGCCCGACAGGATGAACCGCAGCGCCACGCCGTTGTTGCAGTAGCGCTTCCCCGTCGGCGGCGGACCATCCTTGAAAATGTGTCCCTGATGGCCACCGCATCGCGCACAGTGATACTCCGTGCGCGGAAGAATGAGCTTGAAGTCGCGCTTCGTCTCCACATGTCCCGCGATGGCCGTATGAAAGCTCGGCCAGCCCGTGCCGCTGTCGTACTTCGCGGCCGAGTCGAAAAGCGGCAGGTAGCACGCCGCGCAGATGAACGTGCCCGCGCGCTTCTCTTTGTCGAGGGGGCTGCTGTGCGGACGCTCCGTGCGCTCCTCGAAGAGCACGCCGTACTCCTCTCGAGTGAGGAGATCGCGCCACTCCTCGTGCGGCTTGTTCAGCTTCTTGACCGTGTCGCTCGCCAGCGCGTCGTCGGTCGAATGCAAACGTGCCATAGGCGTCGACACTCCCTGGGGATCGAGCGAGCGCCATCCCGCGGCAGCGGCCGCGACTGTGGGCGCCAGGATGAACAGAAACTGCCTGCGCTGCATGATCAGCTCCGGTTGACGGTCGCTGGCGTGCGTCGACCGAGGACGAAGCGGTCGTCGGCAACGACCGCCATTAGCACAAGTACCGCGGCGAAGATGATCAGCGAGGGAAAGAACAGCGCGTTCCCGCCTTCGAGCATCCATCCCCACGGGTCGATGATCGATCGCTAAGCGCGGCGGTCGGCCATGTCGTTCACTCGGGGATCGGATACTCCTCAGAAGGCGCGATCGTGCGGAAAGGTTCCCCGCTCCGGAATGATACACTGCCGCGTGGGCGGTGGGTTCGTCGGTGTAGCTGACTCTCGCGCTTGTGCAGATCCTGGCATATGATGTCATGGCAGGGGGCCGAGAACCAGGTGAGACTTGAACACGCCCGCCAAAGTAGCGCTCTTACCACAAG
>JALZIF010000028.1 GCA_030860435.1 Gemmatimonadota bacterium | reverse complement strand
CATAGCGCGCGTGACGTTGTTCGTAACCGTGACTCTGGCTGCCTCAAGCACCGGGCCGCCAGCGGCGCGCACCACACCGGTGATGCGGCCGCTTGGAATCTGCGCGTACATTGGGACGCTGGACATGGCAGAGGCCAGCGCGACGTAGGTCAAGAGCCGGTTGCCCAGACAAAGCATGGAAGCCTCTCTCTCGAAAGATGGGGCCGCAGTGCTAGTCGAACGAGCTGTCTGTACGCATCCGGTCCTGGTTTGTCAATACCTTCAGTACATGCCCCTCTGGCCAACATCGTCCCGGACTTCCAGATTCCGCCGAACCGGCTCGTTTCCGCGTCAGGGAACTGAATGACTGAACAGTTACACGCGCTCGCCGCCGTCGACGCCGAAGCGCTCGAGGCGATGGGGGATCGCCGCGTCTCGGCGATGGCGGACGGGCTCGCCGGCTCTGAGATCCTCAAGATCGCCGCCGAAATTCGGGCGATGCGCGCGTCCGGCGCGCAGCTCTGCAACCTCACCGTCGGGGATTTCGATCCGGCCGAGCTCCGCATTCCGGCGCGACTCGAGGAGGAGATCGCGGCGGCACTGCAAAGTGGCGAGACGAACTACCCTCCCTCCAACGGGATGCCGGCGCTTCGCGAGGCAGTGCGCGGCTTCTACTCCGAACGGCTTCGGCTGCGCTATCCGCTCGATGGGGTCCTTATCACAGCCGGCTCGCGCCCCGGGATTTACGCGACGTTCCGCACGCTTGTGGACCCGGGCGACCGTGTCGTGTACGCGGTGCCGTCGTGGAACAACAACCACTACTGCCACCTCGTCGGCGCGGTGGATGTACCGGTGACGTGCGGGCCGAAGGACGCGTTTCTCCCGACGCGCGCGCGCCTCGCCGACGCGGTGCGCGGCGCCCGCCTGCTGGCGCTCAACTCACCGGCGAATCCGACCGGGACGATGTTCGAAGCCGCGACGCTCGCCGGCATCTGCGACCTCGTACTCGAGGAGAACGCGCGGCGCACAGCCGGTCAGCGTCCGCTCTACGTCATGTACGACCAGGTTTACTGGATGCTGACGTTCGATGGCCGCGCCCATGTGGACCCAGTGACGCTCTGCCCGGAGATGACGCCGTACACGATCTTCATCGATGGCATCTCAAAGGCGTTCGCGGCGACGGGAGTGCGCGTCGGTTGGGTAGTTGGCCCCCAAGACGTCATCGCGCCGATGTCGAACCTCCTCGGCCACGTCGGGGCTTGGGCGCCGCGCGCAGAGCAGGTCGCGACCGCGAAGTGGCTGGGCGCCGCCGGGGAGGTGACCGCGTACCGCGACCAGCTCGTCGGCGGCCTCCAGCTCCGCGTCCGCACGCTCTACGATGGACTGATCTCGATGCGCGACGCCGGGCTGCCGGTGGATGCGATCGCGCCAATGGGCGCTCTCTACCTCAGTGCGCGCTTCGCGCTCAACGGAAAGCGTGCCTCGTCAGGCGAGGTGCTGGGCACCAACGAGGAGATTCGCGCCTGGCTCCTTCGCGAGGCGGGGCTCGCCGCCGTCCCCTTCCAGGCTTTCGGCACCGCCGAGGAGACAGGCTGGTTCCGCCTCTCGATAGGAGCAGCCTCGGTCGCGGAGATCGAGCGAGTGATGCCGAGGCTGCGGAGGGCGGTAGCCGGAGTGAGGTAGCGCGGCTGATCGCCTATCTCCCGTCGATTTCCCCGATCGTCTTGATCGACGGCCCCCGCGCCGCCTGTAGTCGCTTCGCCACCGCCTCGGCGCGCGCGAGTGCGCGGAGCGCGTTCTCGCCGGCGAGCTTGCGGAGGTCGGCTTCGCTCCAGCCGCGGCGCGAGAGCTCTGCGAAGAGCGCCGGGTAGGTCGAGACGTCCTCTAGTCCCTCGACCGTCTCGCTGATTCCGTCGAAGTCGCCGCCGATCCCGACGTGGTCCACACCGGCCACCTTCCGGATGTGATCTATGTGGTCAGCGACGTCGCCGAGCGTCGCCCTGGGCGTGGGGTTCCGCTGCCGCCAGGCCGCCAGCGCAGCACGCGCCCCAGCGCTGTCGGCGCCGAATTCTGACCGCAAACGGTCTCGTTCCCGGTCGTCGCGGCCGGCGGCATCGTTCACGGCGCTCGAGACGAAGGCCGGAACGAAGGTGACCATCACGACGCCGCCGTTCCGGGGAAGGCGCTGGAGAATCGAGTCTGGCACGTTGCGGGGGTGGTCAGTGATGGCGCGGGCCGACGAGTGAGAGAAGATGACCGGCGCTTCGGTCACATCTAGCGCATCACTCATCGTCGCCGGGGACACGTGCGACAGATCAATCAGCATCCCGAGGCGGTTCATCTCGCGCACCACTTCCCGCCCGAACTCCGTCAGCCCGCCGTGCGTCTGCAGCCCCGTCGCCGCGTCCGCCCAGTCGATTGTGACATTGTGCGTGAGCGTCATGTAGCGGGCGCCTAACGCGTAGTAGGCGCGGAGGGCCCCCAGAGAATTCTCGATCGCGTGTCCACCCTCCAGGCCGAGGAGGGAGCCGATGCGGCCAGCCTGGTGCGCGCGCCGCAGCTCCTCCGCGGTCAGCGCCCACCGGAAGGCCTCGGGATACTTGTCGATCACGCGGCGGGCGATGTCGATCTGTTCGAGCTGAACCCGCGCGTAGCCGGAGTCCCGAACGTCTCCCGGGATGTAGACCGACCAAAACTGTCCGCCCACCATCCCCGCTTTCAACCGCGCCAGGTCGGTGTGCCCGGGAGTGCGACGCCTGAGATCGTAGGCGTCCACGGCGAGCGGAGCCGCGCTGTCGCGGCGGATCGCCCACGGCAGATCATTGTGCCCGTCGATGAGCGGCGTCGTTCGCAGTATCCGCTTGGCGCGCGCGAGATGCGCATCGTCCGCCGGCTGCGCGCACACGGCGAGTGGGAGAGCGAACGGGAGAGCGAAAAGGAGAAACAGTGGTCGCATCTGAATCGGCGTGTTCTGGGAGCGTTGGGGCCTGCGGAGGGCAACGGATCGTTCTTACGATGCGCGCGGTGCGCACCTGCCGCCAGCAATGACCCCTCCGGGACCCTATCGCCTGCGAACGTGTACGCCGAAAGCAAGCCTTGTCCCGACCGCCCGAACGCCGCGGCTGGAACGTGGGTTGCACTGACGAGGCCGCATTCCGGCGGCGACGCGGAGACTGCGGGCTTTCCCGAGGTGCCAAGGATGGAAGTCGAGTTGGGACCGATCATCTTGGCCTTTGCCGGTCTTCTGCTGCTCGTGGTGGCGGCCGGGGTCATGGGGTCTTGGCCCTCCAGCCGCAAGGCGCGGCGTCGCTCCGCGCCGCCCGCTCTGGTACACATGCCGAAGGCCCCCGGCGTTCACATCGAGCCGCCATCTTCGGAGCGCCACGCGCCGATGACCGAGCACAACATCGCCGAAAGGGCGGTGGTAGATCCCGCGCCCGTAGAGCGCGCGACGGAGAGACCGGTGCTGGCGACGCGCGAGCCGTCCCAGCCTCCTCACTTCCTCCCCTTGGGCGAGGCAGTGGCCAGAAAGGCGCGGAGCTGATTGTCCACTTTACGAGCGGCGGTGGGCTCGAGCGTCCCGGCGCGCCGTAGAACGCGAGTGGGGTCGATGCATGCGATCTTTGCGGGTCGAACGACCGATGGCGCCGGGAGCCCTGCCTGTTCGAGATCGCCGATGGGGACATCACAGGACCATGGATCATTGGCAGCGCTGGTGATCATCGCCACCCACATGAGCCGGAAGCTGCTGAGTGCCTGGCTCGACACCACGAGCGCCGGCCGGCGCTTTTCGGCGAGCCGGTCGGCATAAGGGAAAGGCACGACGACTACGTCGTAGGAGTCGTAGAGCTCAGAGGCCGGCATACGCTTCGTCGTCCCGGGATCCTGCCCACTCCGAGAACGCGGCAAAAGGGTCGTCCGCTTCCGCGGGCGCTTTCTCGATCAGGACGCCCTTTTCGGTAAAGCGATAGCGCACGGTATCACCCGGCGCGATTGAGAGCGCCTCGC